>JBMCTC010000073.1:0-11676 GCA_048624115.1 Spirochaetota bacterium
CCAGCGAGTCTTTGAGCTGATCCACGTTGCGCGCGCCTACAATTGGCGATGTGATCCTCGCGTCGCCCTGTACCCACGCGAGGGCGAGCTGAGCGGGGGTGCGACCGACCGTGGCCGCATGCGCGACGAACTCGTCGGCCACATCGAGCGCTTGGTCGGCGTCCAAGGCCCGGGCAGTCTCCTCGAGCGGCGCCTCGGTGTACCATCGACGAATCTGATAGAGGTCGATGACGTCGGTCTGCAGGCGTCGCAGGCTTTCATCAACCTCCCGTATCCGATCATGAGCGTCACCACCAGCGCGCAAAAAAAAAGCGCAGCAGGCATCACTACCAACCACGCGTCTATCTGAGCTGCACCTGATCTCGGGACACCTTTGCCCGAACGTGCCTCAGTAACAAGGTTATACATCAATCATAATGGAGCTAACGATTTTATGCAAGCTTTTTGTGAAATAATTCTACACCTCAACCTGCTTTTGCGCCTGAAAGTCATACGCTCCGTTTCGGTAGACGCCGATCCGGTTCACATCTGAGGAGACGCCTTGAGGGCCCCCCACTCGCACGTGAGGTGTACGTAAGCCCCGACTATCTGCGACACCTCTTTCGCGCCGAGTATGGAGAGCCCGTCATTCACTATCTCATTCACCGGCGCGTCGAGTACGCCAAGATGTTGCTTCGCGAGACCGACGACGCGGTCTCGGAGATCGCGCAGGCCTCTGGATTCCACGCTCCGTACTACTTCAGTCGCTTGTTCAAGAAGCTGGTTGGCTACTCGCCGACCGAGCATCGCGCCGGTAGCGAATAGCCTTCAGTACGTTCCGGCGCTACCCTCGCGCCGCCTCGAGGGCTGCCGCAAAGTCGGCCGGACCGAGCACCGTCTCGAGCATCGCCATGACGTTCTCGGGAGGCGTGCCGTGCTGGATTGCGTGCGTAGGTGCGGCAACGTAGCCGCCACCGTTCCCAAAAACCCGCACCAACTCTTTGCAACGCAGACGCACGGTGGCTGTGTCTTCGTTCGGGAGCAGAGATTGCACCGGGATTCCGCCGTGAAAGCAAAGGCGATCGCCAAATGCCTGTTTCAGCCGGACGGGCTCCATTCCGGCTGCGTCGGTCTGCACTGCCTCGAGAATCTCGACCCCGGCGTCGAGGAGGTCCGGAATGATATCGAAGACCGCACCGTCGGTGTGAAACATCGCCTTTGAGCTCGGCAGGAGCTGCTTGGAGCGGGCGATGAGTTGGGCGTGGTAGGGCTGAATCACGTCTCTATAGGTCTCGCGCGACATCAGTAAGGTCGACTGACCGCCGAGGTCGTCGGCAAAGTAGAAGATGTCGATGTAGTCCACGACCGCCTCGGCCACACGCTCCATCATCAGGTCGGCCCGCAGTACGGAGGCGAGATTGTTCGCACATCCTCACACGCCTCTCGCAGCTTGCCAAAGGAGAAGCCATTCTTCGAACCGTATGCTTCAAGCGTTTGGCTCATCTCAGGAGTTATGCCAAGGCCCCAGCTAAAGGGCACGCGATCAGGTTGTCGATGATTGATCGCAGATAGGACTCGTTCTCTTGGTGTCATCAGCTTTACCTCGTCTGCGTGCGTCGCGTTGCAAGCATAGCGAGCGCTACCGGCGGCTGCAAGCAATCACGCCCACAGCACCCGTTCCAGTAGCTACCTTCTGTACCATGAGTGCAAAAATAAAATGGCTTGTGTTTTCGATTTTCGGCCTCGTGTTGATCGGCGCCGGATTTAGTATTGCCGGAGAGGCGATCATTCAGAAGGCCGCGGGTGAACCGTGGTTCTGGCTCGGGACGGCGGGGCTCGTTGTGCTAAATGCAGGAGTCAGCTTCTTCGGGTCCGGCGTAGTTGCACGCTCGCGGATGGTTGCCCGAAGCAACTGACAGAGCGAGAACACGCCGAGCCCCGCAGAGTCCGGCGCCGCCGTGGGGCGACCGGCCCGCCCGGAGACGCGAGACGCTCCGGCGGCGTGCCCAAAGATCGACCTACTCTCTTAGTAACGATTCTGCTAGCTCTCTCCAGCGGGAATCCTCGGGGCCGTGGTCGTCGCGGACGCCAAAGAACTGCAGGACGAGCTCGCCGTCGTGGTCGTAGATCTCGATGGAAGTCACCGTGTCTTCGGCGGTCGGCTTCTTCACGAGCCAGGCTTGGGCAAGCTGCGGTTCGCGAATGTGCAGGTTGAACTCGGGGTCGAGAACGTTGTAGTACTCGCGGTGTGCCGAGAGGCGCTCCACTGGGCCGGAGTGAATCTGCGTAACGCCGGGGCTCCGGACAAACACCATGATCGGAATCGCCTCGTCGCGCGCGGCTTGAAGCAGTCTGCGGTGGGCGTCCGGAGCCGCGGGGCGGGCGAACTCGTGGCCCACAGCCTCGAGGGCAGTGAGACGGGTAACGTTCATGCGGCGTAGTAACGCGGTGAACTGGTGCACATTCGTGAGTGCGCGCCATCCTTCTTGTAGTTCGGCGGCATCTACCTCTGACCGGCCGCGAGCATCGGGAGAGGCAGCGGCGGGCTTGAGGTCGAGCTCGGGCGATTGTGCGGAGGCCACCGATTTGATTTGGTCGAAGAGCTCGCGATTGCTCTGTTCTTCGAGGTAGATCTTGTGGACCGCCGTGCCGTCGGAGTCAAAGAACTGCAGCGACTCGAGCTCGCGTCCGTGGGAGGTCATCCCTACGACAAAGCCATAGTGCCAGTGTGAGAAATCAACTCGCAGATCAATCGTCTCGGTGTGCACGACCGCGACGTTTCCGTGTCGTTTGATCTCTCCGTATTCGCCGTGCGTCTCCGAGACAACCGCCTCGTTACGCGAGAGCGCCATAACGCGGCCGAGCTCACCGATGCGTTCGAATAGCTCGGGGATAGGCTCGGTAATCCGTAGGGCGCGCAGCTCGGGGTGCAGTTCGGGTCGTTGCATGGCCGCGACGAGCAGTTCGAGTTCTGAAACGCCGAGCTTGGTCGCGGCGTCGCGAATGCGGATGCTCGATGACTCATCTTTGAGTTTGCGCCAGCGTTCGGCGAGAACTGTGGTGTCGGTCATTGTGTTGCTCATGAATCTCCTCCTGATGATTGTTGCGTGGGTCAATAGGGTGCTCTGGTTCTTCGAGTGCCTCGAGTGTGACAACGAGTGGACAGTCGAAGCACGGGTGGTTTTCGATGCGGGCGACCGTCTGGAAGACGTCGCGCATAAGCTCTTGCGTTAGGACGTCGCGTGGCCGGCCGGACGCGACCACTCGACCGTGGTCAAGAATGACGAGGCGGTCGGCGTACTGCGCGGCAAGGTTCAAGTCGTGTAGCACGGTGACCACTCCAACACCGTCGGCCGCCCAGCGACGTGCACGCCGCAGAGCGGTGTGCTGATGGGCGAGATCGAGGTTGTTCGTCGGCTCGTCTAGAAGCAAGTAGCGATTACCTTCATCCGAGCGCTCCCAGATCTGAGCACTCGCGCGAGCCAATGCGACTCGTTGCTTCTCTCCCCCCGAGAGAACGGTATACGGACGGTCGGCGAGAGCGTTTGCCCTGGCGTCGGCAAGAGCGCCGGCGGCGATCTGGAAATCCTTGGGTTGTTCGCGACCCGTGACGTGGGGTGTACGGCCGAGGAGTACGACGTCGAAGGCGGGAAAGTCGGCCGTAAGGTGTTGCTCCTGCGAGAGGATGGCGCGACGCCGCGCGAGGGCTCCCGGTGTCTGCTCGTGAAGCGCCTCGCCGTCGATTGCAAGCTCTCCTTCGGTGGGTTCGGCGTCGGTTCCCGAGAGCAGACGCAGAAGCGTGGTCTTTCCTGCTCCGTTCGGCCCGAGAAGCGCGACGATCTCTCCGGGCGAGATGGAGAGGGAGACGTCGGACAAGATTTCGACCTGGCCTATCGTGTAGGAGACACTGCGCGCCTCAAGCATAGACGCCTCCTCGTGCCCGAAATCTTATTAACAGCCAGATGAAGAACGGCCCTCCGACCAACGCGGTCACGATGCCGATCGGCAGTTCCGCGGGTGCGACAATCGTTCGCGCGACAAGGTCGGCGAGCAGGAGCAGGATTGCCCCGAGGATAGCCGAGCCGGGTAGCAGCGTCTGGTAGTCGGGTCCGATCGAGAGACGAACCAGGTGCGGCGCGACGAGCCCGATAAACCCGATGATGCCGCTCACCGAGACGGCGGCGCCCACTCCGGCGGCAACCACCGCCACGGATACGATTTTCACGAGCTGCACATTGGTACCGAGGTGCGCCGCTTCTCGTTCTCCGAGCAGCAGTGTGTTTAGTCCACGCGCCATGCTCGGCAGCAAGAGCGCCGATGTCGCCATGATCGGACCGGCCACGGCGAGCGAGCGCCAGCTCAGCCCTCCCAAACTGCCGAGCGACCAAAACGTAATGTCGCGTAGTTGGGCATCGTCTGCGAGGTAGAGGAAGAGGCCGTTTCCGGCACCGGCAATGGCGTTCACCGCGATCCCCGCCAAGAGCAGCGTGGCCACGTCGGTTCGTCGATGCCGTGTGGCGAGCGCGTAGACCAGCGCGGTCGCACCGATGCTGCCGGCAAATGCGGCAAGGGGTTGCGTCCAGAGGGAGAGGCGAGCACCGGCCGCGCCGATACTCGAACCAAGGACGATGACTGCTGCAACCGCGACGGCCGCCCCTGCAGAGACGCCTACGAGCGCAGGATCTGCAAGCGGATTTCGGAACAGCCCCTGAAGCGCAGCGCCTGCGAGGGCGAGTACCGATCCGATCAAGATCGCGCCGACTACCCGCGGAGCCCTGATCGCGAGCAAAACCGCACGCTGACGGCCGAGCACCGAGGGGTCGGCCGAGCGATAGTCGAGCGTCTCTACTCCGAGCTCTGCCGCGAGGACTCCGAAAGCGCGCGCCGGACTTATCGTATACGCACCAACCCCAAGTGCAACAATCGCAAGCGCCACAAGGAGGGCCGCTGCGAGCGCGAGGATAAGCCAGGCGCGACGACGTCGCGCGAGGGCGGGCGCTCCGCTATGGAGCGCCTCCTGCATCAACATGCGTTTAGACATGAGCTCTGCCGGCTACTCGGAGTAGAGCGCTTCGGCCAGCTCGAGCGCAGCGCTCGCAGCGCGGGGGCCAAAGCTCAGAAGATAGATGTCGTCGTAGGCCAAGATTCGACGTGCCGCAAAGGCGTCGGTCTGAGCGATGCCGGGAATTTCTGCAAGCCCCTCGACCCCACCAAGACTTCCGAGACCACTCGAGGTAAGCAGGATGTAGTCGGGATTTGCCCCGATTGCTGCCTCCGGGGTCAGCGGGCGGTAACCGCCGAATCCGGCGACAGCGTTTCGCCCGCCTGCAAGCTGAATCATCGCATCCGCCGAGGTCCCTGCACCCGAGACCATCACGGTGCCCGCACCCCGCGCGTAGATAAAGAGGACGCTTGGCCGTTGATCTACCGGCACGTCGCCGATGAGCTGCAGGAGCTCCGACTCCTGGTCGTCGATGTCGGCGATGACGGAATCTGCCTCTTGCAGAGCCGAGAGTAGCTCTGCGATAAAGCGCACACGCTCGGCGGACCCGGCGATGCTGTCGTCTTCAGGGACTACGGCAACCGAGACTCCCGCCGACTCGATTTGCTCAATGACCTCGGGTGGGCCCATGTCTACAGTGCCGATCACAAGCGTCGGGTCGAGCGAGAGGATGCCTTCTGCGGAAAGGTCACGTACGTATCCTGTTTTTGGGATTGCGGCCAGTGCCTCTTCGGGAAACGTGCTCGTGAGGTCGACGCCAACGAGTCGATCGGTCTGCTCGAGAGCAACGATGATCTCACTCACGGCAGAGCCTAAGGAAACGACGCGCGATGCGTCGGTCACCGTCACGACCTGACCGCGGGCGTCGGTTATCTCGACGAGAGCCTGTTGGGGTTCTGCCGCCGTCGATGTATCTGAAGTGACATCCGACTCGTTCAGGCCACCTGCAAAGGCTGTGAACGACACAAGAAGCAATGCAACCGTATAGAAAATGCGAGTGCGCATAGAAAACTCCTTCCAATAAAGATTACTTTTATCGTAAGGTATTTAATACGAGTTAAAAGGCTGAGTCAAGCAGTAATGTATTTAATGCAGATAAACCGTGCGAACTCGAGCGGTATCGCAAGCTCGTGGTCTATAGAGGTGGATTTGGATGATGGCGTCGACGCTGACGGCTGTGGGCAAAGGCGAACGACGTCGGTAGGTGAGCTATCGGCAGCGCTGAGTACAACGAATCGGGAGCCGATACCAACTCCGTGACGAGAGCAGAAGGCGAGTAGACCGGGCACCATCTCGCCCCACTCGGTTACCCGGACAATTTCGACGGTGGAGCCGGGGGCAACGGTAGTAATGGGTGGTGCGGCGAGAATCTCGGATTCGGCGGGGCTCTCGGGAAACGGGTTTCCGTGGGGGCAGGTTTGCGGGTTTCCGAGCTGTGCTGTGAGAATTTGCTCCATGCGAGGGGTGAGGCCCTGTTGCAGATGATCCGCCTCTTCGTCTGCGACGTCCCAGGCTACGCCGAGCTTGTCGACCAACAGACGCTCTACCAGGTAGTGCCGGGCGATGATGCGCTTTGCTATCGATCTTCCCGCTTCGGTCAGTGAAAAGCCGCGAGCAGGGTGCCGTTTGAGGAAACCCTGCACCTCGAGACGCTTCAGCGACTGAGTAACGGCCGCGGGACTCACCTCGAGCCGCCGCGCGATATCCGACGGCACCACCGGAGTTTGCTCTCGGTCAAACAAAAACATCTGGATAAGGTAGTTCCCCGCCGCCGGGAATCGAAGCGAAAGCTCGTACGGATCGGTGGTCATGCCGAGAAGATACAAAAAAGCCCCCGCAGTGCGGGGGCAAGAAGCTGAGTGAGATTGGCGTTAGTCAAGAGCGATGACGACGGCACACACCCCGGTGCATCCGGCTCCACTCCGTGGAGGGTGATCGCCGATTGATTGGCAAACACCTGGAACATGCGAAACTCCTCGTTTTGGATGCCGCCGGTCGTGCGACGATCGATACCGATGACGCCAATCGTGGTTCCGCGAACCTCCAGTGGGGGGCAAGTGCGAACGGGTGCGGACCGATCCGTTGCGTCTCGTGCCGACGGGTCATGACGACGTAGGCCTGATGAAGACGCTTCTGGCGTTTTGCCAAGAGCCCTCGCCGCCTCGAAAATCACAAAGAAGTAGAGGAACCCAAATGGGCTCGCTACTCCCCCGGTTTTGTAGACCGTTAGGCTCATATGAATGAGCCGGATGTTGCGACGAGTCTCGTCCGTGTCATCCTCAGAAATTCTGAACCCGATCGAGAAACGACAACTGGTGATCTTCTACGGTTGTCTGCATGCCCACCGCTCCACGCATCAAAGAGTACCCCAGGCGTCGGGCAGCAGCAATGAGAAGAACTCCCACGACCCGAAGTACATAACCCGCACAGCGAAACCACACTTGTGATGCGAATGTGGACGGCAGTTGAACAGACGGCATGGCTTCGTCGATTTCCCGGCGCGAAATCGCACTCGCAAGCCATCGCGCGAGCAGTAGGTTCGATTTACAACAAAACGGGAAGGAGGCAACATGACCCGTAAACTGTTTAACAGAACGTTGCAGTTAGTTCTTATTATCGCTGCAATCGTCGCCCTCGTAGCTTGCGCCTCGGCGGGAGCCGGAGACAGCTCCGATGACCAGAGCGAAGCGGAAAGCTCGCTGGTAGAAATCGTAGCCGACACAGGTTCACTGTCGAGCTTGCTAACGGTGATCGAGTACATCGATGCAAATGGTTCTCAGGCTGACTCGGCCGATCTTGCCGCTGTCTTGGCTGGGGATGGACCATTTACCGTGTTTGCTCCGAACAATGCAGCGTTTGATGCGTTGCTTGGCGGACTCGATCCCGCAGACCCAGCGTTTACCACCGACGATGTCGTTGCACTTCAGGGCATCCTCGGAAGCGCACAGGCAACTGCAGATGCGCTCTACCCTGTGGTAGCGAATCACGTGGTTCCCGGAGATCTCTCCTCGAGCGACCTGAGCGCTGGATTGCTCCTCGATACGGCTGCCGGGACGGACTACCCGTTCGGACTGAGCGTTAGCAGCGGCGTTACCGGCGTAAATGCCACATTCACCGATGCGGCCTTCACTTCAACATTGAACGTCGAGACAACAAACGGCATCGCCCATGTTATCGACACTGTGTTGGTCGATGACGCCACGGCGAGTGCACTCGACGCAGCTGGGATCGAACTCGGCAGCAATATCGTCGAACTGGTACTCACGACACCTTCTCTCTCTTCACTTGAGACGGTGATCACCTACATCGATACCAACGGTTCCCAAGCGACAAGCAATGATCTGACCGCGATCTTGGCAGGTACTGGACCGTTCACCGTCTTTGCGCCGAACAATGCCGCATTTGACGCTGCGCTCGGTGGTCTTGCGACGCCAACCGGAACCTTTGATACAGCTGACGTAGCCGCACTCGAGGCCGCACTCGGCGGTGCTACGGCTACGGCTGACGCGCTCTATCTGGTAGTCGCTAATCACGCGACCAATGCCGACGAGGTTCTCAGCAATGAGCTTAGCAATGGGCTCAGCATTGACACGCTCGCCGGCAGCGGACCGAACTATGGACTTACCATCGACCTGACCAGTGGAGTCGAGGTGGAAGCGTCTGCGACAACCGCCAATGTCGTTGGGGCGGACGTGCAGGCCCTCAACGGTGTCGTGCACATCATCGACAACATCCTGCTTGACACCGCAACAGCCGCTGCACTCCCATAAGCGATCTGGACTCGTAGGGCTTCGGGCCGCATCTATCGATGCGGCCTCTTTTTTGCGTCACGCTGTTCCTTATCTTTTTGGTAATGAAACTGTAATGGTGCGGCAAGGTGACGAACGCTCCGCACGCTACCATGTAAACTATGGGGGAGGCACAAAAAAAGGATATCCCGCTCCGGCTGATCGAAGCGGCGTTTGCCTGTATCACCGAGGCGGGCTTCGCTGCAACGAGTGTCAGTCAGATAGCGAGAGCAGCCGGCGTCGATCGATCTACCTTTTACCACTACTTCGAGGGCAAGGATGATCTGGTGTTGAACGGTTGCATTCGACACATCGTTGGTTCATACCCGAAGTTGGTAGGCGCGGTTGTAGTCGATCGATTCGAGACCGATATCTGGTTTCTGTATAAGCATGTCGAGGCGCATGCGAACTTCTATCAAAGCATCGACCGCGACCCGTTCGGGAGAATCTTCTGGAACGAGCTCATCGCTGAGATCGAATCGCGCTGCTTTCCGATCGAGGCGGGCCCGACGGCGCAGACTCACGCCTTTTACTCCTCACCGATCGATGATTTTTCTCGCTGCTCGTACCACGTCTCGGTCATGAGCGTAGTCTTTGGATTCCTGAAGTGGTGGCTTCCTCAGATTGAACGATACGAGAGCCATAGCGTCTACGCCGGCGCCATTCGAGCGCTGCGAGGGATACGCTCGGTGCACGTAACGGCTCACGAGCCGTCGGTACCGCACTCCCGCTCTGATTCAAGTGGAACGAGAGGATGGGAGAGCGCATCGCCGCTCATTCGAACTCACCCTCACGGCTGAAGCGCCGGCCGACCTGGTTGCCGGAACTATGAAGAGGGTTTGCTTCCATAGACCCGAGGTTGAACTCCGAGACGGTCCGTTTGAGAAGTTCAGCCTGGCTCGCGAGCTCCTCGGAGGCAGAGGCGCTCTCTTCGGCACTCGCGGTGGTCTGCTGCGTATTAAACTTATTAGCTTCACTAAAGTGAATATCAGGGGCTGAGACGTTGTACTCTTTTCGTGATACAGTCGAGGCTGGCGGACGGCTCGCGATTAGGATGATTAGCAGGAGAAAACGATGAAAAAGCAATGGATCATTGTGGCAGTGTGTGCTGCCTGCACACTCTCGGTTTCGGCCCAGCAGATGGGAGCCGGCCTCGACCTCGACTTTGACCAAACTCGAACAACCACTTCGGCGGACGATCAGCCGCTTATCGATACCGACATGAGTACCGTCGGGAGTTTTCTCTACATGCTCAATGCCGAAACCGAACTCGCCGTGAAAGGGGGCGTCACCGTCAGGGAGCAGCGAGACGATGATCTCTCCGAGCCGGAGATCAGCAGTCAACTCGGTGTTGTAGGCGGAGCGGGACTCTACTGGAGTTTCGTTCAGGGAAGCAACACTCGATTCTCGGTTGGCCCCGACTTCATGCTTGCGTGGCTCTTCAAGCCGGCGGAGAGCACGGCAGAGACGTACCGGAACATCGCAGCCGAGCTCGGTCTTGACCTCAACCTCGACCTCTTCTTGCCGAACAACTGGTTCTTTCGCTTCTCGATCACTCCAGCGCAGTTGGTGTTCAACCATGACAAACGGGACGATTCGGTCACGAACCAATGGATCCTCGATACCGAGCGATTCTTCTCGGGAGCAGGCGTCGGCATTAGACTACTCTTCTAGCCCGATTGAGACGAGCCCGTCTTTTCGGCCTCATAATTTCTCCATTCTTCCGTTTCTCCTGATTTTTACCTGCTTCGTGATATGGTAGGGGGTGACGGAGGTTTCATGCGAAAAGCACTATCACTTCTTCTCATCCTCATGTTGAGCGCAACCGCGGCTTTTGCTACCCCCACCCTCGACGACTTCCAAACCGGTGTCGAAAAATTCTCCGAAGGCGTCGCAAGCAGTTTGCCACTCAACAGTGTCATCGGCCTCAACTGGTCTTCTGCCTACATCGGGCAATTCCCACGGTTTGGCGTCGGGGCGAGCATCGGGTTTAGTACGGTACCCTACGACGCGATTCAACCAACACTCCAACAACTCGACATCGAATCCAACTTGGCCTCGAACAACGTTGTCGGCTACATACAGGATCTCGGGGCTCCACTTCCCGCATGGGCGCTCGAGGCACGGATCGGCGGGTTTGTGATTCCGTTTGACGTGGGCGTGAAGTTTGGGACGATTCCTCCGAGCACGCAACTCGAGCTCGCGGGTATAGAGGCTGACTTCCTGCTCTTTGGAGTAGACACGCGTTTCCGCCTCATTGAGGAGGGAATCGTCCTGCCGGCGATCTCTGCCGGAGTCGGCTACAATCGACTTCGCGCCGCGATCGGCATCGACGGTATCACCGGCAGCAACTACACACTCAGCTTCACGGACCCCCGAAACGGCTCTACGCCTCTGAGTATCACCATGGAAGACCCAAGCGTAGAGTACTTCTGGCAGGCAAACACGATCGACCTACACGCACAGGCGAGCAAGTCACTCCTTATCCTCACGCCGTATATTGGCGCGGGTGCTTCGATCGGATTCGGTCGGGCCGGTGCGGCGCTTCGAAGTGAGGTGACAACATCTGGATTCTCGGAGAGCGAGTTCGACGAGATCAACCAGGCGTTTGAGCAAGGAACGGACGAAACGCTTCCGAAACTCGGGCCGCAGGGAATCGAGGTGGGAGCAGACATGCCGACAGGTTGGGCATTTCGGGCTTTTGGCGGCGTGAGCTTTAATCTGCTTATCCTCAAGGTCGATCTTACCGGGATGTATGACTTTCTCGGTGGTAATTTTGGAGTCACACTGGGTACACGTATCCAGTTCTAGACTTTTCTAGGGTATCGCCCGGTATGAAGCTTCCGGGCGTTTTGGTGCAACCCCAGGGGTCCCTCCTCCTTCCCCTGGGGTCTTTTTTTTGCCCGG
>JBMCTC010000074.1:0-11657 GCA_048624115.1 Spirochaetota bacterium
CAGTAGAACTCGTTCGGTACCTCTGGGTAAACGGGTACAAGTTGGCAATCGCGACGGGTTCCGGGCGAAAGGTCGTAGATGCGATGCTCGAGGAGAGCGAGCTCAAGCTCTACTTCGAGACCACGGTAAGCTCCAGCGATGTACGGAGAGGGAAGCCCGACCCCGAATCGTTTGACTGCGCCGCCTCGAAAATGGGCGTGCCTCCCGAACAATGCCTGGTTATAGAAGACTCGCAGTATGGGGTTCTTGCCGCTGAGCGTGCCGGAATGCGGTGTCTCGCACTGCCGGCGCTCGGCAGTGAGGCGAAGCAGGCGTTTGAGCGTGCCGAGGTCTCCGTTTTAGGCGGGCCGGCGCGCCTCGTTCCCGCACAAGTCATCGAGCACTTTGAGCTTTGTAAGCCACTTGCGCCCGAGTTTGAACGAATTCAGCGCTTCAGGACGGTCGCTTACGAGCAGTTCGAGAACGAGAATCGCCCGATGCCATGGCGGGAGACCAACGATCCTTTCTTGATCCTCGCGAGTGAGTTTATGCTACAGCAAACGCAGGTAGCGAGGGTCGTGCCCAAGTTCAAAGAGTTCGCTCGCCGGTACCCGACACCCGATATTCTTGCTGCAGCGCCACTTTCGGAATTTATGGCGTTCTGGCAGGGGCTTGGATATAACCGTCGGGCGAAGCATTTGAAGGATACAGCGCGTGTGTTGTGCGAGGAGTACGGCGGACAGGTTCCCGACACCGTCGATGCGCTGCGCTCTCTTCCCGGGGTCGGCGAGTACACCGCATCGGCGGTTGCCGCGTTTGCCTTTCACCAACCGGTCGCGGTCATTGAGACCAACATTAGAAGACTCTTTCTCCATTTCTTTTTTGCCGGTGCGGCCAAGGTACCGGACAGAGAGGTAGGGAAGATCATAGAACGAGCACTCGATTCTGAGAATCCAAGACGTTGGTACTACGCTTTGATGGACTACGGATCGTACCTGGGAAAGCTTTTTCCCAATGCAAATCGGCGGAGCGCGCACTACACGAAGCAATCTCGATTTGAGGGGTCGGTACGGCAGGTCCGTGGGAAGATCTTGCGGGTCTTGGCAGCGAATGGCCCGATGAGTAGGGATGGAGTTGAAGAGGCAGTCGGCCCGATTGATCAGCGTTTTGAATCGGCCCTCGAGGGGCTCATGCGTGACGGCATACTCTCTGACCGCGAGGGTCGCCTGACGCTCGATTAGGTTTTCGGGAGCGCGCGTTCGACCATTGAGCGCAGCCAATCCAACAGGTCTTGCTCGAGATCAGGTCGATCGCCCTCGACATCGACCATGATGCGAAAGACTGGTTCGGTCTTGCTTCCTCGCATCCAGAGAAACGCTCTTCCAATTCGAGCGGAGTCGGTAAACAGAACCTTGAACCCGCCAGTCTCGTTTCCACTTCGGGCTCCGACACCGCGGCGTTCCTCCGTGCCTTCGTAATTGATAAACTCGTACTGCGCAACTCCCAGCTCACGAGCGAGAATCGGCCTCCATTCAGCGTACTCTTGCTCGAATCGGCTCTCGAAGTTTCGCTTGATCTCGGCGTGAGACGCCGCTCCAATGTTCATCTTTGCGCCGGACTCAAACGCGCCGGTAGTTGTGAAGGTCGGAAGCGTGTCGATGATCTGCGCTATCGACGGCTGCGTCCCGCTCGGGTCACCTGCGTTCTCTGTTGCGTCTCCCTCAGAGTCGTGGTGAGTCCAATAGTGTAGCGGAGCATTCCGCCCGCCTACGCCCCGCGCGTAGAGAAGCTTCAAAACGGCAAGTATCGTGTTGAGAGGATCCCGAACCGCTGCGGGGTGCGTGATGTTCCCACCGTTTGATCCCTCCCCGAGAATGCGAACCAATACCCCCTCTCGTCTCAACTCAGCTGCCTTTGCAACGACATTTGCTTCACCGACCTCGACTCGGTGCACCTCTACGCCAAAGACAGAGGCGATCCGATCGATGCGCATCGAGGTCGGGCCATTTACCACGACGGCTACTCTCGGAGGGGGTTCGCCTTGGGCTGGATCGAAGCCGCCGGTGGCTTTGAGCCAACAGAGTTCTGCAGTACAGGCGAGGGCAAAGACCGTTTGCGCGTCCATCTGCCGTGCCCCTTTCATCGACTCATGGTAGACGAGGTTTCCACGATCTCCGTCGTTGTCCGGGACGTAGCCGAGAATCTCTCCGACTCCCTTCTCCTGGTGCACGACCGGATCAAGCCCGCGGGCGAGGCGTTCAACGACGTGTCGGCACGGCTCGAGTCCCGCGCCCTCGGGTACTATCTGATGATCGATCTCTCCGGGTACGTCGTTGAAGAAGTAGGTCTTGCAACCAATGGTCGCGAGAAAGGTAGCGTCGATAGTTGCGGCTCGCGCGCTCCCGTTTAAGTCTCCAACGATGATCGGTCTCCGCCTTGAGATCTCGTCAAGGAATGCCGCCGTCGCAGCCTCGGCTCCAGGGCCGCTGCCGGCGAGCACTCGTCTCGTGAACGCGGCGTACATTTCCAGGCTCTCTTTCTTGTAATGTCGCTGGCGACGGTGCACCGCCTCTGCCTGTGGATGGGCGTCTGCGGCAAGTAGTGCTGTCGCCTCACCGATCGCATGATCATCTGCCGCCAACGCTTGGTAGCGGCTTATGAGCGTGTTCATTGCCTCCCCGCCGAGCACGCCTCCCGACGCATCTCCGAGTTTGATCCCGTTGTGACCGATTGGGTTGTGGCTCGCGGAGAGGTAGAAGAAGCCACTCGCGTTATGGTTCGTTGCGGCGTAGCACATGATCTCAGGAGCTGCCGCCACGCCGAGATACCAAACATCCGCCCCGAAGTGCAGGAGCGTTCTAATCGCTGCGCGCGCCAACAGAGGACCAGTCGGCCGCGAGTCGGTACCGACGACGATGAGATCGTTCCGATTGCCTTCGCGAGCTTCGACAAAGGCGCGCGCGGCAAGTGAGATCAAGACCAAATGCTCGCGCAGCACTTCTGCGGTCGGGCTGTCTTCCTCTTGATCGGCCGCAAAAATAGTGCGCCAGCCTGATGTAGAGAGAATCATCCGATCGAAGAACGCTCGAACTCGATCAGTGCGCACCTGCGTCTTTGCGATTAGTGGACCGATACTGCTCATTAGAAATGAAACCCAAATCCAAGAGCGAACGGTATCCATTGCTCCCCGCGAACGTTTGTCTCCGTCCAACTATAGGCGGTGTAGAAGACAAACTGGGCCGCCGCAAACAGGTCAATCGACGCTCCGACTCCCGAGGAAAGAAGAAAGCCCGAGTTCTCCGCGGCAAGCGGCGAGAGTTCTTCAGTGTCGAGGTAATACCCGAGGTCGGTAAAGAGAACAAGGCCGGGGATGATGAGAGGAAGCCCGACCGAGGGTAGCGATGCTCGTAGCTCAAAGTTTCCGATTGCCTTGAACGTCGCATCAAATCTGCCTGCTCCGTACCCCCGCACCGTCCCTCCGGGAGCAGAGCGTACCGAGCGACCACCAATGGTGCTCCGAACAGAAAAAGGGATGACCGGACCCGTGGCCCAATCTACCCCGGCAAATGCGGCACCGTAGAGGGCGAATCGATTCATGCCGTTCTCGGGCGCGACTTCGACAATCGGCAAAAAAGCAGACCCTTTCAGTGTCAAGCGATTGAAGTCACTCGACCCAAGAAGTTCGTTATGCAGAAACTCCGGACCCCACTCGAGTGCGAACTCGCCAGTCACACCTTGGACAACCCGCGTCAGCTGCGCCTGCGTCCTCGTAGAGTAGGCGACTCCCGAGACGATCGAGCCTTGCAATAGGGGCGCTGCCCGTGGAAGGCCAGCGTCATCAACAAGTTGATCGCTCTCCGTGAAGGGGAGCCTGTAGCGTCCGCGGTAGAGTGCGAATGCCACGGCACGGTCGTCCGGTGAGTCGCTGCGTGGCAGCAGGCCCTGTTCGACGCCTAATTGCCAAAGGAGATCAAACCGAGCGTACTCGGTAATTGCGTCCTCGATCGCCGGGTCAACGGTGAGAAGTCTTCCCATTGCTGTACGCTGGTACCCGATAAACTCGTAAGCCGCGCTCAGCGTTCCAACAATGGCGCTCTCCACACCATCTACCTCGGGCTCCTCGAGTGAGTAACGCGTGCCCATGGAGCCGCCCCAGAAGCGGGGTCCGAATCTAAACTGCCAACTTCCGTTCTGCGCAAACAGAGCGCCAAAACCGACTACCAGCACTACCAGCGAAAAGACTCGTTTCATGGGCAAAATGTAGCGGTTTTGCCGCCGGGCCTGCAAGCGTCCATGATCGGCCGTGAGAAAGCACCTTGCGTTACAACGGCAAAGCAATTATAACTATTATCGAGGATTTGGATCTATACGTGAAAAAGATACTAGTTATCGATGAATCGAATCTCTTCCGCGACTTCCTTCAGACGAAACTACAGGGATTCGATTTCGAAGTCGTAACGGCGGTCAACGGGCTGGACGGGTCTACAAAGATGCGTCGCGAAGTGCCTGATCTGATTATCATGGACTACTACTTGAGTAGACTCTCTTCGATTGAGTTACTGCAAGCCAAGAAGGCCGATCCAAATACAGCGAGCGTGCCCGTAATCTTGACCTCAGGGAAACTCGAAAAAGAGAAGATCCTTCAGGTAGCTCCGTATAATGTAATGAAGGTGTTTACCAAACCTATCCGAATGGACGCGCTCGTCCAGTCAATTTCGCAAATCCTCGGCGTCGCGATCGAGATTGACAACACGCCTTCGATCATTGAGGCCCACTTCAACGACGAGATCCTCTTCGTAGAGATAGCGCAAGGTTTGAACAAGGAAAAGATCGAGTTGCTCCGATACAAGATCAAGGAGCTTCTCGATCTCTACGATGTGGAGACACCGAAGGTGCTGGTCATCATGTCGAGCATCGAGGTGAATGCCGATGACTCCCTCAAGCTCAATGCTCTTTTTGCAACGCTGCTCGACGCAACCGGCGCAAGGGCGAAATCTATCAAAGTCCTCACGACTTCCACGTACATGAGGGAGTTCATGGCCGACCGGGAAGAGTTCGCGGGGATCGAAGTGACCGACAACCTCGAGTCTGCCATGGATGGTCTGCTCGGTAGACGAGCCGGAAGCTATATGGATCGACAGAGTAAGACTGTGCAGCAAGAGTTCCTGCAGAGCGCGGCGCCCAAGAAAGAGAAGGGCGAGGCGATCGAGACTCGCTTTGAGACCGAGCGCCTTGCGAGTTCGGACCTTGCGTCGGCTGGAAGCGCGATCAGGATTGCAATTGTAGACGATGACTACGTGATCCGAGAAATGGTCAAGGCTGTGCTTGCGGACACCGGGTTCACGATCCAAGAGTTTCAGAACGGATCTGAGTTCACACGTGGGCTCGGTGATGAAACATTTGATCTCGTCTTTCTCGATCTCATGATGCCGGAAATGGACGGATTCCAGGTAATGGCGTGGTTGCAAGAGAAAGAGTACGAGATGCCGATAATTGTGCTCTCTGCCCTTAGTCAACGGGAAACCGTAATCAAAGCGCTTCAGTTCGGCGTTACGAGTTATCTCACGAAGCCGCTGCAGCCTCAAGCAGTGCTCAACAAAGCGAGAGAAGTGCTGAAGACCAACTTCTAATGAACGACGGCATCTTCGAAGCAGCCTTTGCCAACTCACCGATTGGAATGGCATTCACGAACACCGACGGGAAGGTCATTCGGCTTAACCGGCCGCTCGAGGAACTGCTGATCCGATACGAGATCGAGCCCACTCTCACAAACATCTGCGACTTGTTTGTCCCAAACGACCGCGATGCATCATTCGCTCGCTTTGCACTCCTCTCGCGGAACGGAGGTCGTTCGTCGTGGCTCGCGAGGGTTGCGAACGGCTCACGTCACGGGGTTTGGCAGATCGACGTTTCACTCGTTTCCGGAAGTGATGATCAGCGGATTCTGCTTATCGCGATCCACGACGTAACGTCCCAGAAACGTGTTGAGCAAAGGCTGAAGACGGCGAAGGTTGCCGCCGAGCGAGCAACCGAAACGAAATCGGCATTTCTTGCCAACATGAGTCACGAAATTCGAACTCCGATTCACACGATCACGGGCATGACGGAACTCCTCGCGGGTACGCTACTCGATGAAGAGCAGCGGGAGTACGCAGATCAGGTCCGCTTCTCTGCAGAGGTGCTGCTCTTTCTCATTAACGACATCCTCGATTTCTCCAGGATCGAGGCCGGAAAGCTCTCGATCGACACCATCAGCTTCTCTCCGACTGAAGTGGTTCACGACTCGATTGACATGGTCTGCGTGCAAGCCCACCGAAAGGGCGTCGAGGTCGTCGTGCACGTTGAGGCCGGCATTCCTGATGAGGTGTCCGGCGACCCGGGTAGATTGCGCCAGGTGATCGTCAATCTTGCCAACAACGCTGTGAAATTCACTGAAAAGGGACAAATCGTCGTCCGACTCAAGATCGTTTCACAAAGCGATACGGAAGTCACGTTGCGGGTGGAGGTAGAAGACACTGGAGTTGGAATCTCCGAAGAGAAACAGCGAAGACTCTTCGAGCCGTTTTCTCAGGCCGATTCATCCACGACGCGCCGGTTTGGTGGCTCTGGTCTCGGACTCTCGATCTCGAAGAGCCTTGTTGAAATGATGCGTGGGTCAATCGGTTTGACGAGTCGGCTTGGT
Organism: Spirochaetota bacterium; assembly: GCA_048624115.1. GTDB lineage: Bacteria > Spirochaetota > Spirochaetia > DSM-27196 > SLST01 > SLST01. Next base: position 6,662 of record JBMCTC010000074.1, read on the forward strand.
GCAGGGAGCTGCTTCTGGTTTGAGCTGCCGGTCGCGGTCGTGGCGGCGAAAGAGCATTCGCCACGCCCGCTCGAAGGCTGTAGAGCGATGCTCGTCGATGATAACGCGGAATCGGCGGACGCCATCCGTGACTACGTTCATCGAGCCGGCGCAGAGATTGAGGTAGTGACGAGCGGCGAGACCTGTATAGAGGAGTTGCGCAAAGCGGCGACATCGGACATGCCCTTCGACCTGGTTCTGGTGGATCTTGAGTTGCCCGGCATGGACGGTTGGCAGCTTGCGAGTCGAATCACCGACGACGCGCTAATCGCGGACACACCGAGGGTCTTGTTGAGTCCGATTGGCCTCCTTGCGGGCGAGGCAAAGATGAAGCGTCTGCACTGGTTTCAGGGATATGCAAAGAAGCCTGTGCGCGAAAGCGATCTCCTCGACCAGATTCGACTTGCCATTAACGATGTTCCGGAACTCATTCCGGTGGATGAGGGAAATGAGGACCTCGTGTCGGAACCGATATTCCGCTCGGCGACCATAGTGGTTGCCGAGGATCATGAGGTAAATCAGACGCTCTTCAGAACAATTCTCGAGAAAATGGGACACCGTACGATTTTGGCGTCGGATGGGTATCAAGCAGTTGAGGCGGTCGAGCACAACGAGGTGGATTTGCTTTTCATGGACGTCCAAATGCCTGAAAAAAACGGCTACCAGGCAACCGAAGAACTCCGCTCAAAGGGGTATGCCGTGCCGATCATCGCAGTCACCGCGAACGCGATCAAAGGCGAACGGGAGCGATGCATTGCCGTCGGCATGAACGACTTTCTCGGCAAGCCCTTTCGGAAGGCCGATTTGGAGCGCCTTCTTGATCGCTGGCTTACGGACCTCCCCGGTAGTGGCGAGAACTCGTATGGAGACGAGAAGTTCACCATTGCAGAAGAGCATCTCGGAAAGCCGATCTACCTCGACAACGCTCCCATCTTTGACCGAGAGTCGGCCCTCGAACGCTTTATGGGAAAGAGCGATATCGTCGACAAGGTAATAGGGCAGTTTGTCGAGCGACACACAGCATCCCTCTCAGAGATTCGCCGTGCAGCCGGAGATGCGCGCTATGACGATGTGAGGGGTGCTGCCCACGCGATCAAAGGTGGCGCCTGGAACATTGATGCGGTGTTGCTTGGAAACGTTGCAGCGCTTCTCGAGGCCGCCGCTAAACTCGGAGACAGGACCCGTGTCGAACACTATGTCGAGAGACTCGCGGTCGAGATGCAGCAGTTTGAGAGAGAGGCTGGAAGCGGAGCAATGGCTCATGAGTCGGATTGATCGATGAAACGAAGTCTTCTCGGCGCATTTGACAAGTACCGCCATTCCCGTTACGCGCGACTCACGGTAGCGTTTGTTGTTTTTCTCGTCGGATCGGGCGCACTCGCGGTCATTCTCGAGGTCCGAACGAACGATGAGTTCAAGAGCCTCTTGGATGGGATTTGGTGGTCGATTATCACGTTTAGCACGACCGGCTACGGAGACAAGGTTCCCATCACGGTGGCCGGACGAATCCTGGCCATCGTAACGATCTTTCTGGGAATCGGCGCAACGAGTTTTCTCTCCGGTGCGCTGGCGTCGTTATTGGTCGAGCGAAACACCAGGGCGAGGAGGGGACTCATGGACTTCAGACAAATGCGGGGGCACCTCGTTATCTGCGGGTGGCGAGAGGATATGCAGGAAATTCTCCGCGATATTTTGCGAAGCTCGGAGCTACGCTCCGAGGAGCTGATCCTGGTCTCAAACGTCGAACCGGAGAAGGTGCAAGAGTTACAGGAAGATGTCGATCTGAGGGGCTTGAAGTTTGTTCGTGGAGATTACTTCTCCGAGCTCGCGCTCGACCGGGCGAATGTGCGCTACGCGCGGAAGGTGGTCATTATCGCCGATACGCTCGAAAGCAGCTCGGTGAGCGAGGTAGACAGCAAGACGGTGATGGCCGTCATCACGGCAAAGAGCCTGTCAAAGGATGTCTATGTCACGGCCGAAATTCTCGACCGGAAGTACGAGAGCTACCTGAAACACGTCCAGTGCGATGAAATCCTCTTTAGCCGTGACTTTGCGCGCCAGATGATCGCTTCGAGCTCCGCAACGAACGGGCTCTCGCACATCATTCGAGAGTTACTCGGTGACGGAGACTCGGGTGCCCGGATAGCTACAATCCCCGTCCCGTCATCGTTCGTGAACAAGACCTACGGCGAATACCGAAAGAACTTGATATCGCGGGATTGTCGGCTCCTCCTCGGCCCCCTCGTTAACACTGGTTCGCCCAATGCAATGAAGATTGAAGCACTACGCGAGGCGCAGAAGACGAGTGATGTCTCCAAGCTGGTTCAGAACATGCAGAAGGTAAAGGATCTCGAGGTGAATCAACCTGTGCTTCTGCCTCCCGATGACTTCGAGATTCAACGCCACTCGCTTGCGATCATGCTCGACCGGGGAGAGAAGCATGAGTGACGAAGTACTTCAAAAGTTGAAGGATATCCCGCTCTTCTCGGAGATCAGGGCGAATGAAGAGTACCTCAACGAGGTTCAGGGTATAGCAAGCGTGCAAACGGTCCGAGCGGGACAGACCGTCATTACCGAGGGTGAGAAGGGCGAAGAGATGTATATCATGCTGTCCGGCCGCGTTGTCATTCGGCGAAAAACTCGCGCCGGTGACGATTACACCGTCGTCACACTGCGGGCAGAGGATAATGTATTCTTCGGCGAGATGGCCCTGATTGACGACGACGTTCGTTCGGCAACCATTGTCGCGACCGACGCATCGGAGTTTTTAGTCCTCTCAAAGAGCGACTTCTGGAGGCTGGGTGAGCGGCATCCGAAGATTGCCCTATCGGTTACCCGTGTGATCGCAAAGATACTCGCCGGCCGCCTTCGAAAGACCACCGGCGACATGCTCACGATATTCGACGCCCTCGTTAACGAGCTTCAGCAGTAGGCGGCAACTTCGCCTTGATTCTTTCGATCGCCTCTTCTACCTTCTCGCGGTCGTTGAAGCCGGAGATTCTCACGAATCCTTCGCCCTTTGTACCAAAGCCGGCGCCTGGTGTTATGACCACGCCTGTTTCGGTCAGGAATGTGTCGAACAGTTCCCACGAGCTACCGCGTGACGCGATCCACACGTATGGGCTGTTCTTGCCGCCGGTACACTCGTAGCCCAGAGACTCCATGGCGGCACGAATCATTCGTGCATTCTCGAGATAATAATCGCTCTGCGTTCTTACCTCAGCTTGGCCTTTGTGGGAGAAGACGGCCTCGGCTGCGCGTTGGACAGGGAAGCTCACGCCGTTGAACTTCGTCGATTGTCTTCGGTTCCACATCTCCCAGAGCTTGTGTCGTGTCCCGGCGGCGTCTCCAATCTCGATTGCTTTGGGTACGATCGTGTACGCCAGTCGCGTCCCGGTGAATCCGGCAGTCTTTGAAAGACTGCGAAACTCGACGGCGACCTCGGCCGCTCCCGGTATCTCGTAAATCGAGTGAGGCGAGTCATCGCGGATAAATGCTTCGTACGCTGCGTCAAAGAGAATCAGCGCACCGTGCTCGCGCGCGTACTCCACCCACTCGGTGAGTTGTTCCTTCGATGCGCAGACGCCCGTCGGATTGTTGGGGAAGCACAGATAGATCAAATCGACCGCGTCGGTGGGCGGTGGAGGGACAAAACCGTTCTCGCGTGTGCCTTCAAGATAGACGAGCCCTTCGTATCTCCCATCGCGAAGCGCGCCGGTTCGCCCGGCCATTACGTTGCTATCGACATAGACCGGGTAAACCGGATCAGGGACAGCGATTACCGAATCGACGGCAAAAAGCTCCTGAAAGTTTCCGGTGTCGCACTTTGCTCCGTCGCTTACGAAGATCTCGTCAGCGTCGATTGGGCAACCTCTCGAACGAAAGTCTACCTCAGCGATGCGCGTGCGAAGAAACTCATAACCCTGTTCGGGTCCATAACCGCGAAATGTCTCAGCGCTCGCCTGTTCGTCCACGCCACGATGAAACGCCTCGACGACCGAGGGCGACAGCGGGCGGGTCACATCGCCAATTCCGAGTTTGATTATGTCTGCCTCGGGATGCTGCTCTTGGTAGACGGCGACCCGGCGTCCAATCTCTACGAAGAGATACGATTTTGCGAGTTTTCCATAGCTTGAGTTGACCCTGACCACAAATGCTCCTAGTTTCCTGCTTCTCTGATATTCAGCACAGTATAGTTCTGGAGTGTACGATGGACAACGTGAGCCGGTTGATCGAGGAAATGCGAGTACTATCGCGGGGCGATGATCCCGGTCGTGCGCTCGCTCAGATATGCATTCGGTTGCGCGAGGAGATTCCGCACTACGACTGGGTGGGGTTCTACATCGCCTATCCCCAAGAGGAGCTCCTTGTTCTTGGCCCTTTCGAAGGGGCGCCAACGGACCACGTGCGTATTCCATATGGCACGGGAATCTGCGGACAAGCGGCGGCAACGGGGAACTCGCACTGGGTGGACGATGTCAACGCGGAAGGCAACTACCTTGCTTGTAGCCGCCAGACAAAGTCGGAGGTCGTTATCCCCGTGTACCACGAAGACCGTTTCGTTGGAGAGCTCGACATTGATTCACACCAGCGAGCACCATTTACCGATCGAGATCACGAGCTGCTCAACGGTGTGGTCACGATCAGCGCACCGCTCGTTGCCCATCTCGCCGATGGGCTGCGCCCGTAGCGCGTACGCGGCCACTACGAGAAACAGCAGAAGACAGTTCGGCATCGTCATCGGACAGAGAAGGTAGGCGGTGAGCAGTCGGTCCATTGTTGACAACGAGAAAGTCGGTATCTACTATGTCGCCGGAGGCTGATACATGCGAAAAACCGTATTTACCCTTGCGCTGGTCCTGGTTCTGATTGCACCCGGCGTCGCTACCCTTGACGAAGGTGTGATTGAACGGGCAGATGCACTTTACGAGAACGATCAAAGTGAACAGGCGATCAG
>JBMCTC010000075.1:0-11624 GCA_048624115.1 Spirochaetota bacterium
CTTACATGGGAGGGTGATCTGTCCGAGATGCGGGAGACTCGATGATCCTGGTGGACTCGAGCGTCTGGATCGACTTCTTCAATGGCGTGGCATCGCGCGAAGTGACGACGCTTGACAGCCTTCTATCGACGGACTCGATCTGCATTGGTGATCTCATTCTTGCCGAAGTTCTCCAGGGCTTTCGCTACGACGAAGATTACAGGACTGCCCGGGAGCTGCTCGTCGAGCTGCCTGTCTACCAGATCATGACGCCTGAGCTCGCTCTACTCGGGGCGGACAACTACCGCAGTCTCAGAAAGAGAGGAGTCACCGTCAGAAAGTCGGTTGACAACTGGATCGCAACATTCTGTATATGCCACCAGTTTCCTTTGCTCTTCAGTGACAAGGATTTCATCCCGTACGTTGAACATCTGGGACTCGCGCTGCCATAGATACTGCAAGCGGATGCCAAGATTGGCCGGCCGTCGGTTCCGCCTGCTTGAGACTGATGTATCGCAGGCTGTCGATCAAGCGGAGGCGGGTTTTCAACACCCGAAGCCCGCGTTATCCTCTCCGATATCGGAAGATGAGGGAGGCTGCAATGGCGATTGAGATCAGGGAGTTGCGGGACGATAACGAGGCACGGGAGCTGCAGCGGATTGGGCGGCGATCGTTTCATCCGGGGTTCTTTTTGCTCATTCCAAAGCCCAAGTGGGCATTCGGAGCCTTCGATGACGGCACGTGCCTCGGCGGCGTGTATCTGAAAAAAATCGCAGGCGTTGGGCTGGTCGAGTTTATCTTTATTGCCAAGGAGGGACGGGGACACGGCTTGGGCAAGCGGTTGACCGAGCGGGCGCTCGAAGCGTTTCGCGAGCAAGGAATCGAGACCGCCGTCGCGTCCGTTCGAGATGACAACACCGCGTCGTGGAACCTCTTTGCCGGACGTGGCTTTCACGCGCTCTCACTGGCCGCGTTCGTAAGACAGTTCGGCTTGGGACGAGCGTTTCTGATTAGCCTGGCGTCGGCCCAAGCCTTCGCGTTTGGCTTTGACCTCTGGGCCGGCTCGGTAGACGCCGCACTCTCGTCGAATCCACCCACCCCCGATGCGCGCGAGGCCGTGCCGGGCGGGAGCCTCTCGTCTTTGATCGGGCACCTCTTTCTGAACCTGCTGCCGGTAACCGCGGCGGTGTGGCGGTTTGGTGAATCGTACGCGCAGTTGGCCACCGCACTCGGGCTTGTGATTGTGGCTCGGTTGCTGTTTGGGTACCTCGGCTCGCTCCCGTTCTACCGACCGGCGCGGCTTCGGATGGCTCGAGGCGGCTGGCTCATCGAAGTGCCGGTGCAGATCTTCGGGAGCACCTTCTTCTACCCCGCCCACTGGCAACCAAAGCTCGCCCACTGGCGCGAGCCCGACTTTCGCCGCGGGCTGGGCGTCTCGGCACTCCTGAGCATTCTCGGCGTGATGGCCGTGCTCGGCGCGGCCTCATTACTGCTTGCCTCGGGCGCACTCACCTCGGTCTTTGCGGTCGGCACCGCATTGATCACCGTGGATGTCGCCAAGCTCGTGCTCATCCTCGAGGCTCAACCACTCTTCGAAGCATGGTCGGGGCCGCGCGTGCGGCGATGGAACCTGCCTGTTTACTTGATTGTGCTTTCCGGGGCGATCGCGCTCGTTGCCTTTGCCTAACGTTGAGGCGTCTGAGGCTGCCACTCCTCTTCACGAGCGATTGGGGGTATCATTCCTGAATGTCATCAGATGAGCTTCCGGCGGTGCAAAACAAGCGAGCGCTTCTCAAGCGGTTGGTTGTAATCGCGCTGCCGATGGTGGTCTCGCAGGCCTCGGAGACCGCGATGATGTTCGTGGATCGGCTCTTTCTCGCACAGGTGAGCCAGGTGCATCTGGCGGCGGCAATGGCCGGTGGCCTCACCACGTTCACGGTTGCAAGTCTCTTTGTGGGGCTTGTCGGATACGTCAATGCGCTCGTGGCTCAGTACCACGGGGCGGGCAAACCCGAGTACTGCGCCCGGGCAACGGCGCAAGCGGTGTTTGTCTCGTTCCTCGCTGTACCGCTTCTCGTGGTGGTCGCGATCGTCATTCCCGGGTTCTTTCAGGTCATGGGGCACGCTCCCGCGCAGGTTCCGCTTGAGACCACCTATGCACGCTGGCTCATTTCCGGCGCGGTGCTGCTCCTGCTTCGAAATGCCCTTACCGGATTCTTCTTGGGCATCGGTCGCACGCGAGTCGTGATGGTCTCGAACATCGCGGCAATGGTCGTGAACATCCCGCTCAACTACGTGCTGATCTTTGGCGCGTTTGGAATCCCGCCGCTTGGAATCGTCGGGGCGGCGATCGGCACACTGGGCGGCGGAGCAACTGCGCTCGCAATTCTCGTCATTGGCTACTTCTCGCGGCGCACCGACGACCAGTATCACACCCGCGGCTCACTGCGGCTCGACCTACCAATCCTCAAGCGGCTCTTGCGCTTTGGATCGCCGGCTGGAGTCGAGATCTTCCTGAACACCTTTGCCTTCAACCTCTTTGTACAGCTCATGCACGGCTACGGGTCAACGGTAGCCGCGGCGACTACCATCACCTTTAACTGGGACATTGTCTCATTTGTCCCAATGCTCGGGCTCGGCATAGCGACGACCGCGGTTGTCGGGCAGTACGTTGGGGCCGACGATGTCGAGGGCGCTCGCGCGAGCACGCTGCTCGCCCTAACGCTCGGTCTAGCCTACTCCGGAAGCATGATGCTGCTCTTTGTCTTTGGCGCGAGCCCGTTGGTTGGCCTCTTTGCCGGAAACTTCGACACCGCCGCCGAGGTGAGCGCCCTTGCCCGCACGATGCTCAGGCTGGCCGGAATTTACGTCATGGCCGATTCTGCCCAACTGGTGTTTGCAGGCGCCCTGCGTGGAGCAGGCGACACACGCTGGGTAATGTGGGCAAGCGCCGCCCTTCACTGGGTCTTTGCCATAGTCGCGATCATCCTCATTCGTGTCGTAGAAGCCTCTCCAATCGTTGTCTGGATCGCATTCATCGCCTTTGTCGTCTCGATTGGCGCGACGATGTATCTGCGCTTTCGCGCCGGCAAGTGGCGTGATATGCGGGTGATCTAGGATCAGTTCGGCAAGTGTCACGAAGCTTGGGGTCTCTGACACTCGTCAAACGTCGAGCTTCGGTAGACTGGACTCCGCTACTCCCTGCACAGCTCCCATAACCGATTTCGGTAGTGCGCGTAGTTCGCGTAGGAGACCTCGACCGGCACGGCGTGATCGCAGGTCGGAATGAACCCGCCACGACGCCGCATCGCAGGGATGATCCGCTCGAGCATCGCGTCAATCTCGGCCGGACCTTGGGCGAGCACCCGCTTGTCGATGCCCCCGAACATCACCAGATCGGGATAGCGTTTGCCAATCGCAACGACGTCACAGCCGGAGGCGACCTCGAAGGGACTCATGGCGTTCATGCCGATCTCGCGATAGACATCGATGACGTCGTTCACGTTTCCATCGGTGTCGATCTGGATGTGAAGCGTTCGTTCCGGATCGATCTGCCGACTTCGCACTCCTGAGATGAGCTGCTGGTAGTAGGGAAAGAGGAACTCACGCATCATGTCCGGCGAGATGAGCGGTCCTCGATTGTAGCAGATGTCCTCGGCGAGGAAGATCTCGTCTATGGTGAGACGCTTCTGGAAGCGGGCGAGGACACCGTCGGCGAGACGAAGCCACGTCTCCATGCAATCGTGGATGAGCTCAGGTTGATCGACAACCGCGTAGAGAACGCCCTCGGGTCCGATCATGCTTCGAAGGTACATGTAGCCGCCGATGAGATTGGCAACTACCATCTCGCCGTGCGCCACTTTGCGCCGAGCATCGTCAACAAGACGATCGAGATCCCGATACCGCGTGGGTGTCTCAGGGTCGAGTCGCCACTTCACATCCTCTTCCCAGCTCTTTTGGTCCTTCACCGGATGATCCACATACTCGGGCATAAACCCCTGCCGGCGGCCCTTGAAGTAGAGCACCGCGCGCCCGGCAGCATCCTGGGCGAGCTCGTACTCGCCTCGATCCTCGAGAACCTTCGTGTCGAACTCGGGTGCGTATGCAGGCTCGGTCCACCCAAGATGACCGAGGTGTACCCGAGCTTCCGGATCGTCGGGGAACGGCCACGGATCAGGCATGCCTTCGGATCGCCACCGGTCCTTTGTTCCCTCCATGAACCCGAACTCTCGCTGAAATATGGGAGCGCCGGGAGTAATCGCGTAGCACTCCCGGATCATCCTGGCAGGCTCACTTATCTTCTCACGAGGCGGCAGCGCATGAATCCCATCTCGCTTTCGAACCCCATCGGCAGCCATCATCACACCCCCCACTCACTGCGCATCTCTTCCATGGAGCGCACCTTTCCGTCGTCGCCATTAGAATGCGAGGCGGGCTTGTCGCCGACCCAGCGCGAATCGGCTGGATCCGCGGCGGGCTGGAATCGAATGTCGCAGCTCAGACGCCAGAGGTTGGTCGTGTTTGTTGTCGAGGCGTGCATGAGGTAGAGCCCGAAGATCACGACGTCACCTGCGCGGTAGTCGGTGGTGAGCCATTGCCCGCCAAATGTCGATGTGATCTCGCTCGGATCGGTCGAGAACCAGCCCGCGCCGCGATCGCGGTCTACGTCGTGTTTGCCGTAGGTTTCCCGCAGTCGCGCAAACCCCGGCTCGCTGTGGGACCCGCGGCAGACGGCGAGCGTCCCCTGCTCTACCGCTATGTCGCCAAACGGAATCCAAGTAGTGTGTAAACGCTGACTCCCCTGACCCATGTAGACCACGTCGTAGTGACAGCCGGTGAACTTCTCGTGTCCGACCGCACGTAGCCACTTGTAGTCGAAGGTAAGCGCCGGCTCGCCGAAATACGCCCCAAAGAATTCGAAGAGTTCCTCGCCCTCGAGTACTCGCTTTACCGCCTCGTGATGGGTGATCGGCTTCTTGCCCATCAGGGCAACGCTCTTGCCGTACTCGCCCATCACGCCGTCCAACGGTCTCGAGCCGGGTTCGAGACCCTCGCGCTCTTCCATGTAGGCAAGGATGGTCTCTCGCGCGGCCAACACCTTCTCGCGGTCAATAAGTCCACGGAGCAGGAGATAGCCGTCTTCGGCTATCCGCTCGCGTAGTGCCTCCGGATCGCCGAGAAGGTCACCCGAGTCGCGCATCTCACCGAGCTCTTCAGATGGGAACGTGGTGGTATGATCTCCGAACTGCACCGTCATGTCGTCCATATTCCTAGCATGCCCCGGATCGTTCCATCGGGCCATGGACAAGACGAGCAAAAACTTGTGTGATACGATCACCGCATGAGCCCTCTTTCCGACGAAGGATCAAACTGGATCAGAACTCACGAGCAAGCGCGCTGCGCGCTCGGCGCGGTTACCCAGAGCGGGCTCTTGATCAAGACCAGGCCGTGGGCCGGGTTCGAGCGCGGCTATCGCTATTTCGGACACTATGCGGTTGTGCTTTTGGTAAAGGGACGCGGTGACTACGAGGATGATCAGGGAAATCGGTTCGAACTAAAGCCGGGAGACATGACGCTCGTCTTTCCGGATATCGGGCATAAGTACGGCCCGCATCCCGGAGACGTTTCACATGAGCTCTTTATTGTGTTTGACGGTCCGGTGTTCGATAGCTGGTACGGTGCAGGCGTCATCAACACAGAGCACGTACGGATCAGACTCGGTGACCCCGACACCTGGGCCGAGCGACTGACTCGAATCATTGAACCAGAGGCGTCGACGGAGTCTGCCGCGCTCGTCGAGGTTACGAGAACGCAGGAGTTTCTCGCGGATGCCCTCCGGTCAACGGAGCAGAGCTCGGCTGCCCCCGGGCGCTCGGAATGGATTCAACGGGCGAGCCGACTGATCGACAAGACAATCATGGGCTCCGTGGACTGGGATGAGGTTGCTGACGAACTCGAGGTCTCGACGGTGACGCTACGCAGGCGATTCCGTGAGCAGCTCGGTTTCTCGCCGGTCACCTACAGAAACCGGCGCATCATCGGCAAAGCGTGCGCCATGATGCAGCGGACGGAGATGAGCGACCAGGCGATTGCCGATGCTCTCGGCTTCTGCGACCCGCAGTACTTCTCCCGCTGCTTCAAGCGCGTGGTTGGTTCGTCTCCCCGCGCGTACCGGGCGCGGCTTCCGTGAGTCCGACCTGCGTCTGCACGACCAACAGAGGGTGAGGGAGCAAACGAAAAAAGGCGGAAGACGATGGTAAGACTCGAGAAAATGGACCTGGTAAGAACAGATTTGATTGGTGTAATCAGAATGATGTCTCGAGTATTCATGTTGATTTTGAATCAGCCAACCAAAATGCACATCAGTTCTGGCCCAAGTACTTTCAACCGATTCTGTTCTCGGTCAAACGGCGGATTAACAACGACAACTAATGGCTGTTACGGCAGCGATTGACACCTGATCCCGGCGGCATAGAATAGCTCGGATGGAGGAGCGCCGGTGAGAATCGTAGTGGATCTGGACGATCGGGAGAGTCTGGCACGCGGGCTTTCCGAGTTGAATGAGTGGGATCGGGAACGAGAGCTCATTGACTATCAGTGCGGTCGAGTTGAGGACGGCAGATTTGCGCCTTTCGCACGGGCCGCCTGGTGCGGGGACGACGGCGATGGACGAAGCGCATTCTTCGATGCGGCGGCGCGGCATCCGGAGCTGCACCAGGCAATCAAGCGCTACATCGAGTGGAGCAAGGGGTACACCTACGACGAGTCCGGGGCCGGGATCTTTGCAGCACTCGCGCTCGTGATCCATGCGCCCGAAGAGGTTGATCGCGCGATCGACCACATTGCTCAGATGGACCTGGATCACGAAGTGCTCGAGGGCTACCACATGCAGTGCGTGGTTGAACACCTCGGCTACAACGAGACAACCGTGCGGCTCGTTGCCGCTCGAGCGACGGTCTGTCGCGGCCAGCACGGGCTCGAAGACCTCGACGAGTACGCGGCGAGCCTGAGTCTCGGTGAGCGTGCCGATCTCCAGAAGCCGTTTAGCGATGCGGTCGCTGCGTTTCTCGTGCGAATGGCCCGCGACGCCTACGATCGTGAAGACGCCCAAGCGATGCTCGAAGACGAGCTCGCAGAAACGTGGGAGGACGGTCCCTACCTCGAGAGGCTCGGGGCGCCGCACCTTGCCGAGTCGATTCGCACGCAGGCGTGGGAGTTGTTCGGCGATTCCCCGGATCCGTCGTCGCAGGACTCGCGGCACTCTCGCGATGCGGTCTCGCCCACGCTTGCCGAAGAGGTGAACGAGGAGCTCGCCCGGCTCGGCGCCGACTGGAGAGCCGCACGCGGGCAGTGGCAGGGCGACACACCTACCGAGCAGTTGCTGGACGCCGTTGGTTCCGCTTACGCAGACTCATCTCTTGTTTTCCCAGGCGCACCGACGGAGGAGCAAGTCGAGGCACTTATTGCCTCGGGCGCCGAGGTAAATGCGATCGACCACGGAGGTCGCTCGCCGCTCTGGCTTGCGGCGGGAAACGACCTTGCCCCGGCGTGCCGCGCCCTGATCGCTCACGGGGCTTCCCTCGAGAGAGCCGCGGAGGGACGAACACCGATCGCGGAGGCGATGTACCATCACAACGTGGAAGTGGCGATGCTGCTCGCGCACGCCGGTGCGAGACTCGACGAAGCGAGCTGGAAGATCGCGCTTTCGAATCTCAGCGAGCGGGAACGCCGCGCGGTGGCAGAAGTCTCGGTGGCGGCCGAGACCGCCTGCAAGGAGGCCCAAGCCTACCTCTTGGCTGCAGCCGGGGCTTTGCCCGACGACGAGCTTGCCGAGCTTCGCGATCGCGCGGCTACAGTCCCCGACGCGAACCTGAGACTCACAACAGCAGAGGCCGCCTCGGGCTCGTACGCAAGTATTGCCAAGCGGATGGGCACACTCTTCTCCGATCCGGCGAAGTGGGAGGATAGATCGACGAAGGTGCTGCTCCCGTTCCTCTTTGACGCGCTCGCAGCAACGGGCAAGACCGACGAGGCGGTGGCGCTCTGGGAGCGGCACCGCTCCCTCCTCGGCGATACCTCGCTGCCGCCCCGCTTGCTTCCCGCCGTCCTTACCTGCTACGCCGAGGCGAATGACGTAGAAGCGGGCCTTCAGGCGATTAGCTCCTATGCCTACCAAGTCGAGCGAACCTGGTGCGACAAGGAGCACTGTCTGTTTGACGCAGTGGTCAGGCTGACGAGAGAAGGCGGGCGGACGGCGGTTGCGCATGACGCGGCGGTGCTTCTTGCACAGAATCACCAAAGCCGGAAAAACACCACCGAGCCGGACCCGGAACTCTCGTTGAGTCAGCTTGCTCACCTGCACTTTTCGCCTGGGTCGATCGAGGCCCACATCGCCTGCTACGTTCGCCATGTCGCTTTCCAGCCGATGCGGAGCTTTGGACTCTCGCGCGAGGATCTAGCCCTTACCGATGATGAGCTCGAAACGGCCGGTGCCGAGCTTGCCGGATCGCTCGGCGAGGCGATTGCCTCACTCGAGGGAAAGCTCGCCGCGACCGGCCCGGTCTTTGTTGTCATGAGGCTTGCAGACGGCGAGCGTTCCGCGCTCGAGTGGCTGACCGACGCCGAGAACCTCAGCATCGGCGTTGCACGCCGCGTGAACATTCAGGAGATTCCGTTCGAGGTCGAGGAGTTCGAAGAGTGCGCGCGAACGGCGGTAGGGGGTCTCGGGCGAATCCGCAGCCTTGGGCTAACTCCAAGCGATCCGATGCAAGAGTTTAGCGCCGACCAGACCGTAACCGGGCCGCTGCTTGCCATTATCTACTCGGCGGTGAAGAGACTCGCGAGCGGCGGGGCTCTCCAACGGTTCGCTCCCGGTAGGCCCTTGGTCGTGGTGACCGACGAGCCGATTCAGAATGTGCTCTTCGTGAGGGCGGAGTAATCTTCGCGCGAACGATAGGAGCGGGGCGGCCGGTAGGCCGCCGTCCGAGCGAAGCGAGGACCGTAGGCGCCCGGGCGCGCACGAAGTAGCGCCCGGGGCAGGCGCCGGAGCCGCGGATAGCGTGGTCCAAGCCGAGAGGCTTGGACGCGCCCAGTGGGGCCCTGTGAGGTGCACGCGGGCAAGGTCGAAATCTTATATCAGCAATAACAAGACTGAATACGAGACGCCGCCAAAGGCAAAGGGCCAGAACTTGCTCTTTCGCTCTTCGGGAAGCTCTTCCTTGAGCACGTTGAGCATGATGCCTCCGGCGACAAAGGCAAAGAGAAACCCCACAACGAGCTGCGGCAACGAGGCGAACACGCCGATAGCCCAGCCTGCGATAACGGCGGCGGCTATAATCCAGCGTCCAAAGCGGTCGTAGAGTCCCTTCTGATCCTGCCGCAGTCCGTAGTCGCTGGTCATGAAGTGCAGCAGAATTGCCACCATATAAATGATGAGCGACCAAAACCCTGGGTCATCTCGGTGAAGTAGCAAGTATCCGATGACCACATTGTAGATCGCGAAGGCGAAGAGGTGTAGCCAGAGCAACTCGCTCTGGACAAGCTCTTCGCCGCCCGACTGACGCGAGAGCTTGGCGGCACGTTCCAGTCCGTAAAAGACGGCAAGTCCCGCAAACGCGACAAGGTAGACCCACGATTCCGCCGTCTGAGCTGGGACGCCAAGGCCGTTGGCGAACGTCTCTTGATGGGTGCTGAGCTCGGGCAGGATGCGCAGAAAGACATAGGCAACTGCTATCCCGCCGGCCACGGAGAGCCATCGGCTTCGCGGCAGTACGTCGATAAAAGCGAGCCTGCCGATAAAGATGTGCATCAGGGCGAAAAGCCCCGCTGCGATGCCCGTCATGACAATAAACGCGGTTCCCTCGAGTTCCATAGCTTCAGGCTACGGCTCCCGGAGGTTGATGTCCAGCAGCTCGCCGGACAGTTCGGTCGATCTTCTCCGCCTTGTTGCTCCGGCAGTATGTTGGGCATGATGAAGCAACCAAAACCATTACGGACGGCCCGGCTGAGCGTGGCGATAGGCCTTATGTTCTCCTGCGGGGCGTTGTTCTCACAGGAGCTTATGATGCAACCACCCGACAGACCGCCCCTCGTCGAGGTTCGCTACGAGGAGGTAACCTCCGGCGAGCGCATCGAACTCGTCGCGCGCGAGTGGAACGTACCCGGCGGTCTTTTGCTCGAGTCAACGAGCTCTACCGGCGACCGCCACCTCGTGCTCGTAGCCGAGGGGCCTGCGGCGGAAGGGCCGGCGACCGCGGGGCCGGCGGCCGGCGAACTGGTGACCCAGTCGTGGCGCTTCGAGGCCGGCTCAGGCCGGAGCGAGGTTACCGCGAATCGAGAAAACGGCAGCGTGGCGGTGACGGGAGTGATCGAGGGCGAGCGAACGGTCGCGCAGCATGAGCTTGACGCCGAACCATGGCTTCAGTCGATCGAGCGCTCGTTGCGGCGGTTTGTGCTTGGCGGAGACGAGCGCGATCGGCTCCGGTTTACGGTCGTACAGCCGGACAACCTCGAGCCGCGGGTACTCCAGGCGCGACTGCTCGGGACCGAGGAACGCACCGTCGCGGGTGTCCCTACCACAGTCCGCCGTGTTCGCATCGGCCTGCCGGGAATCGGTGCGATTATCTGGAGCTCGGACTACTGGTTTCGCGCTTCCGACGGTCTGTTTGTCGAGTCGCACGTCACGAGAGGGCCCCCGGGCACACCCGAGACGGTGGTGCGCCTGATCGAGCCGGCGGCTCGCCAATAGCCTGACTAAGGAATAGAATTGGGCGTGCCCCCGTCGCCGTTGGCGCCGGGGTCGGGCTTGCTCCGGACTCCGGGCAGAGCCCTCCGGTCGCCGAAGCCGGCGACCCGCCCCGGTGTCCCGGGGCGGTCCTGCGCATCCCTCACGCAAGAGAAGACCGAGTAGGAGGCGGGCCACGGTTCTTGAAGGCACTGGCCGGGTTGAGCTTCGCTCGTCGTAACGCCCGCGCGTAATTGCGCTTGCGCTTGAGATTGCGTAGAAGCTGCGCCCGAAACCGTGCAGAAGTCGGAAGCGGAACACAAAGCCGTTCTCGATCGGCTGGATCGTGTAGCTACTGTCTCTATCAGTTGGAGCCTCTCCGGGGATCGAGGCACCCAGTGCCTCCTTGTCAGAACCTGAGATCAGCGCATCGAAGTGGATGATTGCTCGGCGGCAGGCGACGCCTGTTGTAGACAGCTCGTAGAACAAGCGCTCTTTGCCGTCGAAGGTGAAGACAGCACTCCTTTAGCCAGGGTGCAAAGTCCTCCACATTGAGGTACAGCCTGATCGGTCGGAACCGTGAATGTGTCCTGCATCACGGGAGTTTAGGGCTTTTGGGCTGTGCCACATCCGGTAGCCGCCGGTACCTGTGATGAGGAGGTCTAAGAGGTGAAACACACCTTTGACCGCGTTCGTCCCAACCGCCGGCGGTCGCATACTCGCCAACGGAGCTCTGAATACGTCATGGCTGATGTCTGTCTCGAGCACCACGCCGATGTCGTGCTTCCACCGATCCCAGACTATGCAGATATCGCCAACCCGCAAAACCGCACTACGGCGAAAACAGCCGTGACCTAACGCCACGATGGTCACACTGTCACCCGAACGGTGACGCTCCGGGCCGGTTCAGCTCTTGATCTTC
>JBMCTC010000076.1:0-11615 GCA_048624115.1 Spirochaetota bacterium
CCCGATGTTGCGTACACCGTTTGGAAATACTACCAGGCTACCGGCGATTGGGAGTTCCTATCCGAGTACGGCGCAGAGGTCGTGTTTGAGGTGATGCGCTTTCTCGCAAGTCACGCCTACTACAAAAAGACCAAAGGTCACTACGAGTTCATTCGACTTCTCGGTCCGGACGAGTATCACGAGAACGTCGATAACAACTTCTTTACAAACTTTCAGGCGCGCTACGTCGCTCGAGTTACCGGCGAGCTCATCGAGTTACTGCGCGAACGCGCTCCGAATCGGCTCGACGAGCTCTTTGCGAAGCTCGGGATAGATGGTGATGAGCTCGACCTGTGGGCCGACATGGCCGAGCGGATCTTCGTTCCTGAGCCTGATGAGGAGACGAAGCTAATCGAGCAGTTCCGAGGGTTTTTCTCACTGGAAGACATCGAGCCCAACGAACTCGCCAAACGTCTCCAGGACAAGAGCGAGTACTGGGGATGGCCAAACGGCATTGCCGTAGAGACGCAGGTCTCAAAGCAGGCCGATGTGACGCAGCTCTTTGCGCTCCACCCGCACGCGTACTCTACCGAGGTAATGCGGGCGAACTACGACTACTACGAGCCGCGTACCCAACACGGATCGTCGCTCAGCCACTCGGTCTACTCGATGGTTGCCGCGTGGATCGGCGACCTGAAGGAAGCGTATCGCTACTTCATGAACTCTCTCTCGATCGATCTCTTGAATACGAACAAGGCGATCTCAGGTGGAACCTTCATCGGTGGAATTCATACCGCGGCCTGCGGTGTTTCATGGCAGATCGCCGTCCACGGCTTTGCCGGGACCTTTGTCACCAAGAAAGGTCTCGAGATTAATCCGCATTTGCCTCCGGACTGGAAGTCGATGCGATACCCGTTCATCTATCAGGGCCGACGCGCACAAATCGAACTCACGCGTGACCGATTGACCATATCTGCAGATGAGACGAACGATGGCGACTTTGTCTTTTTCTCACAGGGTACGTCTCATCGTGTGGCCGCGGGTTCACGCGAGGTGGTCACGTTCGCATAGCGGCCGAAGGGCGTCGGTCGCGAGTTGACCTCGGCTTGGCCTGCTTCTATAGTTTGGCTCATGAAAAAGCGACTCATTACATCCGCGCTTCCCTACGTGAACAACATCCCTCATCTCGGCAACCTCATTCAGGTTCTCTCTGCCGACGTCTTTGCTCGTTTTTGCCGGATGCGCGGATATGAGACGCTCTACGTGTGCGGCACCGATGAGTACGGCACCGCCACCGAAACGCGTGCTCGAGAAGAGGGAATCTCACCTGAAGAACTCTGCAGGCGCTACTACGAGGTTCACAGCGAGATCTACAAGTGGTTCAACATCAGCTTCGATCGGTTCGGGCGAACGAGCACGGAGTGGCACACAAAGATCACCCAGGAGATCTTTCTGAAACTCCACGAGAACGGTTTCATAACCGAGCATACCATAGAGCAACTCTACAGCGAGGCGAGCGACATGTTCCTTGCCGACCGGTACGTCCGCGGGACGTGTCCCCACTGTTCGTATGAGGAAGCTCGGGGAGATCAGTGCGAGAACTGCGGGAAACTGCTCGATCCGAGCGATCTCATTGATCCTCGCAGCACTATCGACGGCTCGACGCCGATAGTGCGTGAGACGCGGCATCTCTACATCAACCTGCCCGCGATCAGGCCAAAGCTCGAGCAGTGGATGACGGAAGCGTCCGAGCGGGGGCGATGGGCAAAGAATGCCGTTCAAATGACCAACGCCTGGATCCGAGACGGACTCAAGGAGCGAAGCATTACGCGTGATCTCAAATGGGGAATCACGGTGCCGCTCGAAGAGTTCAAAGACAAGGTGATTTATGTTTGGTTCGATGCGCCGATAGGCTACATCTCGATTACTGCAAATCACACCGATGAGTGGGAGACGTGGTGGAAAGACCCGGATAACACCGAACTCTTTCAGTTTATCGGCAAGGACAATATTCCATTTCACACGGTTATATTCCCGTGTTCGCTGCTCGGTTCCGGGGATCGCTGGACCATGCTCCATCACATGTCGAGTACCGAGTATCTCAACTACGAGGCGGGGAAGTTCAGCAAGAGCAAGGGGATCGGCGTCTTTGGAAACGACGCGGTAGACACCGGTATTGCCGCAGACGTCTGGAGGTTCTATATCTTCTACAATCGCCCCGAGACGAGCGACTACGTCTTCACGTGGAACGATTTTCAAGAGAAGGTCAACGGCGAGCTCATTGGCAACCTCGGTAATCTCGTGAACCGCACGCTTACCTTCCTCTCGCGGTACTACGAGGGCAAGCTGGCGCAAAAGAGGCGAAAGGAAAGCGAAGATTTCTGGCTCGAGGTCAAGAAGATCGAGGACGAGATTACCGAACATCTCGAGTGGGCGAACCTGCGCGACGCGTTCCGGAAGGTGTTTACGCTCTCTTCGCTGGGTAACCGAACCTTTCAGGCGGCCGAACCGTGGCGCACACGCAAGGAAGATCCTGAAACGACGCATCAGCTGTTGACCGATCTCGTGTATCTGCTACGCGATCTCGCGATTCTCTGCAAGCCGTACATTCCCGAGACTGCGGATCGCATCGCCGGCTTCCTCGGCGTGAGTGAGCTCGGGTGGGATGCGCTCGGGAGTCTCGATGGAATCTCGAACGTCGGAACGCCTGAGATTCTCTTCGAACAGTTGGCCGACGAAACCGTCGCAGCGATGCGGGAACGCTTCTCAGGGTCGCAGGCGGAACGCAAGGCCGCCGCCGACGCTCGCGCCAGCGCCGGTGGTGCCGCAAAGACGGGTACCGCAACCGCGGCCGCAGAAAATGACGATCCGCTTGCGGGACTCCCCGACGAGGCGCGCTTTTCGCACCTTGTTCGTCTCAAGGCGGCCAAAATCACCAAGGTCGAGCAACATCCGAACGCCGACCGCTTGTTTGTTGAGCAACTCGACGACGGATCGGGCAATGAGCGCCAAATTGTCAGTGGCCTCGTCGGTCACTACACCGCCGAAGAACTCAAGGGAAAGACCATTGTCGTTGTGGACAACCTCAAGCCCGCGAAGCTGCGCGGTGTGAAGAGCCAGGGCATGCTCCTCGCGGCAAGTAAGGAGACCGACGAGGGAGAGGTCGTAGAGGTGATCTTTCTCGTCAACGTGGCACCTGGGACGATCGTTCGGCCGGACGTTGCCGGCGAGTTTCCCGCTGCCGAAGAGAAGAAGAAGCTCGACATCGATACCTTTTTCTCGATGCCCGTCCGAGCCGAAGGTGGCGTGGTCAAGGTTGGCGACTCCACGCTCGTCGCCGATGGAAAGCCCGTTACTACGAACAAAATAAAGGACGGCAGCGTCGGCTAATGAGCGCCGCAACACTCACATTGCAGATTGGTCCCGCGAACGTCCCGGTGGCGCTATTGCTCATTGTTGGCGGTGTTGTTGCGGCTCAGGTTGCCTCCCGTCTGCTCTGGCGCAGGCAAAAGGAGTCGGCCATCGCGGTCAACGATTTGGCAACGACTGCCGTCTTGATTGGCTTCTTCCTTTGGAAGCTCACACCGCTTGTCACTCGCTTCTCGCTCATCGCTGAAGCCCCGCTGCGTTTACTCTACTACCCCGGCGGTACGCCGGGCGTCGTTATCGGCGTGATCGCAGGGTTGATCTACGCGACGATTGCGATCAAACGTTCCGAACTCGAGCTCTCGCTTACTCGTCTTACTCTGCAGGTCGCGCTCTTGCTCGGCGTGCCTCTCGTTCTCGTGACGATCGCGCTCGTGATCCCAATCGAGGCGCCTGTTTCCCGCGGAGAGGCACCACTGGTCTATCTCAATCGAGAAGGGGTCGATCCTGCACTTCCTTCATCGTTGCGTGAGGTGGAGACGCCTTTGGTGGTTGTCTACTGGGCAACCTGGTGCGGACCCTGCACAGCTCAGATGCCCGAGGTCGAGAGAGCGTGGAACGAACTCAAGCCACGAGCGCTCTTCCTCGCCGTCAATCTTGTCTACACTGAGCCCTCCGCATCAGCTGTTGCCGACTACGTTGCCGACAACAGCCTGAGCTTCCCCATCGTGCTCGATTCCAACGGGGAGCTTGGTGAGATTCATGAAGTGAGTTCGACACCGACCACACTAATCTTCGATTCCAGCGGCTCGCTCGTCGCGAGGAGAACCGGCTCGGTGAATGCCGATTGGATCGTCGGACGGGTACTCCCGCATCTCGAGTGATCCGTGGTAGTATTGAGTTCAATGCGTCGGCTCCTCCTGTTCTTAATCCCACTCTTAATCATCGCCGGTTGCGCAACCCCTCAAGACTCACCGGAGGAGCAGGTCGATAGGGATGCAGGAGATGTTGCGTCCGCCTCGTCGTCTGTCGATGTCGTACCCGACGAGATAGGACTCACTCTCATAAACCCGGTCGATACTGAACGGATCACGAGGCCGGAGCTTATTCTCTCTGCGCTCGCCGAAGAGGGAGAGCTGGTCGCGCTCGAGGTTGCACTTGTTTCAGGGCCGTATGTAGTGGGAGTCTCCGACTCGGAACTCGAGATCGTAGATCTCGCAGAGATTCCACGCGCCGAGCGAGCGTACCGCCTGCCTCTTTCTCAGGAGAGTGTGAGCGTTTCGTTGCCGCGCGGGCTCGTCGACGGTGCAACATACGTGTTCGAAGTTCGTGGCGAGCTCGAGGATGGACGCATGACTGAGGCTACGCTCGTAGAGACGGAGCTCGACCTCAGACTCCCGCTTCCTGAGATCTCCTCGCTTCGCCGCACGGTGGACTCGACGCCGCTCTTGGAGGTTGATCCGGAGTACGAAGGCGAGGCATTTAGGTTCTCGGTCTTTGAGCAAGGTGCACGGGTCGCCGAAGTTGCAACGACTGCACACAGCGTGAGCATCGATCGCACGCTCGCGGCGGGCACGTATCAGGTTTCGGCACAGGCCATTAGTAGCGAAGGATTTCTCACTCGCAGCGGATCGTGGGCAGAGCTCGAAGTACTCGAAGACGCGGCACCTCTTGCCGTGTGGCCGGTCGACACCGCGACTCTCGGGTCCCGAGTCGGTTTCTCGTGGGAACCGCTCGGCGGCGCGGCAGCCTACGAAGTTCGATTTCGATCTGAAGGATCTACGTCATGGCAACCCTTGAACGAGGTCGCCGAGTCGTACGCCGCGGTACCCGTCCTGCTTCAGACGGGGTCCGAGTACGAGTGGCAGGTACGTGCTCGAAACGACGAGGGCAGGTGGTACTCGTGGAGTCGGACGGCCGGTTTTTCGGTCGGTGATTTCGAGCTTGGTTTTTTGCCTGTGATTCCGCGAGGCGAGTCGGTTACATTTCGCCAGGGCTTCGAGGCGGGCAGTTCCGACGAACAGCCGGTGCGGGAGATTACGCTTACACATGGCTTTGAGATGACGGTACACCCCCTGACGAACAGTGAAGTTCTGCAACTAATCGAGTTCGGTGTACGGGTGGGGTGGTTCGAGGTTGATCCGACAGGCGTCTGGATACGCACCGGAAACGAGGAGATTCCAGTCCTCGGCTTGATCGAGATGGACTACGGCGAGCAGTTCGGTCTCGCCTTTGAGGAGGGATCAATCGTTCTTGTCGAAGGCTACGAAAATCACCCAGCGGTCGGGGTGAGTTGGGCCGGGGCGAGAGCGTTCTCCTGGCTCTTGAGCGCCGCAGAAGGCCGGGCGGCGTTTGTTGATCCGAACGGGGTCCTGAGCGCCCCGGTACGCGTGAGCGTCGCCGAGGGTGCGTATCGTCTGCCGACCGAGGCGGAGTGGGAGTTCGCAGCCCGCGGTCAAAGCGAGCGACTTCTCCCGTGGGGCGGTGCCTTGACCGGCCGAGCGGCGAACTACTTTCGCAGTGGCGACCCATTCGAGGATTTCGTAGAGCCGTTCACCGCGAGCGGCGGACCAACAGCCCCTGTCGGCTTTTACGACGGTGCGGTGAGAGATGGTCTTCGCACGATAGACAACGCCTCACCGTTTGGAATTCGCGATCTCGTTGGAAACGTGTGGGAGTGGACGCTTGACCGGTACGATCCCGACTACTACACAACGGGGCAGAACGTTGACCCGTCGGGTCCCGCAGAGGCGTTCGTCGGTAATGATTCGGGGCCTGCATTCGTCGCGTCTGCGCTCGACCCGGACCAGCGAGCCGTTCGGGGCACCGCCTGGAACAGCAGAGCAACCGACGTCAGGTTAACGAACCGGGGCCGCTACTCGCAAACGGGAAGAAGCTACAGTATTGGTGTACGACTGATTCGTCTCTTGTCTCCATGATTGACTTTCTCTGTGATCAGGTAAACAAACGTGTCCTCATTCGCGACGACATGCGAGTTCTCGGCGAGCTTGCGTATCAAGTCGAGGTACCGGGTGATTGGCTGAACCCGCTTCTCTTGGAGCGCGAAGACACCCGCGTGCGCGTTACGCTCGGTCGCCCCGGCGGGCGCGAGGTTGTTATCGAAGACGAGTTCTCGCTCGCGGCCGACCAGATTTCGATCCGACGCACCTGGTTCCTACCGGACGGTGGATCGTATCGCCTTCTCTTTGACTACCGGGCGCAGGAGGAGGGGGTTGCTACTGCCGTTCTTCCAGGGATCACGTATGCGAGCTTCTTTGCCCGGTCGCCTGCCCCAGCATTCTCGGCGCCGAGTCGAATGCTCTCGTTCCCGGGTGCCGCGTTTGGAACTCAAGACCGCGTCTTTGCGCTGGTAGTAGAGGCGGACGACTCTTTTGTCTTCGATACGAGCATTCATCTCTACGAGAGTGAACGAATGGCTGCGGTCCAGACGCGTATGCCGGGCAGTCACTCGATCGCCACGACGGCGCTCGGCGCGGCAGCAGATTCGCCGCCAACCTCGACGCAGGAAGAGTGGCTGACGCCGCGGCATCTACCTAAGGAAAGTCTGTTCGCGTCGTTTACTTTGATCCTCAACGGCACCACGCCAGGCGAGGTTCTCGCACGAGCGAACGAGCTGGTCTGGACGGGCTCGCGATCGGTCAGCCGTGAGCCTCCATTGACGTTTTCACGGTTTCGAGAGGAGAAGCTTCGCCATGTAAATCGTCACGTGGCCAAGAGCAACGCAAACATTGCCCAGTGCATTCGGCCGGCAGACGATGAAAAACGGGCGAGACCGCCGCGCGTCGTGAGCGCGCTAGCCCCCTATTGGAGCATGATAGCGGCGCGCGTCTTCATTCAAGAGGGCCGCCGCACGTCCGGTTCTGCGTACGTAAACGAGGGAACCGAACTCGTTGCTCGGTTGCTCGAGGGTCGGCGCCGAAACGGCCTTTTCTGCGATGTTCTCGATCTCGAGAGCCAGCACTGGGGATCGTACCTCGACGGCGAGTTCGTGCCCGGGCACGTCTCGATTGTCGCAAGCTCAACGATTGCGAGACACCTGGCGGAAATCTACGCCGAGCTCCGGGGGGCACGAATCGACCGGCCTAAGCTCATTCGGATGGCCTCCGACGCAGCGTCGGTACTCATTGACTCAGTCGGACCAGAGAGCCTCTGGTGGGAAGAGTCGCATTGCGAGATCGCCACAGCCTCGGTGCTCTCATTGCTGGTACGGCTCGAGTCGATTAAGGGGCGAAACTCCTTGCGGCGCACCGCTATCAAGCGTTCCGCGGACAGTTTCCTGCGAGCGCTCGGCAAACCTGAGACACTCGGACGTACCGCATCCGTTCGCGAAGACCTCACAACGGTTACGAGAGCTGCACTTGACCTCGGGTTCTACCTTCGAGATGAGAGCTCGATTCGTGCAGCTAAGGAAAATGCCGCGATCCTTAGCAGTTGGGTGTTTGCGCGCGATCGTGTTTTCCCAAAGCGCTCGCGTGCGGAACGACTCGGCATTCGGACGCGAGGCCTCGTGGGGTGCGCCACTGATCGCAGACACTTGAGCTTTGACGGGCTCCCGGTCGCGTACGAGCTTGCTCGCGCGGCCCGCCTAACCGGTATCAATACGTTTGCGCGGATCGCTCAGGCTATGTGTCTCTCGAATCGACAGTGTGTTGGTGGCTATGTCAAAATGCGCCATCTTCCCGATGGCGCACAGCCGGCAGAGCTCGACATCATGGAATGGTCGTCGCGGCGCCGTGACGCCAAAGCGACCGGGAGTGTGTTGGGCAATCGGATTGCACAGAGCATCGAAGCGACGTTTGCATCGACCCTACTCCTCGAGCACTATCCCGAGATTGCAAATTTCTCCTCGAGTGCCTCGTAGTAGTTAATGATCCGCCGCACAAATTGGCGTTTTTCCTGGTACGAACCGTAGTAGAAGCCGCGCTTGAACCCGTAGATCATAATGTTCTTGAGCTGTTTGGGAGAGATATCAAAGGCCTCTATCGCCATCTCGATTTCTTTTGTCACCGTGGTGTTGCTAACGAGCCGATTGTCGGTGCAAATCGTAAGGCTGAGATTGTTTTCAAGCATCTGGCCGAGGCTGTGCGCCTCGGGAGTTTCGATGTCCGGGCAAGTCTGCAGGTTGCTCGTGAGACAAACTTCGATTGTTATCCGCTTATTCGCGATGTAGTTTGCGAGGTCGGCCACGTAGCGTCCGTGATCCGTGACCTCTTCATCGTAAATCATATCTGGGCGAAAGAGCCGCAGCCCGTGACCGATGCGGTCGGCATGCAGCTTTGTGATCGCTTGGAAGATCGACTCGGGACCGTAGGCTTCACCGGCGTGAACGGTCTTGTTCAGGAAGTGACTCTGCACGTAGTCGTAAGCTTCCTGGTGCGCACTCGCGGGATAGCCGTACTCGCTTCCGGCAAGGTCAAAGGCAACAACTTGAATATCACTATTGTTCTTCAGGTCAACTGCCGCTTTCGCGAGCTCGAGCGAGGCCATCTTGATCAGCTCATCATCGGATGAGTACTGATGGACACTTGCAAGATCGCTGTAGTACCTGCTGAATGCAGGCGTAAAGAATCGCATCGCGGTAACGATGATTCCGTACTCGAACTGTGGATCGTCGGCACCGAGTTTGCTGTTGAACTCGTCTCGCGCTCGGCGTAAGCCGTTGTCCACCGCTATCATCACATCCTTGAAGTTCAGATCTGCGGAGATATGCAGCTGCGGCGCGAAGCGCACCTCCATGTACCGAACACCCTCGTTGATATTGTCCTCTGCCAGCTCGTAGGCTATTCGCTCGAGGCTCGCGCGATCTTGCATAACCTTACAGGTGTAGGCAAAGCCTTTCAGATACTCATTGAGATCTTTGTAAGAGGGCTTGAACACCTTCTCCCTCAAGCCTTCGGGAGTCTCGGCCGGGAGCTCGACGCCTTGATCGGCCGCAAGCTCGATGAGTGTTTCAAGACGGAGACTACCATCGAGGTGGACATGGAGGTCATTCTTGGGGATAGCAGCTATAAACTCTGATGGGTACTTCACTTTGCCCTCTCTTGTTCTTGTCAATAGATATTCTTTACAAGCTCGCGAAATTGATCACCGCGATCAAACTCGTTGCGAAACATGCCAAAAGAGGCGCAACCCGGCGAGAGCAAGACCGCATCTCCTGCCTGCGCCTGTTGACGAGCTGCCTCGAGCGCGGCTCGCAGCGATGCATGAGGACCCGAGAACGAGGCGCTCGATCGCTCGAACAGAGCGACGATCTTCTCGGTTGCCGTGCCGTGCAGCAGCGTGACCGACGCGGCCTTTCGCGCGATTTCCACGAATCTGTCGAGCGGAAGGCCTTTGTCACTGCCTCCTGCAATGATGTGTACCGGTCTGTCGAGCGAGGAGACCGCCGCGAGTGTCGCCTCCTGAATCGTTGCAGCCGAGTCGTTAATGTAAAGCACGTTGTCGATTGTACGCACCAACTCGAGGCGGTGGGGGATTCCGGTGTAGCTTGCTGCCGCGGCTCGTATCGCTTGTGAATCCATACCGTACAACGACGCTGCTACGGCGGCCGTATGAAGGTTGTGCCTCATGTGTGTGCCGGGCACCAGGAGCTTCTCGGGCAGCAAATCGGCAAATCGTCGATCGCCCGACCCATAATTTCCGGCGGTTCGAATCACGTGCTCGGGGTGGGGTGGGGCGTACGCCGCAGAGTAGGGGTCGCTGCCCGCGAGGACAACCCACCCCTGCGGTGGTTGGCGCTCAAAGATAATCGCCTTGTCTGCTGCGTACGATTCCATTGAATCGTAATAGTCCTGATGATCGGGAAGCAGGTTTGTGACTACGGCAACGGTAAATGGGGTGAGCTCGTTCGCCATCCAACTCTCGGTCATTCGAAGGTCGCCGAGTTGAAAGGACGATAATTCGAGAACAACGATCTCTTCTCCTGTGAGTTCACGGCAGAAGCTCAGCGGACTGATCGTGATGTTGCCGCCGAGCCGGGCCGATGGGTGAGCGGCATGAACGAGGTGGTGCAGCGCCGAGGCTGTGGAGGACTTGCCCTTGGTGCCGGTGACGCCGAAAACGTGTCCGCCATGGATCGACAAAAACACGGAGATGTCGGTCTCGATGCGTGTTGCGAGTCTTAGAAAGGGCGAGGTGCGCGGAACCGCAGGGTTTTTGATTACCACGTCGGCCGTCCGAAAGTCATCTTCTCGATGCGTTCCCAGCCGATATTGAATATCGCAATCCGATAACGCTTGGAGACTCGGGGCGAGCTCCGTCTCATTACGCAGATCGGTCACGACAACGCTCGCCCCGTGCTCGCAGAAAAAGCGCGCCGAGGCAGCCCCGCCACCGTGGGCGCCCAGTCCCATGATGAGGATCTGCTTTCCCTCTATCTCCAAACCCATTATGTGCTCAACTATAGCTTGATTTACTCGTTGTTGCGACGCCCTCGTTGCATTATCCTGAGCCTATGAAAGGCTTGTTGATTGCAGCGCTCATCGCTTTCGCGGCGCTACTCTCCGCTCAGCCGAGCGAATCTGAACCCGCCTTCGCGCTGCTCTACACGGCCGACACTTCCGGCACGCTCGTTATTCGATCCGGCCGCAGCGTCCGGATCGATGATCCGCAAATCCCCCGTGTGATTGTCGCAGGCGACCAGGTTACGACCGACGGGTCGACTACCGTTGAGCTGGTAACATATCCCTCCCTTAGCCGACTCACGCTTGGTGAAAACAGCAGTGTCTTGATCGACCGGATCACCACGCAGGAAACCGAGGTCACGCTCCAGTTCGGTCGCGTCCGCGGGGATGTTTCCACCGACGCTGCGGCGCGGCTCGTCGTACGTGGCATCGCGGCGACAGTTGCATCGGAAGAGGGTAGCTTTGGTCTTGATCAGCTCGTCGATATCGAAACCGGAGAGATCGTGGCACGCGCGTATGCACTCGACGGTAGCGCTTTGGTCTATCCTGAGGATTCTGCGAGCGCGGCGACAGATGAAGAAGCGGTCGGACTCGCTTCGGGGGAAATCGTCACACGGCGCGGTGTTAATTCCGTGGCCCAGCCCGGCACGATACCGCAAGGGTTATCGAGCTACTGGAGCATTCGCCCGCCTTCATCGACTCTTGTGGAGCCTCTCGACCTCCTCAGTACCTTTGCGCCGCTGCAAGCAGAGCTCGAGGCGGTGATCGGTGCACTACCTTCATATCTCTTGCCTCCTGAGCCGGAACCTGTCGTCGAAATGGCCTCGGAGCCGGAGCAGGAACCAG
>JBMCTC010000077.1:0-11544 GCA_048624115.1 Spirochaetota bacterium
CCTTACCCGCGAGAATCTCAAGCAGGCAGTCATCGAGTACGAACAGAAGCAGTTCTACAAGAAAACCCGCTTCGACAAGATATTTCCGGAGTACGACCTCGTCTTTACCGCCACGGGCCGTTACGACGAGGTGCTCCAGCACATCTACGGCCACAAGTACTACATCAATCAAAGCCAACAGGAAGAACTCCCTTTCGAGGCCGCGATGCGTTCTTGGTATCACAACGTGTTGATGCCAATCGTCGAGACCATTCGCGAGCAGAAGATCCTGGGCCGGTTCCCAGGCAGAACCGAAGCCGACCTCTACGTTTGGTTGGTCAAACACTGGGACGAACTAAAGCGAAAGTACGGAGCGGATTTTTCTCTTGAACAGGCGGCGACCGACCTGTCAGAGCGGTTCGGGCAGTCGATACTGCAACGAATCCGCGCATTCTTCAAACGCCGGCGCGAGGAAAAAGAGCGGCAGAAAAAGATCGCGCGTGGGGAAATCATCGAGTAATCAGGTCGCTGATCCGGTTGGTCTCTGCGGCCGAGGCTATTCGAGCGAGCTCGTCGCGAATGGACCGACGACAAGCTGTGACCCCGAAGGCAACCTTCGCTCGAGGTAGAAGACTGACCCCGGTTCACTTCGCAACCTCTCGAGAACAGAATCGCCGAGAGGACCAGCCGACAGAGACTCTTGGAAAAGAACCTCGCCCGTAGAACCGTAGGCGCGCATGATCGCCCCATCAGGCGCGACAAGGGTTGGCACGGGCACGTTCCTGAGTTCCACGGCGGCAGCATCACTCGCCTCTGCCCGAGGGAGGTTCACGAAGAACGAATCGGTTGCAACCCCCTGCGCAGCGTCGTAGACCTCCACCGAGTACCTGCCTCTGAGCATCTCGCCGCTACCAGCCGGCACACGGATCTCGTGGGCACCGATCCACTCGTCTCCCCCGTACTCAAGCTGCACCCAGTTCTCCTGAGTCAACTCCCAGTAGAGCTCACTTGCCTCATGAACAACGAGTATGCGTTCGATGTCGCTGACGCCGTCTGCATCCGAGACGGCCACGAACAGGCGTAGGTGTTCGGTGGGCACAGCGTCGTCGGGCCTGCGTTGCGAGATGAGCTGCCAGTCTGTGAAGAGGATTTCTGGTTGTGCCCCGGAGCAGGATGAAACAAGAAGCAACGTCAGCCCGAAGAGAGTGTCACGGAGCCTGGGGAAAGCTTTGGGCCATTTCACCCGCCGGAAAAGATTTACCGACGTCGATGTCTTAGGTCGGTCACAATCTAAGCAACTCTTTCCGTAGCGAGGGTTTGTTCCACGGCTATCCCCAAGCTTCATGACACTACCCACGGGAGGCCTTTGCCGAGGCTATCGAAAACCGCCCTTCAGACCGCTTAATCATCCCGTCGCGAACGAGATGGGCAAGCAGTGCCCGAGATAAGCCGTTCGAGAGTTCCAGAGTCTTCGCGACTGTCTTGTGGTCACAGGGGAGTGTATCGAGAATTCGATCGAACGCGCCGGCGACCCAGTCAATCGACACAACGTGGCCATCCTCGAGCTCCGCGGCAAGGCCCGCCTCGACGAGTTCTCGTGCGATCTCCAGCCTTCCAGTCTCCTTCAGCCTCATTCGGTGAAGAGGACCCTCGATTCGAAGAACGTGGTCGAGAGCAGTCGCTGCGGGCGAGACAGGATTTCGGAGACCTCTATTCATGTTCACAAAAAAAGGGCGCCTTCTTCACAAAGCGCCCTCTCTTCAAAGCCGGAGACGATTAGTAGCTCTTCGACTGCTGAGCTTTGCGGATTTTCTTTTGAATCTTCCGCTCCAAGCTCTTACGCTTGCGGTTTCGGATCGTGGACGGCTTTTCGTAGTACTCGCGCTTCTTCCACTCGCGAATAATGCCCTCTTTTTCTACCATTCGCTTGAATCGTTTGATAGCCTTTTCGAGGTTTTCACCGTCGTCTACTTTCACAAAGGCGATAGAAATCACCTCCCTTCTTTGAGATACTCCCAAAGCTCTCAAATATCGGGCTCGGTGTCAACTAGCTGAGGAAGCGTGAGCAGCGGGGTCACGGTGAGCGGCTTCGGAGAGACGGGGACGCCGCCAACCCGGACTTCCCAATGCAAATGCGCACCCGTTGAAAGACCCGTCGAGCCAACTGTGCCGATAGACTCGCCCGCTTCGACGACGGCCCCTGCCGCGACCGAGATGTCATGGAGGTGATAATAGAGCGAGTAGATGCCCGGAAGATGCTCGATCACGACGGTTCCGCCGGTGATGATGCGAAAGGTTGCCATACGAACGATCCCTCGCCCCGCACTGACGACATCCGTACCGGTGGGAGCTGCGAGATCGAGTCCCACGTGAATTGTGCGTGCTCTGCTCCCGTCGTCGTAGAGGTAAATTCTGCGGTCGCCAAAAAGTGAGGTTTCTCGGGTTCCCTCGGGCAGCGGCCAGACAAGCGGGCCGTAATGGTAAAGGGCCGCCGGGTCGCGAGAAAGGATTAGCTCAGTGAGAACTCGCGTCTGGCGAGTTTTCTCCGGATCGGGTTCGGCGCGCAGACGCGTGAGGGTCCGATTGAGTACGATTTCCTGGTTTCGAAACTCGTACGGCACTACGCTGATCGTTACCACCGACTCGCGACGGCCATCGCCGCGGACAGCAGCTACCTCATAGCGGCCGGGACTAACGGTGCTGTCGATTGCAACGAGGTAGGCCGTGAGCTCGAAGCCGCGTCCGAGACGGAAGGGGATTGGAAATGCACGAGTGATTATGATGCCGGCGAGCGAACGAAGCTCGAACGACTCGTAGCGCTCTTCGAAGGACTCGCCTGGTACGCGGGTCAGAAAGATGGGAAGCGTGCCCCCGGGAACCGCCGTGGCCG
Source organism: Spirochaetota bacterium (assembly GCA_048624115.1). Lineage (GTDB taxonomy): Bacteria > Spirochaetota > Spirochaetia > DSM-27196 > SLST01 > SLST01. The sequence goes on from JBMCTC010000077.1 coordinate 2,870, forward strand.
GGAGCCTGACGCTCGGCGCTCCTTGGACCGTTCCCTTCCGCTCGATCCAGGTCGGTCGTCCGCTCTCGACTGGTGCCGAGAAGCGGGTGAAGCTCTGATAGTCTGAGCCGCTCGCCGGCAATGCAGGTAGTAGGATGAGTCCGGCAATGGCGAGAATGATTCCGGTTCGCAGCTACGCCCTCCTGAGGTCGACAACGGCCATTCGTGGCGTTTCGGTTCCCTGGAAAAAGTTCCGTTCGAGGTGAAAGACGGCTTCGACGGTGTCGCCGTTCCCGAAATCCACGCCCACCCTGGCTGCCGCACCCCAGTATACCGCGGGCCAACGCCCGCTTCCGGCATCGAGGGTGAGCTTGATGTGCTGCTGCTCCTTTCCAATAAAGGCGATGTCGCTAATCACGAGGCCTCGCGCAAGAAAGAGAAGAGGTAGATTCTCCTGTCCAAAGGGTGAGAACCGGGCGACAATATCGAGCACCTTCGGGGTTAGGTAGGAAAGAGGGAGTTCCGCGTCGATCTCGGTGTCCTCATCAGCCTCATCTTCGAGAGCAACCGTTGGGATGAGTTCGAGCAGACGCCGTTTGAGATCCTCTACCCCATCGACCTGCAGATGAAATCCACCGGCAGCGTCGTGACCGCCCCAGTCGTCGAGCAGGTCATCGAGGTTCGCGAGCAGGTCGGTAACGACCATCCCACGGGCCGAGCGTACACTTCCGACAGCCTTGTTATCGAGGACGCTCACTACGGCCGCGGGAGCCTTGTACTGACGAGCGAGTCGCCCGGCGATAATTCCCGTGACGCCGCGGTGGATCTCTGGATGATGGACGATGAGAAATCGCCCTCCGTGCTCCTCGTAGCTCTCGCGAGCCTGCTGCTGCACCTGTTGCCAGGCCGTCTCGCCCACCTGTCGTCGCTTTTGATTGAGATCGACGATGTAGTCGGCAAGTCCCTCACGCTCGGTCGCATCGGTGGAGAGCAGCAGCTCGACTGCTTTGTTCGGTTCGCCCATCCTCCCTGACGCGTTGATCACCGGCGAGATAGACCAGCCGATGTCGCGGGACTCGATGTTCTTGCCAAGCAATCGCTGTCGCTCAAGGAGCGCGCGCAGACCGGGCCGCGGCGCACTGCTCATTCGCCTGAGTCCCTGACGCACCATGACCCGGTTCTCGTCGAGGAGCGGCATCATGTCGGCGAGGGTTCCGAGCGCAACCAGGTCGAGACACGACTCGAGATCTTCGGCGACGGCTGTCTCCTTTCGGTGCACAAATGTCGTAAACAGGCTAACAAAGACGTCGATTTCCGACGGCTCACGTCCGGTGTAGCGTGAGAGACGAGATTCGCTTTGCAGCCGAAGCAAGCTCTTTCCTGAAAGCGTGGGAAACATCTTCCACATCTCGGGAGCCACGTCCACGACTTGCACCTCGACGCCGGCTCCAAAGGCCTGGCGCAAGAGTCTCTTCTGGGCCGCCTCGTCGTAAACCAGGATCGCCACGCCCTGCAAGAATCGGCCAAGCCTGCTCTGCTCGACGTCGATGACACCGGGCACGATGCTTTCGGAGATCCTGTCAATCTCTACGAGATTCTCGATCTTGACAGCATCAAGGATGAGCGAGTCATTGCCGGGGCGTACGTTGAGGAGGCAGAGCGGTTGGTTGAAGAAATCGGAGTTTGAAAAACCGAGCGCAAAGCGCACCTTACTCACGAGACCGCATGCGCAGAGGCCCTCGAACGGATAGCCTGAGTCGGGCATTTTTGGGTTGATGATCGCTACCGCAGGCGGTCGCACCTCTTGCGGGTTGTGGTGATCGATGACAATTGTGTCGATACCCTGTTCGGCGGCGTAGGTGATCTCCGCGTCATTTGAGGTGCCGCAGTCTACAGCGATCAGCAGCGTGATATCGCCCTCGATGCAACGGTCGATCACCTCGTTCGTGAGACCATAGGGATCGTCTCCCATCGGTACGCCCCAGTTTACCTCGAGGCCGAGATTCCGGAGCGCTTCGGTCATGAGCACGGTGCTCGTTATGCCATCGACATCCCGATCACCAAAGACCATGACGCGTTCGCCCTCGCTCGCCGCCTGTTGAACGCGTTGCACCGCATCGGTCATCTCTTCGAAGAGAAACGGATTGTGCAAGTAGCGCAAATCGTCCTCAAGGAAGAACTTAACGATCGATGGGTCGATGAGATTGCGGCGGACGAAGATAGCCGCCGTCAGCAGGTCGAGATCGAATGCTTTGGCAAACTCCTTTACCGTTGCCGAGTCGATGTCTTTTTTGATCCATCTCATAGAGCCGTTCGCTCGTCGACAATGAGGGTCTCGGGCCGTGTTGCAGAGTCGGCAATCTCAAACGCCTCCCGCACCCGTTTGGCTGCCGTCTGCACGGCCTCTTCGCTCTCACCGTAGATGCGGCAAAGCGCTTCGCCGATGCCGACCTCGGAGCCAATCTTTTTGAAGATCTCCACCCCGACATCAGGAAGAACGTCGTCCTCAGTCTTGTTTCGACCAACACCGAGCGCGACGCCTGCCATCCCAACCTCGTAGGCGTTTATAGCCGCAACCGTTCCGGCCCGCGGAGTTTCGATGTCGTGACTGTGCTTCGCCCGGCGTGTGCCGAGGTCACGCTCGAGTTTCTCGACATCTCCTCCCTGAAGCTTCACGTTTTCGAGAAATACCTTGTATGCATCGCCATTTTCGATGACCTCTCGACACTTAGCCTCACCCTCTTCCACGTCGCGCGCCTTCGTTGCGGCCACGAGCATCCAAGCCGAGAGCCGGAGGGTGACCTCCATGAGGTCCTCCGGGTAGACAAACTCCTCGGGGGCACGCGGGCCCATGAGGCAATACGCCGACTCCTCGACCTCGAGAAAGTTGCCAACCATCGAGCCAAGCGGTTCATCCATATTGGTGAGCACGGTTACAACGCCACGGCCAAGGCTCTTCCCTGTTTCGAGCAGTGATTCGGCCAGTTGACGCGCATCGTCCTCACTCTTCATAAACGCACCGGCCCCAGTCTTTACATCAAAGATGAGCGACTCTGCGCCTTCGGCAAACTTCTTGCTCATGATGCTCGCGGTAATGAGCGGAATCGACTCGACGGTGGCCGTCACGTCACGCAACGCGTACAGCAAGCGATCGGCCGGCACGATATCCTTGCTCTGACCAGTCATCGCAAAGCCGCACGAGTCGATGATCTCGGCAAAGCGCTTGTTGTCCATGGCCGTGGAGAATCCGGTGATGCTTTCGAGTTTGTCGAGCGTTCCTCCGGTGTGACCAAGTGCGCGGCCGCTCATCATCGGGATTTGCACCCCACACGCTGCGACGATCGGCGCGAGGATAAGCGACACTTTGTCGCCGACGCCACCGGTTGAGTGCTTATCGACCAAAGGCCCTGAGAGGCCGCTAAGGTCCATGGTCTTACCAGAGTCGATCATCGCGCGTGTGAGCGCGCCAGCCTCGGCTCCGGTCATGCCACGGAAGAAGACCGCCATGAGCCACGCCGATACTTGATACTCAGGTACCGATCCATCGACGTACCCATCGACCAAACTCTTGATTTCTTCCAGCGAGAGCTCGCCGCCATCTCGTTTTTTTGCAATGATATCTACGATTCGCATTCCCTTCCAGAATACCATACGCGCCTCCAATTGAACATACGCGCCTCCGCGCAACTCTGCTTCACGAGCGCTTCGATTCAGACTCGCAGATTGCCCGCGAGGCGGACGCGAGGTAGTTTTTGAGGAGATGTACACGCTCTTTGTCGATTTGGACGGCGTCCTTGTGGATTTCGAGTCGGGGGTAGAGGCGGTAACCGGCGCCCTTCCTCACGACCAGTCGGTTCGCTCGATGTGGTCAAAACTCGCGCGTACCGAGGGCTTCTACGAGCACCTCGATTGGACCGAAGACGGTCACGAGTTGTGGGACGCCGTGAAGCACCTCGAGCCGACAATTCTGACCGGACTGCCGCTCGGAAAATGGGCGGAGCCGCAAAAACGGGCGTGGGTGGCCCGCGAGCTCGGCCCCGATGTGCCGGTCATTGCCTGCATGAGCCGAGACAAGGCGAAGCGGGCACGAGCCGAAGCTCCAGACGAAGCAACGCCAATTCTCATCGATGACCGGGAGCGACTTCGCGAGGCGTGGGAGGGCATGGGTGGCATTTTCATTCATCACACGAGCGCCCGAAGCTCTCTCGAAGAGCTATCTCAGTACCTTCCGTTGGAGTAGGCCCTCGAACCTCAAAACTGACTCCCGTCTATAGAATTGCCCCGCCGCTTTTGAGCGTGTTGAGCGGCGAGTCGACGTGTTCCTCGAGGATTGCGTAGAGCACCCGTTTGATGCGAACGGCGGCTCCGGCAGGCGGCGTCGTGCGAAGCGCCTGGGCGAGAGGCACCGCGGCGGTGTGCCGCATAAAGGCGAGGGCACCGGGTTGCCAGGCGGCCATGTGCTCAATCGCGACGTCGCGGTTGCAAAACCCCTGATCGGCCGGCGAGTAGTACACCGGCTCTCCCTCGGCGAGAAACTCGCCGGTAATCGCACAGTGCTCGAGGTCGGGCTGCATCCCGCTAATGCTCAAGAACCGCCAGACAAACTGCACGCTCACAAGCTGTGCCTCTTCGCCCGGCCGACGTTCGAGCTCAGCAAGGGCATCGTGAAAGAGCGCAAACAGCTCCTCGCTGCCGCCGCCGGCGCCATGTGTCTTGGCAATCGCTTCTGCCCAGAGGCTTGCCGTGTAGAAGCGCGCTAGGTCCTCCCGCACACGAGAGTGAAACAGGCGCACATCAAAGTCGCTCAACTTGGTCGAGTCGCTCACCGGATTGTGATAGAGATAGGCAGTGCCGGAGCACAGGAAGTCGGTGAGCCCACGAAGCTTTCCCTTCTGCGAGAAAGCGCCGTGGGCAATGGCGCGAACGAGCCCCTCCCGCGGCGTCAAGAGAAGTACGCCCTTGTGAATCTCGCCAATTCTATTCGTCTTGATGACAATGGCCTCACTGGCCCGAGATCGACTCAACCTACCCTACCCGTTCGGTCCTTGACCGCTCGAAAAACGCTCCATACCCTTTGTCTACACTACAAGGAAATACGAATGCCAGAAGCACCACAGATGATTATTCCAGCCGACAGCATACTACCAAATCGATTGTCGATTGTAGCGCTGTCGGGCAAGCCAATGTTCCCCGGGATCTTCACACCGATTATGATTCGGGATAAGGAGGATGTCGTGGCCGTCGAAGAGGCAATCCGTACAAACGGCATGCTCGGTCTCGTACTCACCAAAGAAGAGGACAACGACTCGCCCTCAGGCGATGATCTCTACAAAGTCGGCACGGCCGCAAAGATCGCTAAGCGCATCAACCTGCCCGACGGTGGCTACAACATCTTCCTTTCGACGGTGAAACGATTTCGGATCAAGAAGATTCTCAAACAGCAAGATCCGATTGTGGCGGCGGTCGAGCATCTCGAGGACCAAAACGACACCGGCGATGAGGTCAAGGCACTCACGAGAAGTCTGATCAGCGAGATGAAGCAGATCAGCGAGAACAATAATCTCTTTAGCGAAGAGATGCGCCTCAACATGGTGAACATCGACGATCCGGGAAAGATCGCCGACTTCATCACGAGCATATTGAACATCGACCGCGAAGAGCAGCAGAAGGTACTCGAGACGCTCGACGTCTACGAGCGGATGGAGCTCGTGCTGATGCATATCAAACGCGAGCAAGAGCTGCTTCGAATCCAGAAGCGCATCCAGACCCAGATCAACGAGAAGATTGAGAAGAGTCAACGCGAGTACTTCCTCAAGGAAGAGCTCAAGGCAATCAAGAACGAGCTCGGCATGCCCACCGACAGCAAGTCGAGTGAGTATCAGCGCCTCAAGGAGAAGGTAGAGTCGCTCGACCTCGGTGCCGATGTTCGCGAGCAGGTCGAGGGGGAGCTCGAGAAGTTCAACCTCATGGACCCGAACTCAAGCGAGTTTCAAGTGACGCGTAACTACCTAGACACCATTGTCTCGCTGCCCTGGGGTGAACCCGCGCCGACTGAGGTCGATATCGAGAAAGCGTCAAAGGTGCTCGATGCCGACCACTACGGGCTCGAGGACGTCAAGGAGCGGATACTCGAGTTTCTCGCAGTACGCAAACTCAAGAACGATTTCAAAGGCTCGATTATCTGCCTCGTCGGACCTCCGGGCGTAGGCAAGACCTCGGTTGGCCACTCGATTGCTCGAGCACTCGACAAGGAGTTCTTTCGCTTTTCTGTCGGAGGCATGCGAGACGAGGCTGAGATCAAAGGCCACCGCCGCACCTATGTCGGCGCGATGCCGGGAAAAATCATCCAGGGCCTAAAAATCACAAAGACGAGCAATCCCGTCTTTATGATTGACGAGATCGATAAGCTCGGCATGAGTTACCAGGGCGATCCGAGTAGCGCTCTGTTGGAAGTCCTCGATCCTGAGCAAAACGTGAGCTTCCGAGATCACTACCTCGACCTGCCCTTTGACATTTCGAACATCCTCTTTATTGCCACGGCAAATACAACCGACTCGATCCCCGGCCCGCTGCTCGACCGGATGGAAGTTATCCGGCTTGCCGGATACATCGATGACGAGAAGGTGGCAATCGCAAAGAAGTATCTCATTCCGCGGAGCACCGAGCGAGCCGGCCTCAAAAAAAAGGACGTCAGCTACACCAAGAGCGCGCTCCTCTCGATTGCAAATGACTATGCACGCGAAGCCGGAATGCGCAACTACGAAAAGGCGCTCGACAAGATCCACAGAAAGCTCGCGCGGTCAATCGTCATGGAAGAGGCAAAGTCGCCGTTCAAGATTGATGACGAGGCGCTGCAGACCTACCTTGGAAAACCAATCTTTATCGAAGACACCGTCAAGAAGATCTCAAGTCCCGGTATGACCATCGGCCTCGCTTGGACGCCCTTCGGCGGTGACGTCCTCGTGATCGAAGCAGTGACAAACCCCGGCAAGGGCGGCTTCAGACTCACCGGCCAGATGGGCGAGGTAATGCAAGAATCGGCAGGGATAGCCTACACCTACGCGCGAAGCAAGACAGCGCAGATGGGTATCGACTCCGACTGGTGGGACGAGCGCCACATTCACCTGCACATCCCCGCAGGAGCGATTAAAAAGGATGGCCCGAGCGCAGGGATCACGATGGCAACGGCGCTTATCTCGCTTGCCGCCGGCAAGCGCATCAAGCAGCGGCTGGGCATGACCGGCGAGCTCTCGCTAACCGGACAGGTACTGCCCATTGGCGGGCTGAAGGAAAAAACGATCGCGGCGCGCAGACACAAGCTCAAGGACATTATCATCCCGGCGGGAAACGCCCGTGATCTCGACGAGATTCCCGAGAAGACGCAAAAAGGACTTCGTTTCCACCCCGTCGAGACGATGGAAGAAGTACTGGAGATTGTCTTTGGAAACTAACGACCACAAACGCAAGCCCAGAGCGCCTCGAGTCAGGTGGACCATCGTTTCGATCGTTCTTCTTGCGGCTCTCCTAGCGGCCTGCACCGGCGAGCGGAATACCACACCTGGCAACGACAGAGCAGACGCCGACTCCAGCGGGCCGACGGCAAACGCACAGGGCGCGTCGGGAGCTGCAACGCGGCCGGTCGTACACGAAGCCTTCGACCTCACGCTCACAGACCTCGAGGAGCTCGTAAGCGATCTACCCGATCAGGTGCAACAGCGCGTATTTGCATCGCCGGAAGAGTTTCTCGCGCTCACGCTCCTTGTCCTCGAAGAGCCGCCGGCACTCACGGTCCTGGTCGATAAGGAGACCCCGCTCGGCCCGGCCTACGCGCCGCAGGAAATCGTCGCGCTTGATCCACTCTCCGACAATCTTGCCCTCAGTCGTGGCGGACACCGACTCGCGGCGATTGCCGTCGAGCCACTGGTGCGGATGAGCATGGCGGCGCGCGACGAGAACATCACCCTGCTCGTTTCATCGGCGTACCGCTCGTTCGAATACCAACGAGAAGTATATGCACGCTGGGTCGACCAGCTGGGACAGGAGGAGGCGGATCGGGTCTCCGCTCGGCCCGGTACGAGCCAGCATCAGCTCGGGACAGCGGTGGATTTCGGGTGCATCTGCCCTGATATCGCCGAACAGCCGGCCGGACGATGGCTTGCGGCAAATGCGTGGGAGTATGGTTTCTCGATGAGCTACCCGCCCGACGGAGAGGAGATCACCGGCTACAGTTACGAGCCGTGGCACTTTCGCTACGTTGGACGCCCGGCAGCCGAACTCGAGCAGCGGTTTTTTGCTGGAATCCAGCAGTGGATGCTCGAGTTTTTGCATGAACATCGACCTGTGCTTGAAGAGGCACGTTCGTCGTGACCGGTATGCGCGCCGACCGGGATGACAGACTCAACGCCGGACCTGAGTTGCTAGCGCCGGCGGGAGATCTCGACAAACTGCGTGTTGCCTATCGATACGGAGCGGACGCAGCGTACATCGGCCTGTCCGGCTTTTCCCTGCGGGCGAAGGGCAGCGAGATCTCCTTCGAGGAGCGAGCCGCCGAGTTGGCGCAGATCAAGGACGAGCGACGCCTCTACGGCGCGCTCAACGTCTACTTCCACGACAGCGATATCGACACGCTTCGCACGCAGATCGATCTCATCGCCACGCTGCCGCTTGACGCGATCATCGTGAGCGATGTCGGCATC
>JBMCTC010000078.1:0-11527 GCA_048624115.1 Spirochaetota bacterium
GCCCCATCCTCGATGAACTGTATCGAGCGCTGCTCACAACCAAAGGCGAGTGGAGGTCCTTAGCCGAGCTGTTCCTGGCGGCCAACTGTTGCCGACTCAGGCTGTTGCGTTACGCGTCGGACTCTTTGGCAGTGGTTTTCGGATCTATGAGGCCCGCGCGAAGAAGCTTGTGTGCAATCTGATAGACATCGTTCTTGTGGCCATCTTTCCTGATGCCGACGTAGACCACCAGCACGATCACCTGGTGCTCTTCAACCGTGTAGATAATGCGGTAGCGTTGACCGGCAGCGCGAATATCGCGATATCCGGCAAGTTCTCCACGAAGGGGCGCTCCGCGCTCGCTGGGGTTCTCTTGCAAGTTACGGAGTTTATTTGTGATCTGGCCCCTGGCGGTCTTCTCGATCTTTCTCAGCGCCTCGGCGGCGGTGTTGTTGAGAACCACCTGATACCTTCTCACAGAGGGTCACAGCTCCTGTTCAAGCTCATCCAGGGTCACCAGACGCCCATCACGGACATCTTCAAGGCTGTTGCGAAGCTGATCCATCAGTTCCCGATCGCCAAGGGCCTCAAGTGTAGCAAGAAGACCTTCGTAGAAGGTCGTGTGGATCGGCGTTCTCCACATAGAAGACAGCGGAGACCGCGTTGTGGATCGCTTTGAGTGGTTCCGTCCGAAAGGCGTTGATGATAATCGGCGAATCAAAAAAAAGCGGCGTCGCCTGCAGGGGCGACGCCGCGATCCGTCTGTAACGGTGAGTTCGTTGGACTAGTTAATCGAGCTCTTGAAATCGCTCGTACTGCTGCTGTCGCACTTCGATGTATTCATCGGCGTTGAGCTGGTCGCGGAGCGTGCTGGTGAACTCCTCCCAATCCTGGTCAAAGCTTCTGTTGCCAAAGATGAACTGTACTCGCATTTCCTCGAGGTACGTTTCGATGTCCGGAAGGAGAGCCAAGACGGTTTCCGTCTCTTCCGCGGTGGGGTTGAACGGGGGCCAGATCTCCTCCGGCGCGTACTGCTCGTGGTCATTGGGATCGATGCGGAAGTGAGACTCCACTGTCCGGTCGATGACGCTCAGCTTCACCGAGGCATCCATCTCTCGGTACTCCCATCGTGTAGGTGACGCCTTCTTCTCCCAGCCAGCCGAACCTCGAACCTTCGTCGCCGTACCAGTAGTCGACCCACTCCATGGTTTCTTCTGGATAGTCGTTTTCACTGGTGATCATAAAGGACCAGATGCCACGTACCTGGGGTTGGATCCAGCTCATGATTTGATCGCCATACGGTCCTTCAAGGGCGCTTATGCCCGTCCAACGCGGCTCCATGTTGGCCACTGCATTTGGACCCGGCGCTGAGAAGAGGCCAACGCGATCATCTTCCAACAACGTTACCCACTGCGCGTAATCCACTTCCGTAAACGTTTCCGGGTGGAAGAGGTCGGCGTCCCACCACTCTTTGAACAGTTGCCAGATCTCTTTGTAACGAGGATCGAGTGGAATAAAACGAACATTTCCATCCGGTCCTTTGTCGATCCACTGGAAGATCGATTGACCACCAACGGTTCCGAGGCCGTAGCTTCCCATCAGTTGCCGCTCGAGGTCCATGTACGAGTCCCGAGAGTAAGCGATCGGAAACTCATCATCGGGGTCGCCATTGCCATTCGCATCTTGCTCTTTGAAAGCCATCAATACGGCCGTCAGCTCGTCAACCGTATCGGGTACTTCAAGCCCGAGTCTGTCGAGCCACTCCTGATTCACATAGTACCGGAGGCTTGTTTCTACCGGGTCCGGCTGTAGGTAGGGCAACGAGTAGATGCTTCCGTCAGGCATGGTCATCGCCTGGCGTACAGCCGGGTCTTCATTCATGATTGACCTTAGATTTGGACCGTGGTCATCAATCAGGTCATTCAGTGAGACAAAGACTCCTTGACGTCCGTAGTTGGCGATCTCCTCGTTCGAGAACTGAAGTTGGTAGAACGCATCAGGGAGTTCGTTGGACGCGAGTATGATGGCCTTCTGTTCCATGGCGCTCGAACGAATAAGCTCTTCCCACTCGATTGTGATCCCCGTTTGCTCCTCGTACTCCTGCCACATCCAAATCTCGTCGACGGGTGGCCTGAAATCGGTCCATGCGAATCGGACCATTCGGAGGGTAATATCCTCTTCGCTTGCCTCGGGCTCCTCTGAAGCACCGGTTGCAAACGCGATGCCAAATGCTATCGTGAGCATTAGTAGTGTAAACGTTGCTTTCTTCATGACTACTCCTTTTGATTTGTCAGGACTATGCCTGAGTAATAAAACCGACCGAAAACTGGAATCTTTGTACCAACACCTCCTTCCCGGTTGGCGGCCCAGGTGTTACCCCTTCAGAGCGCCGACCAGTATTCCTGCTTTGAATGACCGCTGAAGAAGTGGATACAGGATGAGCATGGGTAGGCTGGATACCACTACGACCGCATACTTGAGTCCCTCGCGCATGACCATGCGCCTTCCGTATCCTTCGTCCATCGCCAGCGTCAGCATCGATTCAACCTCACTTTGCACAAGTATCTCTCTGAGAAAGAGTTGTAGCGGAAATCGGTCCCGGTCCGAGAGGTAGATCAGCGCGTCGAAGTACGAGTTCCAGTGCCAGACCGAGTAAAAGAGCACCATCACCGCGATGATGGGCGTAGAGAGTGGCAAGACGATTCGAGCCAGCGTTTGCAGGTTCGAACAGCCGTCTATTCTGGCGCTGTCATTCAACTCGCCGGGGATGCGAGTTTGGAAGTACGTGCGCATGATCACCATGTTGTAGACGTTGATCGCATTTGGGACGACCATTGCCCAAATGGTGTTGAGCATCCCGAGGTTCCTGATTACCAGGTAGGTGGGGATCAGGCCCCCGTTGAAGAACATCGTGAAGACGATGATTAGAGAGAGCGGCCCGCGGCCCGCGAGGTCGGAACGGGAGAGAGGATAGGCGGCCAAGATGGTGAAGACGATATTGATGACCGTGCCGAGAGAGGTGTAGAGCAGGGTGTTTCCATAACCGGTCCAGATATCCTGATTGTTAAACACCGTCCGGTAGCTTTCCAGTGTGAATCCTCGAGGGAGCAGCAGAATGGGATTGTCATAGATAAGACGCGGATCGGTAAGCGAGGCAACCAGTACAAAGTAGAGCGGATAGATGATGACAAAGAGAAAGAGTAGCAGAAGCACCAGGTTGACGGTGTCAAAGATTTTGTCGCCCCGGGTGCGCGTTACCATAGACTTGTCTCCCCGACCGAACGGGCGACCTGATTCACGATGACAAGGATTACAAAGTTGACGGCATTATTAAAAAGATCAACGGCAGCAGCAAAGCTGAACTGCGCGCCTTGAATTCCGCTCTTATAGACGTAGGTACGAATCACCTCTGAGGCTTCGAGGTTTAGGGGCGTTTGAAGCAGATACACCTTCTCAAACCCGACTTCCAAAACTCTTCCAAAGCTCAGAATCGAGATTATGACGATGGTCGGAAGAATTCCCGGGATGGTGATGTACCGAATCCGTTGCAACTTGGTCGCCCCGTCCATGAAGGCTGCTTCGTATTGTTCTTCTGGGATTCCCGACATCGAGGCGACGTATATGATCGAACTCCAGCCGACGGTTTGCCAAACCCCGCTCCACACATAGAGGTGCCAGAAGAAACGCGGATTGCTAATGTAGTTCACCGCTTCCGCACCAAATCGTACTCGCAACGCGTTTATAACGCCGCGGCTCGGTGAGAAAAAGAAAAACACGATTCCTACCACGACAACTACAGAAAGGAAGTTCGGCGCATAGGAGAGCGTCTGAGCGACGGTTTTGAATCGTCGAAAGCGAAGCTCATTGAACATGATTGCAAGAATCACCGGTGCAGGGATCCCAACCAGGATTGTGTAGATGCTTATTCCAAAGGTGTTTCGAAGCACGCGCCCGATGTAGAATCCGCTGAAGAATCGCTCAAAGTGCTTGAAGCCGACCCACGGACTTCCGCCGATTCCGGAAATGGGAAAGAAGTCTCTGAAGGCAATCTGGACCCCGTACATCGGGACGTACTTGAAGAGAAGGAAGTATGCCATCACCGGAATGAGAAGCAAGTAGAGATCGTAATTGTGGCGAAACGATTTTCGCCACCGCTGGAGAGGAGGGTTCTTGCGGCTGTTTCCAGTAAGGCTATATCTTTTTCTCATAGTTCCGTATATGATATAGCATATCGTAGATTATTATCCTGCGTAGGTCAAGACAAACTTGTTTCCACGCCGGACTCGTGGCATAAGGGAGAGAGGCGCAATGGAAAAACAGCCGCTTTACCAGCAGATACTCGACGTGCTTCGCACCCGGATCGACTCGCAACAACTAAAAGAGGGAGATCGTCTCCCGACCGAGAAGGAACTCATGAAGGAGTTCAACGTGAGTCGGATCACCGCGAGCCGGGCCATGCGAGAGCTCGAGCAGATGGGTATGGTCTATCGTCGAAAAGGCACGGGAACATTTGTTGAGGCACAAGGTCGACGTGATGCGGCCACATCTCCTCTCTCTCAGTCTAAGCTGTTTGCAGTTTTGCTGCCCTACGGAGAGCACGTTGGACACGAGATTCTATCCGGCGCTGAGCACCACGCGAGGAACGCTGGATATGTCATTGCATACTTTAACTCCCGGTCGGACCCAAAGGAGGAGAAGCGTATTCTCCTGGATTTGGTTCGGGAGAACTATCGCGGAGTACTTGCGCTGCCCATCTCGGCGTTTGAAAATCGCGGTCCGTATAGTCAGTTGCATTTAGCCCAGATCCCGCTCGTGTTTGTCGACTCGCGGGTGGAGGGCGTTGGAGCACCCGTCGTGCATGTTGACAATTTCGAGGGCATGTATTCGCTCACGAAACGTCTGCTCATTAAGGGACACCGTCGAATCGCGTTCGTTACAAACTCGCTGAGGTCGTTTGGTTCTGAGCGAGCTCGCCTGCGAGGATACGCGGCCGCGCTACAGGAGTACGACATTGGGTTGGAAGATCAGTATCTGTTGGACAGAGAGACGCTTCACGCGGAGGCAGAAACGGGGCCCCTCCCTCGTGACGAGAAGGCGCTGCGAGAGTTCAGCGATCAAGTGCTTGACCGAGTTCTGGCTCTCGACGAGCCCCCGACGTGTATTATGAACGTTAATGACATGACGGCGGTGAGGGTGATGCATGCGGCAATGCGTCGTGGGATTAGGATCCCGGAAGACCTCTCCCTCACCGGGTTCGACAATCTTTCGCAGTCGCGCGATTCGCCCATCGCTCTTACAACCGTAGACCAGAAGTTCGGTGAGATCGTAGGAGAGGCAATCAGGCGACTGGTGGCTGCCGACCAATCACGCTCCATGCCGGCGAACGGCGAATATGTCGTTATGCCAAATGTGATCATGAGAAATTCGGTAAGGAGTCTGTAGTTGGCGATCGATTCAGCTTGCTGACACTAACCTGATCGTGACCGTGCGGACCACTTAGCTTTCATCTCCCGGGCAAGCCAGCTCATGGTTGCGACGCCTCCGTTTCGAGGGCGGCTCAGACGCCAAAATCAGTACATGCATCCCTGCAAGTGCAGACAAGTACGATTCCGCCGCCTTCATTTCAATCTAAGGGTGACCTACGTCTGATCGGCCGCCCGCTCGGTGTCTTCGTCTCGCCCTGCGAGCTGGCTCTGGACCTTTTTGAACGCCCTATCGTTGTCGTACATCACGATGAGCTCGTCCTCGGGTTTCAGTTCGAGATCGGAGTAAGGAATCAGCAGATCCTCGGCTCGTCGGACGGCGACCGGATGGACGCCGCGCGGGACCTTCAGGGAGTCGAGCTTCTGCGTGCGCTTCGCAGGAACGACAATGACGTCGAGCGTTAGCCCCCCGCTCGCGACAAGCGAAAAGTTGATGCGATCGAAACCGTAGAGAGTAGAGATCATCTGGGCCGCCGCGGCCACCTTCGGCGAGAAGATCGCCGATACGCCGATCCGTTCACACGCGGGCCGGAGGACCGCCGAGTGCAGAACGACCATCACCTTCTCCACCTCGTAGTTCTTCGCGAGCATTGCGATGACTGTGTTGATCTGGTCCGAGCCAGTCGACGCGACGACTGCGTCTGCGTCCGAGACCTGAGCCTTCTCGAGGATCTCGGGATTGCTGCCGTCTCCGTTGAGCACGAGCGCGTCGAGTGAGTCTGAAATCTCGTCTGCGCGGTCGCGGTCGCGCTCCACGAGCACGAGTTCGTTCTCTCGCCTGCGTGTGAGCAGGTTCGCCAGGCGGAATCCGATCTCTCCGATCCCGACGATAATGACTCTCATGAAGACCTCCGCGATCCGTAGTAAATGGCTGGGTAGCCCAGCACGAGCAGTGGGATGAGTTCGATTCGGCCTGCCCACATCAATGCGGTAACCATCACTTTCTGCCACACCGGGTTCTCCGTTGAGACGACTCCAGCGGACAGGCCGACGGTGTGAAGCGACGAGATAGTATCGAACACGCTGTCGACGAACGGGTGGCCGGAGAGCGTAAACGCGATCGTGGCGGAAACCGAAAGGATCAGTGTGCACGCCAAGACCGCGAGCACCTCTCGAAGCTGCCGGTCGTCGATGACGGTCGCTCCAACGTGGACGGAGATTCGCGCCTCATCCGGTAACAAGTGTCGCAGCAGAAACCACCGCACCGTCTTGATGAGTACCAGCAGGCGCAACACCTTCAGCCCGCCGGCGGTACTACCCGCCGAGCCGCCAATGAACATGAGGACGCTCATCAGCGCCTTCCGTCCGTCATCGAGCTCACCCAGATCGGAGGTACTGAACCCTGTGGTCGTCGCAGCCGAAACCAGGTGAAAGACGTCGTCAGGCAGACGACTGAGCTCCATGCCTTGGGTTAAGAAGAGAAGCGATGCCGTGACGACGAGTACGATGAGCAGCGTGAGAAACTGAGCGTCGCCGAAGAATGAGCCGAATCGACGCTGCCGCAACGCATAGTAGGCAGGAAAGCCAATTGCTCCGGCGATCATGAGCACGCCTCCTACTGCGTGAGGCGCGCCCATAGGATACTGCCCCATGTTAGAGGCGCCGGAAGAAAAGCCGCCGGTTGAGACCGTCGACATGACATGTATGAGCGAATCGAATGCGGAGAGCCCACTCACGAGGAACGCGAGGAACCCAACTGCAGTGAGCACGACGTATGTGGTCGTAACAATGCGTGCCGTCGCGGACACACTCCCCGCGATTTTCTCGTCGCCGAACTCTGAGGCGTAGAGTCGGTACGAGTTCATTCCTGGTCCAATGAGGACGAGCACAGAGAGAATGACGATCCCCACACCACCAATCCACTGAAGGTAGGAACGGAAAAACACAAGGCTTAACGGAAGGTCTTCCGGTCGGAACATTGAGAGCCCGGTCGTCGTTATTCCTGACATTGATTCGAACACCGCGTCGTGCGGAGCGCCTACGAGCATGAACGGCACGGCGCTGACGAGCGCGGTCACGAGATACGAAAGCGCAACGACGGCGAGCGATTCCTTGCTCGCGTGTTCGCGGGCGCTTGCGATCGACAACGCCTTCTTTTGGCGGATGAACTGGCCGACGAGGAAGGACACGGTTCCGCACGAGCCGAAGGCAATCGCCACATCGAACTCGCCCGCAATTAGCGCCACGATAAGCGGCGGCACAAAGGTGAATCCGACCAGGCGCAGTATGAGTAGCAGATTTCCCGCGACGACACCGAAGTCGAGTGGTTTGATGAATCGTTCGATCCGCTGCATTAGCCTCCCCGCCTAAGGTAGCCACCTTTTCCCCAGGCGGAAACCATAATGGGCACCAACAGAATCGCAGCAGCAGAGGCAACTGGACCGGCGAAGAACAGCATATAGGGCGATCGTCGGCGGGATGATTACGCACTGACATGATGACGCCGAACGAGAGTCTGAGAAAGGCCGGCGCATGCTTTCACCCAGCCGACCTTGGCGGAATCTCGAAACTGTAAAGTACGCTACACTCGAGTGGGTGAGCTGGTTCAACAACCGACGGCTTCTCAGACTCAACTAAACAGGTCTCTGGAGATCCCGGGCGGTTCAGGCTGTATCTGTTCGTCATCATCGACCTGTACAGCCGGCGTGTGGTCGGCTGGGCGGTGTCGAAGAGCCTGAAGAGCGAGTTGATTGCTCGAGAACGAACGCGTGAGGTGTTGGAGGGGCCCGCCCAAACACTTGACCACCTCGGTCGTAGGAGAGTTAGTCGGTCCTCTCCTCGTCCTCTTCGCGCGTGACCTCTGCATCCGAGACATCGCTCTGGCCCCGGAGTTCGGGCTCTCCGAGCGTGCCGGAGAATGGTCCAGCTGGTCCGCGTGAAGCGCCGGCCCTACCGTGCACCTGACCGGCCGGGGCGCGACGCTGCCTGAGGCCGAACGCGATCCGGCCGAGGCCGAAGATGATGGCGTTTGCCCCGGTGAGCGTTGCTACGAGCACGACTCCTGCGCGAGGGGAGAACAGAATGATTCCGCCGAGCACGAGCGAGGCAAGGCCGAGCAGCCCGAGAAGCGGCCCGAGGCGAAAGAGCCGGCCAAGCGTGCCTGCCACAAACATGCTGATGATTCCGGTTCCAATCGCCCAGAGCGCGACCGTTATAGAGAAGAGGCGTAGTGAGAACGCTGGTGCGAGAACGCCGATGAGTCCGAGCAGGATCGCTACAAACGCCTGAAGGACGCCCGCCGCTTGCTGCTGAGAGTGCAAGCGGTTGCCGATTCCGGCAACGACGCCAATCAGTCCGTCTAACAGGAGAACGCCGGCAAAGACGATAATGAGAGTTGTCGCGGTGAGCTCCGGCCAAACAAGCGCAATCACGCCGACAGCCACTGCAAGCGTGCCTCGCACGATCCCAAACCACCACGGGCTTCTAGAAACGATCATCCTTTAATAGTGTCGATTTGCGCGCTTGGCGAAAAGTGGCGCCCCCGTCGCTGGCAAGCACACCGAAATCTAACAATTTCTGCGTACTATCTCGCGCACATGAAGCACGCACGAGAGACCAAACCGCTAGAGCGGTGGAGTTACACGTTTTACTTTGTTGGGCAGAACGTCGCCTACTCGTTGATCCAGGGCTACTTGCTCATTTTTTATGTGAGCTACCTCAGGATCAACGCTGCACTTGTCGCGACAGTCTTCTTGGTTGTTCGCATTTGGGACGCGGTGAACGATCCGATGATCGGAACGCTCATGGATCGCTTTCGATTTCGCACGTACCGATTCAAGGGCTGGCTCTCGATTACCGCTTTTGTGATGCCCATCGCGACGTTTGCGCTCTTTCTTACGCCTGTGTCTGCGCCCATGGGAGTCAAGATCGGCCTCATGATTGCGACCTACGTGCTCTGGGACATCTTCTACACCGCGAGTGAGGTTCCGAGCTTTGCGGTCTCGATGACGATGGCAAACACCGAACGCGAGCGCACGCTCCTGTTGACGTTGACCCAGATCGGGAGCGTGGCCGGCGCCGCAGCCGGGATGGGTATCGCCTTTTTCTTGCTCGGCGATGGAGTCGATCAGATCAACTGGCTGCTCTTCGCCGGCATTCCGTCGCTGTTTGCGCTGCTGGTGATGCTACCGCAGATGTGGACGATCCGCGAGCGCCACTACCCGGCAGAGGATCAGAGCGTTCCGTTTCGAACGCTCATTCGAGAGGCGTTTCGAAACGATCAGCACTTCATTATGATGATTCTCTACTCGTCGCAGGCGTTCTTGAATGCAGCCGCGGTATTTGCCGTCTACGTTGCCGAAGGCATCTACGGCAACGCCCAGTTCGCTGCAGCCACCGGCGCCGTCACATTGATCGGCATTCTCGGACTTGGCGCGCTTACTCCGCGAATCGTAGCCCGTCACGGGAAACGCCGCTACCTCGAGGTCAGCATGCTGATGTGCATCGTTCTCTCGCTGCCCGTCTTCTTCATACCCGAGTCGCAGCCGATTCTCGCGATGAGCTTTCTTGGGTTTCGCACGATGGCGCTTGTCGTGACGAGCCTCTTGCGGCCGATGTTTACCGCCGACTGTATCGAGTACAATCAGCACAAGACTGGGGTTCGCTCCGACGCGACCGCTTTTTCGGTTCAGACGTTCTTCAACAAGACGGGCGATGCAATCGGGACTGCGCTAGGCGGCTACGTGTTGGCGCTCGCGCTCTTTGATGAGTCACTCCCGCTTGTTGAGCAGACACCGCAGACACTGCAAATCCTGAAGATCGCCTACATCGTCTTGCCAATGATCATGGCGCTCATTATGTATGTGGGCCCGAAACTCTTTTACAAGATCGACGAGGAAGCGGTCGCCGGCTACATCAGCGAAAACGAGGCGAGGGATGCTGCGAAGCAAGCGGCCGACAAAAATCCGACACTCGGGTAGGGCTGCTCCCGCAAACATGGTACGATGAGTCATGATCGTCGAGGGTGCGCCCAACTTCAGAGATATCGGTGGATACGAGACGGGCGACGGGCGTCGTATCCGCGACGGGTTGCTCTATCGCTCCGATTCGCTGGCAAAGCTTACTCGAGCCGATTGGGCCTCGCTTGCTCGGCGTGGCATTCGCTCCGTTGCCGATTTTCGTGAACCCTTCGAGCGCGAGAAGGCCTCGTACCGGGTTCCTGATGAGATATCGCTCCATGTTCTTCCGATCGAAGTCGGCGGAGAGGATATCCGCGCAGAGGTAGAGAAAGTCGTTCGCGGGCGTTCCGAACGGGACGTAAACGAGTTTTTGGTCGAGATAGGACGGGCCCTCGTTTTGGACCACAGCGAGGTGTATGCCCGGTGGCTCAGGATTCTCCTCGACGAGAATGAAGCGATGCCGCACGTCTTCCACTGCACCGCCGGCAAGGACCGAACAGGCTTTGCCGCCGCGCTGATCCTCCGGTTGCTCGGTGTTCCTCACGAGACGGTGATCGAAGACTATCTTGCCACGAACGATCGGCTTTCGGAGTTCGTCAAGCGCGTTCTGCGACGGGTTGGGCTCTTCACGCTCTCGCGACGCAAGGCGAACCTGGTGCGACCGCTCCTCGTTGCCGACGAGCGGTACCTCGCTGCCAGCTTTGATGCCATTACCGAGCGGTGGGGTTCATTTGACGCCTACCTTCGAGACGGGTTGTCGCTATCCGGGCGTGACATCGACTCGCTTCGTCAGCGGCTCCTCGAGCCCTGCGAGTGATTCCAACGCCTCCATCCCACGGTCCTGTATTTCCGACCGGGAAGAGGGCTTTGATGCGGCGCCGGGAACTCCGGCCAACTCGCTCGGGCTCAACAGTTTCTCCGACCCGGGCATGACCGGCAACAGCGAGATCGTCTCTTCGAATACTCCGCCTACGTATAATCCTGCGATGAGTTACTCGTATCGATTCGCCACGCATGCGGATTTTCCGGCCTACTTCGAGCTTTACAAGGCGGAGGTGGCCGAGTCGTTTGGGGGCTGCTACGCGTTGCCCGGGCTATGGCTACGTGACGCCGGCCCATCGGGGTCGCGGTGTCGGAAGTGAGCTCCTGCAGCGGGCAGAGCGCATC
>JBMCTC010000079.1:0-11472 GCA_048624115.1 Spirochaetota bacterium
AGACGGACAACAAAGACATTGCGGCGATCACTGGTCCCGGTGGCGGTACGCCGCGCGAGCGCCGACGACTTTTTGAGCGCCACCTGCGAGTCGCGCCAGACCCGCGAGCTGTACTCCGTCTTCCCGGAACCCATCGGCCCAATAACGAGTATTCTCCGTGCCGCCCGAGCGAAGTCAAAGTGATTAAACGCATGGTGAATGTGAAACTCGGGAAAGCCCAAGCTCTTCAGGAAATGAGCCGTGTCCTCGTACTGGGGAATTTGGTCCATAGGCTCTTATACCCGCTCACTTGACACAACGCAAGGGAAGAGAAAGGTTAGTGCTTATGGCACGCACGATTATCGTTTCCAACCGAATGGTGACTTCGGTCTCCAAGGGCGCAGACGGCTTTGCATTCACGCCGAGCGTCGGCGGATTGGCCACCGGACTCTCGTCACTTCACGAACAGGAGGAAAGCCTGTGGATCGGTTGGAGCGGACTTCCATCCGATACGCTCACTGCAGATGAACGATCGATGATCGAGCAACGCCTGCGCGAGGATCACAAATGCGTGCCGGTAGACCTCACGAGCGAAGAGCTCGACAGCTTCTACTACGGCTTTTGCAACAACGTTATCTGGCCGCTTTTTCACTATTTCCCGACCTACGTCACCTGGGACGAGCAACTGTGGCAATCCTACCGCGAGGTCAACCGCAAGTTCTTCGAAAAGGTAAAGGACTTTTTGTCTCCGGGTGACGTAGTTTGGGTGCACGATTACCAACTGTTGCTCCTGCCGGCGATGATCAAAGAGTATCAGCCCGACGCAAATATCGGCTTTTTTCTGCACATCCCTTTCCCGTCCTACGAACTCTTTCGACTCCTGCCGTGGCGAGCAGAGATTCTCCGCGGTCTCTTGGGCGCAGACCTCGTGGGCTTTCACACCTACGACTACGCTCGGCACTTTCTCTCAAGTGTCCGCCGTCTACTCGGCTACGATCACGACATGGCTACGGTCCGTTATGAGAATAGAATGGTCAAGGTCGATGTCTTTCCCATGGGCATCGATTACGAGCGCTACTCGAAGGCGAGCCAACAGGAGAGTGTGCAACGATACATCCGCGAGATTCGCGATGATCGTCCCGCCGAGAAACTCATCCTATCCGTCGACCGACTCGACTACACCAAGGGGATCCCGCAACGACTTCGTGCCTACGAGCGATTTCTTGAGCGCTACCCTGATTACAAGAGCAAGGTCAGCATGCTAATCATCGTCTCACCCTCGCGTACGGCCGTGCCTCAGTATCAGGAGCTCAAGCGCGAGGTAGACCAGCTCGTGAGCATCATCAACGGTCGGTTTAGCACCATCTCGTGGACCCCGGTACACTACTTCTATCGCACCTTCCCGTTTGATCACCTGTCGGCACTCTACGCCGAGGCGGACGCGCTCCTGGTGACCGCGCTTCGAGATGGAATGAACTTGATCGCAAAAGAGTACGTTGCGGCCAAGGGCGACGGCGCAGGAACGGTCGTCCTCAGCGAGACCGCCGGCGCTGCTCGCGAGCTGAGCGAGGCCATTGTCGTAAACCCACACGGGCTCGACGAGATAGCCGATGGAATCGCAACCGCGATGGAGATGCCGACCGACGAACAGGCGGCACGTAACCGCCGTATGCAACAGCGACTCAAACGCTACGACATTCACTACTGGGCCGCCGACTTTGTCGCCAAGCTCCAGGCCGCTGTGGAACACCAGCAGCATTTCCTCGGCAAGCGTCTCGCAGGAAGTGTGCTCAGGTCGCTTTCCACCCGCTACCAAAACGCGGAGAAACGGTTGCTTTTCCTTGACTACGATGGAACGCTGCTGACTTACATGGACCGCCCCGAGCGAGCGGTGCCGGATGTGGAGCTCAAAGAGCTCATTCAGGCGCTTGCCTCGAACCCAAAGAACGAAGTCGTCGTGATCTCAAGTCGGGGACGCGGCTTTATGAGCGAGCATTTGGCCGACCTCAACATCGGCATGATCGCAAGTCACGGGATTTGGATTCGAAGGCAGGGAGATGATTGGGAGCAACTTGTTCAGGTAGAGGACGACTGGAAAGATGAACTCGGTCCCGTGATGCAACTGCACTCCGACCGGACGCCGGGAAGCCAGTTCGAGGAAAAGGAGCACAGTCTCGCATGGCATTACCGCGGTAGTGATCCCGACCTTGCGTTTGTCCGCGTTGCAGAGCTCAAAGATGCACTGCTCTCGATCGCATCGAACCATAACGTCACGACCTTTGAGGGAAACCGAGTGCTCGAGGTCAAGAGCAGCCTTGCAAGCAAGGCGCAGGCAGCGGCACTCTGGGTCGAGCGCACACCGCACGACTTTGTCCTCGCTGCCGGTGACGACTGGACCGATGAGGAGCTTTTTGCTGCCCTTCCCGAGGAAGCGCACACGATTCGTATTGGTCTGGGGGCTACGAACGCACACTACTTCCTCGAAAGCCCAAAGCAGCTTCGCTCGTTTCTTCAGAAGTTGGTGTAGGAGTACGGTAAAAGCTTACTCGGAGATTCCTGCGAACGAGAAGAGCTCGCACTGAATCCAGATAAAGTTCTCGTTCTCAGAGGGAACCAGGAAACGAGCGCTCTCGGTTTCATCGCCGTCTTTGGTAAAGACTGTGACACGCTCTATTGCAAGAACCGGATACCGCTTATTGGGATCGAATAGCTTGGCCATGCCGATGTACGCGTCGGACATGTGCGGGAAGAAGTCTTCGAACGCCTTTTTGAGGTCCTTTTTCACGCGTACGTAGAATACGCCACTCTGCATCGCTTCCCCCTGGTGCGTCGTCGTAATGCCCTCAAGCAACACACTATTATCTTTACTCATACCGCTCCTGTAGTCTACCACGAGAGCGAAAACCTAACCAGTAATTTATCCAAAGCCTTTGCTTTTGTTATTCTGTAGAACGATGCAGATTGTATATGAGAGCAGGTCGATGTTTGCCATATCCAAGCCCGCGGGCATTCCGTCCCAGGACGATCGAGCCGGTGGCGCATCTGCTCACCGCGAACTCGAACGGATACGGGGCGAAAGTCTCTACGTTGTTCATCGGATCGACCGGCCGGCAAGCGGCGTACTCCTCTTCGCACGCACGAGGGAGGCGTCGGCCCACCTTTCGCGGCAGTTTGCTGAGCACTTGGTAGAAAAGCGCTACCTCGCACTCGTCTCGCTGCCCGTCGAGCCGGTCGGCGGAGTGCTCGAGCACCGCCTCGAGCGCAACGCAAAGAGCAACAAGAGTTTTGTATCACCAAACGGAAAACTTGCGCGCCTACGTTTTCGCATTGCAGCGCTCGGCGATCGGTACGCGATGCTCGAAGTCGAGCTCATCACCGGGCGACACCATCAAATTCGAGCTCAGCTCGCGGCGATTGGCCACCCGATTCGGGGCGACCTCAAGTACGGCGCGCCACGGTCGCAGCCCGGCGGCGGAATCGCCTTACACGCGGTGAGCATCGGCTGTATCGATCCCACGACCAACAAAAGGGTGTGTGTCGTAGCACCGCCGCCCGACGATCGGCTATGGAACTCGCTCTACGCCTCGTACGAGCCGCCGTCGGGTTGCTCAGAGACACCGTAGAAGGGGCTCTCGGTCAGGCGAATCGAGGGTTCGGCGGGGTCGAGTTCGGCCTCACCGCCAATTGGAACGATCCACTTCGGGTCGGTGTGGCCGATATCGACGTCCGCAATGATCACGAGCTCTTCCGCATGAAACTCCTCGATACAGATGCGCCGCACGAGCTCGTGAAGCTTTGTCACATCCGAGCTCGTGTAATCCTTCGGACGACCGAGCAAGAGCCCGGCGGCCCGATTGAGGATTCCAGCAACGCCGTAATTCCGAAGCATGTAGCCCACACGCTCCGGAGGCGGTTTCTCTTCCGAGGTTTCGAAGAAGAGGATCGCGTCGTCAAAAAAACTTGCCTGAGGCCAGAATTTCGTCCCCTTGAGAAACTCGAGTACCTCGATACAACCTCCCCAGAGGTGACCGGCCGCAATGCTCGAACCGTGAAGAACGCGAAAACCCTCATTGTTGATGAGCGAAGTCACCCCACCCTTGCCGGTCTTGTCCCAACCGGTGTAGCCGTGCGAGTACCTCGGGAACCCGGCGTACTGGTAGGTCCGCCATAGCGAGAACAGAAAGCTCTCGAGGTGCGACCGAAACTCGTCAGGCAAGTGTGGAGTCTGGGAAATACCCGACATTACCGATGGACCGTAGAAAGCGGGAACTCCGACGCGGCGGGCGAAGGTCAGAAACGTGGTCGCATCGCTTCTGCCGAGCATGAATTTGGGGTGTCGTCGAAAGAGAGCGGGATCGAGGAGCGGCAAGAGCCGCACCGATTCGTACCCGCCAATCGTGGCGACAATTCCAGAAATCGAGGAATCCTCGAGGGCATCGTGAAGATCCTTCACGCGCAACTGAGGACTCTTGTAAAGCTCCTCGGTGCTCATTCGGGCGGTCGGAAATTCTACCGGCTCGAGGTCGAGCGACCGCAGCACGTCGAGCCCCTGCTCGTAGACGCCGGGAAAGCTCACAGCGAGTCCGTTGGAGGGCGAGACAATCGCGAGACGCGATCCGGGCTCGAGTCGCGGCACTGGTCTGGTCTGCCGGGGCCAGAGCGGGACCCTCACGACTCGCCCGCGGTTGTTCGTTCGCGCGTCGACCGCTCGGCGCTCTTCACAAGTGCGACGAGCGCCTCGTTAAATGGTGTGGCCATACCGGCCATTTGCCCATACTCGATGATCTTTCCGTTTATGAAGTCAATCTCGGTCCGCCGCCCGGCTTCGCGATCAAGCAGCATACTCGGTTTGTGGTTTCCAGCAGCGCTGAGGTACGCGAGGCTGTTTCGGTAGAAATCACTTCCCAAGAAGATCTCGTTCGCTCGCGCGACCGCAATCGACTCTTTGAGCACCTTCCGAGCGAGTTCCCCGGCGAAACCGTCGTGCCACACGTCGTGCATCGCAAGCCCGGTGAGCGCGCATATCGCATTCAGCGCCGCGTTGAGCGAACTCTTCTGCCACACTGCACTCTCGAGATTTTCTGCGCGTTCGGTTGCCAAACCGGCGCCGGAAAGGACAACCGATACGATCCGAGCCCGCTCGGCTCCCGCGGGCGCGAGTTCCCGCACCAAATGCGGTGGATGCTCGAAGGTAACTGTCACCGCTCCCGATTCGGCGATCGATACCCCGTGGTTTATCACGGCCCGAACAATCCGCTCGCCGGCGACGTGAGTCTCGAGGGCGCGCTCGGTATCAATCCCGTTCTGCCAGCTCACGACGGTCGCATCAGTGCGCACCGTGTCTCCGATCGCGCTTGCGACGAGCTCCGTGGCGGTGGCCTTGACCGCAACAAACACGATCTCAAAAGGCAAACCCGCAAGCGCATCGATCGACGGGACGATCGACCGCACGGGTGCGAAGAGCTCATGCGCACCGCTTAGCCTGATCCCATCTCCCGCAAGCCGATCGCGAAGCTCCGCGTTCACCTCGACCATGGTCACATCGTGGCCGCCTTCAATCAAACGACCGGCAAGCGTCTGGCCGACGGGCCCGGCGCCGATTACCGCGAGTTTCATGAGCGTGACTCCCAGAGCTCCGCACTCGAAAGTGGCGCATAGCCATGCTCACGAAGGACCACCTCCGCCCGCTGAGCATCGGCGGCGGCGAGAACGGCAAGCGCGTATGGCGGAACATCGCTCTGCGCGTGCACCTGGGTCACGTTGATCCGCTCGTGAAGGAGCGGTTTCAAGAGTGCCGCAAGCCCTCCGGGACGATCCTCGAAGCGCACCGCCGTGACCGGTTCGAGGCGAGCAGGGACATCGAGCGCCATGAGCTCGTTTCGCGCCTTCCGTTCGTCGTCAACAACCATGCGCAGCGCGCCGTGCGCGCCCTCACCCGAAACGGTGAGCAGCCGAATGTTGACTCCCGCCTTTGCGAGACGGTCGGAGATCACAAAGAGCCTGCCCGGCTCATTCTCTAGGTTGACCACAATCTGGTAAATACTCACCCGTGCAGAGTACTCGAATGGCGCGAGGTCCGACAACGACTCACGAAGTCCCTGCCAGAAGCGCCGAGAGTGCCTGCGTCATCGCAAGGACGTCGTTGGTGCCCGCAGACTCGCGAACACTATGCATTGCCCAGATCGGAATGCCCACGTCTACGCTCGGAACGCCGGTCCTCCCCCAGCTCAAGGGGCCCACGGTGCTTCCCGACCGTTGATCTGCTCGAGTGCTATAGCGTTGAAGTGTGACGCCCGCTCGTCGGCAGGCGCTTGCGAATGCGTGATGCGTATCGAGCGTCGTCGCATAGCGGTAGTTCGCGTTTATCTTGACCACCGGGCCGCCGCCGAGAACCGGCGAATAATCGGGCTCGTAGCGTGCGACGTACGAAGGATGAAGCCCATGGGTCGCATCGTTACTTACCAGCAGCGATCGCTCACGCGCCTTGAAAGCCTCCTGAGGTGTGAGTTCCGAGGCGCGAAAAACGCGCTCGAGAAGGAGGTCGAGCTGCCCGGAGAGCGCACCCTCGCCTGTCTGACTCCCGACTTCCTCGTGGTTGTAGAGCGCGAGCGCGCGAGGACCGCCGGCCGGGGCATCTAAAAAAGCGCGCAGATTGGTAAAGCAACCTGCGAGGTTGTCGATCCGCGGTGCAGCAAAGAGGGAGCGCTCGAATCCGAGAAAGCTTCCGCGAGTCGGTTCGGCGAGATACGCCTCTACGACTGAGAGATCTTCGGGCGCTGCAGACACGCTTTCGGCAACCGACGCGAAAAACGCTTCGGTCCGCGAACCGTCCTCACCCGTAGCCGCGCCCATGATCGCGTTTAGGTGATCCTGGGGATTGTATGAGAACCCCTCATTTATTTCCCGGTTGAG
Organism: Spirochaetota bacterium; assembly: GCA_048624115.1. Taxonomy (GTDB): domain Bacteria; phylum Spirochaetota; class Spirochaetia; order DSM-27196; family SLST01; genus SLST01. The sequence continues at coordinate 6,892 of JBMCTC010000079.1, forward strand.
GTGGATGGCAGCATTGGGGATTACACTCAAGAACGGCAGGCGAAACAAACGCGCCTCGCCGGAGGTGAGTAACGTGATTCCGACGACCGACAGCTCGCGGTCAAGCCAGGTCGAGCGAATCGGTCCGCCGTAGATCTCGATCGGAGCGTAGATGGCACCCGACTTCTGTTTGATCGCCTGTTCTTTGATTCGAAGCGCAGGGCTGTCGGTATGGGCGGCTACAATGGTTACGCCGTCGGAAAAGCTTCGGTCACCAGGGTCAAAGGCGAGCACAGCACCACGGCCAAGTCGGAGAAACGAGCGTGAGGAAAAGGCATCTGCCTCATCGGCGTGGGAGCGCACGTCGGTAAAGCCCGATTTCTCGAGAAGCGAGCAAACGTGACGCACGGCGTGATAGGGTGTCGGCGACTGTTCGATAAAGTCAAAGAGTTTGTCGATGAGCGTGGTTGGTTGCATCGGCCTACCCTACTTCTTTGAGAAGCTATTGGACAAGCTTATCGATCGATTCTTGAAGCGCCTTGTGAATGAACATTCTGATCTGCTGACGCGGCTTTGTTTCTTGCGGTCTGTACTTGAACAAGATTACAAACACACTTGGGTCATCCTCACGCGCGCCGAGGATCACCCCATCGGTGCGCACCAATACGGCACGAAGCTTGAGTTGAATGTTCGCAAGGACGCTCTTTGGAGGCAGCTTCACCGGCTTGGCAAACTGGATTGCCATACCAACCGAGCTAATGTCGAGAATACGCCCGAAGGCCGCCCCGGTAGGCAGATCTACATTGAAGGCGACACGCGGATCTTCGCCGGTCTTCACCCGAACGTACTTTCGCCTGCCTCTGGCTTCATTTGCCTCGAGTGCCTGCAGGATGATCTTTGCGCTCTCCTTGACACCGAGTTTGAGGGCCACAAACCCACACTGAACACCGATATCCATGAGGTACCTTTGAATCAAGGCACGGTCACTGTTGTAGCTGAGGACACCCACCTTGAGATTGGGATACTTCTCTCCCTTGGCGAGCTCCCGAACGTAGGGTTCCCAATCCATGTTTTTGTTGCCGCTATCAATGTTCACAAAGACAATCGAATCGGGATGCCTGGCAAAAGCCTTATGGGCCCGCTGCGCGTCGTAGAGCAGGTAAACCTCATACTCGGCGGCAAGGATCACCTGGATGAGCTCATTCTGCACGACGCTTGGTGGATTCAGGAGGAAGATCTTTTTCCCGGCCATCGATTCGGCTTCACTCACGTGTGCTCCATACTACCCCGCGGTCGGTGCGACGTCAAAACTCGGTATGTGTTTTTGAAGGAAAAGAAGCCTCGCTTGAACGCTTGACCGGCCCAGGCTTCCGTGGTAGGTTCGTTTTCCACGGGCGCTTAGCTCAGCTGGGAGAGCGCTTGCCTTACAAGCAAGATGTCGGGGGTTCAAATCCCTCAGCGCCCATAATTCCAACTCTGAGATTTTTCCTGAATTTCTCCATTTGTCGCGATACCCTCGGGCGCATGGAATCAGGGCAGAGCCAACCTCGAAGAAAACGTGGCCAAGGCCAAAAGGCAGTAAACCGCCTGAGCGAGAAACCCCTCAAGCGCAACATGGTGATTCGTTGCAGCGACGAACTCTATCGGGCGGCGCTCGAGGCGGCGAAGCGACAGCAATGTTCCCTCTCCGATTACGTCCGACATCTGATTTTGACGGACATCAAAAAAGCCGCCGGCTGATCTCTATAGATGAGCCGCGGGCAACACCGCGACTTTTCGTTTCCTCCGTTTCACGGTAGCTTCTCCTTCAGTTCACCCCATCGCAGGAGAATCTATGTCCCTGAAACGGATCCGAAATATCGGCATCATGGCCCACATCGATGCCGGGAAAACCACGACTACCGAGCGAATCCTCTACTACACCGGCCGCAGCCATCGCATAGGTGAGGTAGACCGCGGCGACACCGTCATGGACTGGATGGTCCAGGAGCAAAACCGCGGCATTACCATCACGTCGGCGGCAACCACCTGCTTTTGGAGCGAGCACCAGATTAACATCATCGACACTCCGGGACACGTCGACTTCACAGCAGAGGTCGAGCGCTCACTTCGAGTTCTCGACGGCGCAATCGGCGTCTTTTGCGCAGTTGGCGGCGTTGAGCCGCAGTCCGAGACGGTGTGGCGGCAGGCGAACACCTACCATATCCCGAGAATTGCCTACGTCAACAAGATGGATCGAATAGGTGCCGACTTTGACGAGGTGGTAAAGGAGATCAGCGAGAAGCTCAAGGCCAACCCTGTACCACTGCAAATGCCGATCGGACGCGAGAGCAGCTTCGAGGGCGTGATCGACTTCAGGCTCATGCAGGAACTCCACTGGAACCAGGAGAAGAACGGAGCGGAGTTCGCGTTGCGGCCCATCCGAGACGAGCTTCGTGAGCAGGCGGAGGCAGGCCGGGAACGGCTTCTCGACGAGCTCAGCAAGCATTCCGATGCGCTGATGGAACACATGCTCGAGGGGGCCGAAATTCCAGAAGTAATGCTCAACGAAATCATCCGCGATCAGACGATTGCCCAGACGATGGTTCCCGTACTCGTTGGCGCGAGCCTGAAAAACATCGGCGTGCAACCGCTACTCGACGCGGTTGTCAACTATCTTCCCGCCCCTGAAGAACTTCCGCCGATTAGCGGCATGCATCCGACCAAGGAGAACGAGGTCGAGGTCGAGCGAAGCCAGGAGGGCCCCGACGTAGCTCTGGTGTTCAAGATCCAAACCGAACGTGAGGCCGGCGCCCTCTGCTTCATCCGAGTCTACAGCGGGAGCATCAAGGGCGGCACCGCCACAATGAACCACAATAAGAGGAAGCGCGAGCGGGTGAATCGGCTTCTGCGTGTGCACGCAAACCGGACCGAACAGGTGGATCGGCTAAACGCCGGCGAAATCGGGGCGGTCATCGGCTTCAAGCTCGCCCAAACCGGCGACACGATCGGCAGCGAGGGCTTTCCCGTCGTGCTCGAACGCATGCACTTCCCAGAGCCGGTTATCTCGGTGGCAATTGAGCCGAAGACACTGAGCGAACGCGAAAAGCTCAAGAGCGTACTCGATACGCTTGCTCGCGAGGATCCAACCTTTTTCGCAAAGGAAGACGAGGATACCGGAGAGCTCATTATCTCAGGTATGGGAGAGCTTCACCTCGACGTGCTTGTCACGAGAATCGTCGACGACTTCAACGTTGGTGCAAAGGTCGGAAAGCCGCAGGTCACCTATCGTGAGTCGATTACGAAACGCGTCAGCCACACAGAGAAGTTCAACAGAATGATCGCAGGCAAAGAGAACACCGCAGAAATCACGCTCGAGATTGCCCCACGGGAACGTGGAAGCGGCAACGACTTCCAGAGCAAAGTGAGCAAAAACGACCTTCCCGAGGCAATGCAAGAGGCGGTCAGACGCGGCGTGGAGGGAGGCCTTTCGAGTGGAATCGTGCAGGGATATCCCTCGGTAGATATCGGGGTGACGCTGACGAAGGCGGCCTACAGCGAGACAAATTCCACGGAGTTTGCGTTCGAGGCGGCTGCGAATATGGGCCTCGATAACGCCTGCCGGAAGGCAGATCCGGTCTTGCTCGAGCCTATCATGAAGCTCGTCGTAATCGTGCCGAACGAGTTTATGGGAGACGTCATAAGCGGAATTACGATGCGGGGCGGGCTTGTCCAGAGCGTTGAGTCGCGGCCGAGTGCCGAACACATCAACGCGACGGCACCGTTGGCTGAACTTTTCGGTTACTCGACCGCTCTCCGCTCATCGACCCAGGGCCGAGGGACGTACTCGCTCGAGTTCAGCCACTTCGAGAAGAAAGCGTAGGTTGACAGGTTGGAAAAGTGGCCCTTATGATAGCACACAGTTTCCTAACACAAGCCACGAGCAAACCACGGAAATACTGAAGGAGCACTGAATGAGCATCACGACTGAGTCTATCCGAAATGTAGCTATTGCCGGTCACGGGGCTACCGGAAAGACGAGTCTCATCGAGGCCATTCTCTACAGTGCCGGAGTTATCGACCGGCCGGAGACGATCGAGAGCGGCAAAACGACGAGCGACTATACCGATGAGGAGATCTCACGAGGTTTGTCGATTCACACGACACTCGCGCACCTGAACTGGCAGGATCACAAGATCAACCTTCTCGACACCCCGGGCGCGGCCGACTTTGTCGGTGAGGTCGTTGCAGCGTTTCGTGCCGCCGAGAGCGCGATGATGGTCATTGCCGCACGTGCTGGCGTGCAAATTGAGACGATTAAGCTCTGGCGAAGACTCAATCAGCGTGATATGCCTCGCTTTGTCTTCATCAACAAGCTCGATGAAGAGCGCGCCAACTTCCAGGCGGTAGTAGACGACCTAAACGAAAAGTTCGAGAAGACCTTTGTTCCCGTTGTCATTCCCATCGGAGTCGCCGATGACTTCCGTGGTGTAGTCAACCTCATTGAGCAAAAGGCATACATGATTCCGGCCGAGGGGAGCAAGGAAACGGCCGTTGACATCCCCGACGAGTTCAAGGATCAGGTCGACGCTCTGTTTTTACTTACAATGTTGGAGGAATAAA
>JBMCTC010000080.1:0-11315 GCA_048624115.1 Spirochaetota bacterium
TAGAGGCCAACAGCCGCAAGGGCGGGCGAACCCCCTCCGAGGCGGGCATGAAGCTGATCAGAAAGCCCGCGCGCCCAGCACCCCGCCACGAGTTGCGACTACCGCGTACCAGCCGGCGCTACCGTGACTGGGATCACTTCGTGAGCGAGCTTTACTGGAATACAGAACTGCAAGACGAGTAGCGCGTCGGCGGCTACGAGTTGTCCACAGCCGAAAGCACGGCATCGCTCCAGCGACCACGCTCGAGAACGCTCACTTCCTCTCCGTTTTTCGAACGACCGATAATGTTCAACTGATCCGATCCAACCGTCACGTCTTGATGCTGACTGCTCGTGTTTAGACCGGCGGCGCGACGATCCTCGCGACTCATCTCCTCCCCGCCCTGGAGGCAGGTTGCGTAGGCGTTGCCAAAGGCGAGGTGGCAGCCTGCGTTCTCGTCGTAAAGCCCGTCGAAAAAGGTGGTGTTGAGCTTCGCAATTGGCGCCTCCTCCGATACGAACGCGATCTCGCCAAAATAGCGCGCGCGATCGTCTAGGTCGAGTTCCTGCTCGAGAACCGCCTGATTCTCTTCGCTCGTCGCCTCCACGATACGGCCGCCCTCGACCTCAAAGGTCACCTTTCCTACCGGCGTTCCGTTCAGCACGAGCGGCCGGGTCGAAGAGACCCGACCCTCTACCCTTCGCCAGTCCGGAGCAGAAAAGACCTCGTCGGTGGGCATATTCGCAATAAAGCGCACGCCGTTGGCGGAGGTTCCTTCGGTCCCAATCCATCGTTGCTGCTGGGGCATACCAACGGTGAGGTCCGTCCCTGGCGCGTGGTAGATGAATTCATCGAACGCCTGGTCCGTCAGCCACGTCGCGATACTCGTCAGCCGCCGAGAGTGCGCCTTCCAAGCGGCAACGGGGTCAGGCGCATCGAGCCGGCAGACCTGAGCCACCACGTCGTAGAGCGCGTCGAGCGCATCTCCCTCCGACCGGTCGGGGAAGACTCGTTTGGCCCACGCCGTGTCGGGCATGCTCACGAGGCACCAGGGAAAGTGGTCTTTCATGCCAAGATCGCGAAGCTCGCTCGATGCTGCGGCCATCGCACGGTTCATCCGTCCCTGTCGCGCGGCATCTACGCCTGCAAGCCCAAACGGGTCGGACCCGCGTATCGCAAGCGAGGCGCCACCCGACCGGCCAATCCGAACCCGCTCGGCAATCATCGCATCGGGCGTCAGGTCGAGCGTGTCTTCTCGAGCGTGCTCGAGTCGAGCGCGCGTCACGGCCTGGTCGCGGTAGAAGACTTGCACAAGCGAGGCTCCCCGCCGATAGCACTCGGCAACAACCGTTGGAACGAACTCAACGGCTTCGACCGGCGCGCTAATGACAACCTCTTGGTTCTCTTGCACGTTCAGGCCAACGGAAACAATGACGCGAGCGTACCGCTCGTAAAACTCGGTGCGATTCATTGCGAGAGTATACGCACTTATCGGACGGCCACCAAACGGTAGAGTGCTCCGCTATCTGCGTCGGTGAGCACGTACAGAGCTCCGTCGGGCCCCTCTCGCACGTCGCGAACACGACCAATCACGCCGTCGAGAAGCACTTCCTGCTCGACAACCTGATCTCCCTGGAGCTCGAGCCGACGCAGGTGCGTTCCCGCAAGTGCTCCGACAAATAAGTCGTCCTGCCACTCCGGAAACATCGATCCGGTATAGAAGGCCATTCCCGATGGGGCGATACTGGGCGACCAGTAGGTCACTGGCTGCTCCATACCCGGTGCCTCGGTTCCCTCACCGATACTGGTACCAGTCCCGTAGTTGACTCCGTAGGTGATCGTCGGCCAGCCATGATTATCACCCGCCTCGGCGATGTTTACCTCGTCTCCACCCTGCGGTCCGTGCTCGTGCAACCACACCGCCCCGGTCTGCGGATGCAGCGCGATGCCTTGCGCGTTTCGATGACCATAGCTAAACACCGCCTCGTCTCCATCGGTGCTGCCGCCAAACGGATTCGACTGAGGTATCGACCCGTCCGCCCGAAGGCGTATCAGCGTTCCCGCGTGATCGTTCGGGTCTTGGGCGCGCTCGCGTTGTCCGCGGTCGCCTATGGTGATGTAGAGGTGTCGGTCGTTGTCAAACAGGAGGCGCGAGCCAAAGTGACGCCCACCGCTGGTCGGATTGTTCATCCGAAAGATCTCCTGCACATCCCGGAGCGCGGTGCCGTCAAGGCGCGCTCGAGCTACGGCGGTTCCAAAACCGCCGTCGTACTGAGCGCTGTAACTCATATAGATCCATCCATTTCGGGCGTAGTTCGGATGAAGCACGATATCGAGTAGCCCCCCCTGCCCGTTGGGCCGGACGGGAGGAAGATTGGTGACTTCCTGGATCCCTGCTCCGTCAAAGAGCCAGAGTCGTCCACTTCGTTGCGTTATGAGGATGTCTCCGTCCGGCAAGAAGGCAAATGCCCACGCATGGGCCAAGTCGCTCACGACCGGCTCGAGTTCGAACCGGGCTTGAGCGCTGGTATAGGTCTGTGAGTTTCCCTCTGCGGTACGCGGCTCTGCAGCGGCGCACGAGGCCACGAGAAGAAGTCCAACGCCAACTGAGGCAATTCTTACTATTCTGCTCATAGCCGCAACATAACCATTTACGAGGCATTCGCACAGAATAGTAGTTCGGGATAGCTGAGTATGGTAGTATCGGCGTGTGACTGCTCAAACGATTGCCGAGCTTGTAAACGGGGTTTTCCTCTGCGGAGAAGAGAACAGCGCGCGCGAGGTCCGGTACGCATTTGCGGCGGACCTCATGAGCGACGTGCTCACGCTCACTCACGACGACGTGCTATTCATAACCGGTCTTGTCGCGCCTCAGACCATCAGAACCGCGGTGGTTTCAGACATCAGCACAATCCTCTTTGTTCGGAATAAGAATGTTCCTACATCGATCATCAGCATTGCGAAGGAAAACGACATTACACTCGTTTCCTCTCCGTTCTCGATGTACCGCGCGAGCGGGACCCTCTTTACGGCCGGACTCGAGGCAATCTTCTAGGTCGATGAAAACTGACTACTGAGCGGCTGCCGAACCGACGATCGGCGGCGGATCACCACCCTCGGGGACAAACACCAGCGCCTCACCGTTCATGCAGTAGCGTTGGCCCGTCGGACCGGGTCCGTCGGAGAACACGTGGCCGAGATGTGACCCCGAGAGGCTATCGACAGTCTCGACGCGCCTGGCCCACAGGCTGTTGTCCCACACGTACACAATCGCATTCGGGCTAATTGGCTGAGTAAAGCTCGGCCACCCAGTGCCGGAGTCGTACTTGTCGTCTGAATGGAAGAGCGGCTGCCCGGTCGCTTTCGAGTAGTAAATGCCGCGTTCCTTATTGTCGTTCAGCGGATGAGAGAAAGCTCGCTCGGTGCCTTTCTCGCGAAGGACGTAGTACTCGTCCGAGTCGAGCATCTGACGCCACTCGCGCTCAGGCATCTGGATCGCATAATCGAGCGGGGCGTCTTCGTCGTAGACGGTGCGGTCTGATGCGTCGTAGGTCCAATCGCTGGGGATTGTCGTTGCAAGCTCTATCGCCTCGGCCGGGTCTTCTGCAAGAACCGCAATACGTTCCGCCTGGCTCTCTGAGGCCTCCTCGCCCTCTTCCTGGCCTTGCGCGACTGCATCGACTCGCCCGACAAGAAGCAGCACGAGCAGCACCGCCACACCGGCAACCGAGATAACCAACGAGCGCAATTTCTTATTCATATACTCGAATATAGTGACGAGACCGGTAGCACGACCACGCCCCCAGCAGCCACTACCGCCGCCGGGCTAGATGACGAATCGTCCGCCCACGATAACATCGACCTTCGCACCGTCCCCGGTCGTTCCGGTCACGCGCGTTTCCGGAGAACTGATCATGAGATCGGTGTGCAGCTTGGAGGTGTTCCCGCCTGCCTTCTCGTACTCCTCCGGCGAGAGCTCGTTTCCACCCTTCAGGCACTTTGGATAGGACGAGCCGACCGCCACGTGGCACGCGGCATTCTCGTCAAGGAGCGTGTTGTAAAAGACAAGGCCCGACCGGTAAATGGGTGAGCTCGTGTCAACAAGGGCGAGTTCCCCGAGGTAACGCGCCCTCTCGTCGAGGTCGAAGTAGCGATCGAGAATATCGGCGCCGGAGGAGGCTCCAAAATCGACGACCTTGCCCTCTTCGAACCGAAGCCAGCCGTCGGTCACGATCGAGCCGAGCACCTGCACAGGTCGAGTGAGCTTTGCGGTGCCCTCGGTTCTCCGAAAATCAGGAGTGGTAAAGACCTCTTCGGTCGGAATGTTCGGCATGAAGTCGAGGCCATCGACGGCATTCGAGCCGCCTCCTTCCCACTGACTCAGTGGGCTCAGACCCACCGTGAGGTCGGTTCCGGGGCCCTCGAAGTGCACGGAGTCGAGCTTGAGCGCGTCGAGCGTCTGTCGTCGCTGCTCGAGAACTTGCCGTTGCTGCTGCCACGCGGCGATCGGATCGTCGGTATCGAGACGAAGGATCGGCTTGAGCCTTCGCCAGAGCTCGTGGGCTGCGGCCTCGGACGGCTCGGTCATGAGCACCTTTGCCGCCCACGCGGGAGTGGGAACCGCGACGACAATCCATCGCAGGTGGTCAGCCTGCACGGCGCGACGGAAGGGGTAATCCGCATCGGCAATGGTCTTCTGAACAATCCCGTGTCGGGTAGAGTCTAGACCCTCGAGCGCATCGGGGTCGTCGGGACTCTTGATCGACACAATCGCCCATCCCTCCTCGAGCATCGTCTCATTGACGACATGACGAAACGCTGGAATGGTGCCCAAGTGCTCCGGTTTGGAATTCTCGACGCGGGCGCGATACAAATTGGCATGCTCGGCTCTGACGTGAACGTACTTGGCTCCTCGCCTGTAGGCCTCTGCCGACAGAGTCGCAATAAAGTACCAGTGGCCTGGTTCGGCTTTTATAAGTAAGCTTTGGTCCTGCTGAAAATTAACGGCGGATAGAATGAGATTGGCGTAATCCTGTTGATCCGAAAGTGTCATGACGATTCCTTCATAGGTGCATTCGATTCGTTGATAGAAAGTAACTATTCTGATATATGTGATACGCTGGGGACAAGTCAAGAAACTGCTTTGTCACCGCGAGGATTGAGGACGTATGAACAACAACGATATCGTACCCGGGTTTGACGAAGAAAAGGACGAAAGCCTGCGAATCAAACTCCAACAGGTCGAAGGAGTCGATGGAGCCCTGGTCATGTATCTCAGCGGGTACATCGACACGTACAACTCAAGCTTCTTTCAGAAACGCGTCAACCGCGCGGTAGATGCCGGATACAGCAAGCTCATCTTTAACTGCGGAGGCCTCAACTACGTCTCCTCGACCGGCATAGGCTCCTTTACCGCGTTCCTAAAAGCGGTCAAACCTCGCGGCGGCGACATCGTCCTCTTGGAGATTCAACCTCGCGTCTATGAGGTCTTCCAGCTCCTCGGATTCTCTCAGTTCTTTACGATCATGGACACGCTCGAAGAGGCCACGAACTTCTTCCAGAAGAGCACCGCCATCCCGGCGACCGACATGTTCCCCAAGACCTTCAAGTGTCCGGTTTGCAGTACGAGGCTCCGCGCAAACCGCGCCGGACGCTTCCGCTGTTCGAAGTGTCGTACGATCCTGGCGATTGATCAGGGCGGGCAGGTTTACTTAGGGTAAGATGTGAGCCCAGAAGCACAACGGTTTTGGCAACAAATCGCAGAAGCGTACCAGCCGAGTGCGTTGGAGCTAACCGTCTTTACTATCTTGCTGGCCCTCCTGATCGGAGGGCTTGTTTCTTATACGATCCACCGCAGCCGTCGCGAACGGCGGCACCAAATCGAGCTGTCGGAACGTCTCTTCGCGGAGACGGTCTCGCAGCGCGACCTCACCCCGAGCCAGGTAGACATACTGCGGCAAATGCAGCAATACCTCCGCGACCGGACTCAGATCCATCAGCTCGTAAGCGATGAGTTTGCGTTTAATGCTGCGGCCTCGCGGCTCCGCGAAGAAAGCGACATCTCACCTCAAGTAATCGCCGCGCTTCGGGTAAAGCTCAACTTTCACGCCGACCGCACCCATCGAGCGCCGCGCTCGAGTGCCGCGATCCCCGAAGGCGCGACGGTGTTGGTCGCTCGAAACAGATATCGCAAGCCGTTTCGCTGCCGCGTGCTTCAGCCGCTCCCCGAGGCGTTTCGACTCGAGATCGTCGATACCGAGAATCGACTCCCACCAGGCGCCGGCGTAGACGTTTTCTTCCAGAGCAGCGCGGGCGTCTTCACATTTCACACCACCGTATTGTCCGAGAGCGAGGGAATCGCAGAGCTCAGTCACTCTGAAGAGGTTCGGCGCTATCAAAAACGTCGCTTCTATCGACGCAAGCTTCACATTCCGGTTCGCGTCGAGCTCGTAGACGATGGAGAATGCGTCCGGTCTACGCTCCACGAGGTTGGAGGTGGCGGGGCCAGCCTTCTGAATCCCGAGAACAAACTCCGCGTGGGGCAGGATATCACCCTGATCTTTGCGCCGGCAGATGAGGAGCTTCGTATCAAGGCGCATGTCGTGCGCTTGAGCGACGGAGGCAGAACGGTTCACGTGAACTACGAGCAGATCAAAGAGCCGCTGCGCGACAAGATCTACCACGCAATCTTTCAACCGCCCGAAGACGAACGGGACCAGACATCACGCGGTCGAACGGGTAAATCTCACGACTCGAATGTCACAGAGTAGACCTGTTCCCCGGTAATGGTCAGGATGTCCAGGACGGGGACGTGGAAAACAACAGTTTGTCCGGAAACCCGGCCACCGGTTTGCGAGAGAATCCTTCCTTCAGGACGAACGATCACGACGATCTCTGCGTTCTCGAGCACCTCAGAGACAACCGCTCGATCAGCGTACTCTTCGAGCGCCCAAGACATCTGCTCGCGGAACTCTGCTCGTGAAACAGAGCCATCTACCGGCGGGAAGAGAAACTCGCTCATGGTCGCGGTCTCTTCGGGGGCAAACGAGAGAAATCGATCGACGGCCGCACGATCGAGGCGAATGCGGAGTGTCCGCCTCGTCCCACTCTGCTCGAAGGAAAGCACCGACGTGCCTCCGGCAGAGACAGGAAACGCCTGATTCAAGTCGTCAATCGCCACCGCCACGCTGAGCTCCAACCTGCTTTTGAGCTCGAGCCCGGTGAGACGGATCCCAGGGCGCGCGGCGAAGCTCTGCTCGATCTGCACCGGATCAAAGAGGGGAAACTCGCCCTCTACACCGGTCATGGCAACGAGCAGATCGTTGTAGTAGGCGGCCATAATCGGGTGAATTGCTATGTCTACCGTAGCCGTGCCGGAACCATCTGCTGCGACGCGCAACTCTTCTCTGACCGTACAACCGGCAACCATAAGCCCAATTGCGGCCACGGCAACCAGCCATACGTTGATTTTTCTCATGACACCAGAAGATACCGCCTATCGGCGAAAGATCAATCGAGGGTACCATCTGCCAAACCCGTCGCAAGAGGCGCGGGGCGCTCACAGCTAGTCGTCATCTCGTAGAAGCTGCCCGAACCGCCGCTCTCGAGTAGTCCATGCATGATCTCGAGGCAGTGGAGCGCCAACGTCCCGTTCGCGCGTGGTTCGCGTCCCGCTTCGGCTGCACGGGTCAGATCGGTCAGGCCGATACCACGGCTGTTCTCGGTGTAGCTGTGCTTGATCGAAACATCGGCCCAGTCGCTGTCGCCGGGCTTGAACAATTGCACCGGCCCGCCAAAGGTGTTTGGATCGGGCACCCCGAGCGACCCTTCAGAACCGTAGATGTCGATACGGGGAACACGGCTCTTGTAGACGTCAAAGGTCGTGATAAGCGTGCCGATCACACCCGAGACGAACTCGAGGGTGCCGGCAACGTACGTCGGTGTGGTGACCGGGATCTTCTCGCCCTTGCGAGCGCCTTCGGTAATGTGGCGCTCGGGGAAGCTGATCTTTGCGGCAGCCGAGAGGCGCTTCACCGGGCCCAAGAGCGTCACCATCGCCGTAATGTAGTAGGGCCCCACGTCAAACAACGGGCCCGCTCCCGGCTGATAGAAGAAGTGAGGGTTTGGGTGCCAGTTCTCCGGGCCTCGTCCCATCAGAAAGGCCGCCACGCCGACCGGCATACCGATTGCGCCCTCATCAAGGAGTGATCGCACGGTCTGCAAACCGCCGCCCAAGAACGTATCGGGTGCCGAACCAAGCAGCACCCCCTTCTCCTTTGCCAGATCGAGAAGCCGTTTACCGTCATCGAAATCGGTTGCAAGAGGCTTCTCGGTAAAAACGTGCTTGCCGGCGCGAATCGCCTTCTCGCAGATCTCGGCATGGACGGCTGGAATCGTGAGGTTCAATACCGCATCGACCTCATCACTGATCAGGAGCTCTTCGGTCGGAAGCGCATACGGAATGCCGTACTCCTTCGCCTTATCGCGTGCCCGTTCTTCGAGCAGATCGGCCACCGCCGTTACCGTGTTCGAGGTGAATCGCTCTTTGATGTTCTTGAGATAGATGTCACAGATCTTTCCGGTGCCTACAATACCAATGCGCATGCCGCCTCCAGTTGCGGAATCGTATCGACCGTCAACGGCACTGTCAATTTGCAGGTTGAAAGCCCCCACCACAGAGACTATTTTCTTCTCATGAACCGAGTAGAGCTACCAAACATCAGCCCACGAGCGTGGGAACATCCCGCCGACCGAGCGGCACTCAATGCGCTCAAGCAAGTCCCCGGCCTCGACGAGGTGGTCAAGTTCTTCCTTGGCATGACCGGCGAGAAGTCGATTCGGCTCCTGCACCTCGCATCATCGGTGCGCGTGGGGCCCAAGCAGTTCTCGCGCCTCGATTCGCTCATGACCGAGGCGTGTCGCGTTCTCGACGTGCAGGAGCGCCCGGAACTCTACGTCACGCAGAATCCGGTGCTCAACGCAGGAGCGATTGGCATCAACAAGCCATTTATCACCTTGAATTCGAGCCTCACAGACAGCTTGGACGATGAAGAGACTCTCGCAGTGATTGCCCACGAGCTTGGCCATATCATGTCAGGGCACATGCTCTACAAGACGCTGCTCTGGATCCTCCTGAATGCGGCGGCGTTCTTCGTGCGAATCCCGGTGGCGCAGATCGTGCTGGCAGGCGTTGTAACCGCGCTCAAGGAGTGGTATCGCAAGAGCGAGCTCAGTTGTGATCGGGCGGGACTGCTCGTTGTCCAGGATCCGAAGGTGTCGACCACGGTGCTCATGAAGCTCGCAGGCGGCAAGAACCTCGACGAAATGGACATAGACGAGTTCAAGGCACAGGCTGATGAGTACGATGCCGGCGGCGACGTTATGGACGGCGTTTACAAGCTCTTGAACCTGATGGGTCAGACGCATCCTTTCGCGGCCTTGCGGTTGCAGGCGATCGACCGATGGGCGCAGGACGGCGAGTACAACACGATCCTTCAGGGCGAGTATCCGATTCGAAGCGACGCAGAATACGACTTCGCGCAAGACTTCTCCGATGCCTCGAAGGCGTATCAAGAAGAGCTCAAACAGTCGAAGGATCCGCTTGCGAAGGCAATGGCCGATATCGGGGACAGTCTCGAGGGCGTACGTCAGGAGGCCGAGCGCTTCTTTGGCACGATTTTCCAAAAGCGACAGTAGGAGGCAGCATGCTCAAAGAGGGCGATAAGGCACCATCATTTTCTCTGTCAGACGAGAACGGAGAGACGGTTTCCCTGAGCGACTTTGCGGGGAAGAAGGTCGTGGTCTACTTTTACCCCAAAGACGATACGCCGGGCTGCACGAAAGAGGCGTGTAGCTTCAGGGACAACTACGACGCGATCTTGCAGAAGGGAGCGGTTGTCATCGGCATTAGCGCAGACGACCAACAGAGCCACGGCAAGTTCAAATCGAAGTACGATTTGCCCTTTTACCTATTGAGCGACCCCGAGAAGGAGACCATCGAGGCGTTTGGAGCGTGGGGCGAGAAGTCGATGTACGGCAAGAAGTACATGGGAATCATGCGAAGCACCTTTGTCATTGGCGAGGATGGGACGATAATCAAGGCGTGGCCCAAGGTAAAACCCGCCGACCACGCGAACGAGGTCCTCGAGGTTCTCTGAGTCGCCACGGCTCGGGTGAGCTATACTTAGAGTCCGTGGAAACAGGCCTTTTTCAGTCACTTTCAGCCCTGGAGGTTCGCTCCGCCATGCTTCGCTCTCTCCGCCGCCCACTATTGGTTTTGGGCCTGTTTTTTGCACTTTCTGGGGCAACGTTCGCCGCCGATTTCACCTGGACCGGGGGCGCGGCGACCGACGACTGGCAGGATGCGGCGAACTGGACACTCTCTGCCGGGGTCGATGACGGCGCAAACGGGTTTCCTGACGGAACCGACCGCGCACTCTTTGACTCGGCGGTAACCCCGAGCGTTACCAATCTCCCGGCGTCGCTCGCGGAGCTCTCAATCTCCGACGCGGGTGCGAACGTGACACTGGGCGTCGGCGAGACGCTGAACACTTCCTCGATCAACGTTTCTGCCGGGACGCTGACAACTGGTGATAACTCTTTGCTCGTCAGCTCCAACGTGACGATAGATGGAACGCTCGACGCAAGCGCGCAGACGGGCGGCGAAGTGATCGACGCAAATGGCAATTTCACCGTCTCTCCGGCGGGCAACATGGTGTTTGGGGCAGGAGGGCTTGATGTCATCGGGGCAACGTCAATCAACAACGGTGCCAACCCGATCACCCTTACCAACCCGGCCAACAACTTGGGTAGCTCAGTACTTCTCACCACGACCGGAAACGCCGAGATCGTCGACGCAAGCGGGCTGACTCTCGGAACGTCCAACGTTGGCGGAAATCTTACCGCCACCGCGGTAACCGGCAATATCACTGACTCGGGGACCGTCACGGTCGGCGGCGATGCTACCTTCACCACCTCAGCAGGCGGGGCGGACATCAACCTTGATACGCTCGCTATCACTGGATCAGTAAGCCTATCAACAACGGGCGGGGGCGGTAACGCGACAATCGTGAACAGCGGCCCTTTGGCATTCGGTGCGAGCGCGGTCGAGGGAAACCTCACCGCGACGGCAGGGGGGGCTGTTACCCAAGCCGGGGCGCTTGACGTAAACGGCACGACTACGGTAGACGCCGGGGCCGCGCCGATCACGCTCACCAATGCTGGGAACGACTTTACTGGCGCCGTTGCGTTGACCACCACCGGCGCAAACGACGCCGCAGTGGTCGACACGAACGCGCTCACCTTAGGTGCCTCCAGCCTGGGCGGAAATCTCAATG
>JBMCTC010000081.1:0-11295 GCA_048624115.1 Spirochaetota bacterium
CGGCTGCCAGTTGGCCGGCTCGCGAGGCGACGCGCTGTCATTTTGGTCCCGACTCGCGGGACGGCTGTCGAGTGCTTCGCCGTCGCCTGCTTCACCGCCGGCCCAGCCGTCGAGCTCGAGCCGCGCGTCGTAGAACTCGCCGTCGTAGATGTCCGAACGAAGAATCGGGCCGGTTGTCCACTCCCACTCGGCGTCGCTTGCAACGAGCAGCGAGTCGGCACTGCCGACGCGGTGAAGCTCCACCAGCAGTTGCGGCGTGCTTCCAAAGATGCGCGGGCCGTCATGTACCCGCGCGATGCGCCCGGAGTACCAGCCGTCGCCGAGCACGGCGCCAATCACGTTGCGGCCTGGGACCAGGTAGTCGCCGACGTCGTAGGTGAGGTATTGGGCGCGGCGACTGAAGTCGGTCCAGCCGGGCGAGAGCACGTCGGCGCCGACGCGACGACCGTTGAGGTAGAGTTCGACCAGGCCACGCGCGGCAACGTAGAGGCGGGCGCCGGGGGTGCGGGAGGAGGGAGCGGTTTTGGCGGCGGCGGGTTGCCACTCGAACTCGCGGCGCAGGTAGCGCGCAGGGCGCTCCTCTCCAGGAACCGCTTGGGTATCACCCTGCTCCTCGGGCCCGCCGGCAATCCAGTTGGCCTGCCATTCGTCGTGCAAAAACGCCGTTTCAAACCAGCTCGGCTTGCTCCAGTCGCTCCACTCGCCCTTGTGGTCACAGATGGCGACTCGAAAGAAGTAGCGGGTCCGGGACGCAAGTGGGGCGCCGGCATATGGAAGGAGAACAGATTCGGGGCCGGTCGCCTCGACGTTCCACAAGAGTGAGGGGTCGGCGAAATCGTGGCCGGCGGAAACCTGCAACCGGTAGGCGGTCTGAAGCGCGCCGGGGCGCGAGTCATCCATCTTCCAGGAAAAGCGGGGAGACGCAGTGTCGATGCCGAGCGCCCGCTCGCGAAACTCGATTGTGAGAGAAACGGGGGTTGCTTCTGATGCCATGATTGCCTCGTCAAGAATTAGCCGGTAAGATGCGCCAAATCATGACACAGATGGAGGGAAGATGTCATCAGAAACGCTTCGCGCGGCGGTCATTGGCCTCGGCTGGGCCGGACAACAACACCTCAAGGCGTACCTCGCCATGCCCGGAATCGAGGTCGAGGCAATCGCTGAACCCAACCCGACGTTGCTCGAGCAGGTACGCGAGGAGTATGGGGTGCGGCGCGGCTACAGTGATTATAAGGAGATGCTCGCAACCGAAGAGCTCGACATTGTGAGCATAGGAACACCAAACTTCGCGCACGCCGAACCGGCAATCGCCGCGCTCGATGCCGGCGCGCATGTCCTCGTCGAAAAGCCGCTCGCCCGTACCTACGAAGAGGGGCTCTCGATGGTTAAGGCGGCTGAGCGGAACGATCGCGTGTTGCAGGTGATGTTTAATCAACGCTACCGACCGGATATCTCGGTCGTGCAGGCGTTTATTGACGAAGGGAAGATGGGCGAGATCTACCACGGTAAGGCACGCTGGCTCCGACGTGACGGCATTCCGGGTCGCGGCCGCAAATGGTTTGTGTCGAAGGAGCTCGCAGGAGGCGGACCGCTCATCGACCTGGGCGTGCATATGCTCGACATGGGTTTGCACTTGATGGGTG
Source organism: Spirochaetota bacterium (assembly GCA_048624115.1). Classification (GTDB taxonomy): domain Bacteria; phylum Spirochaetota; class Spirochaetia; order DSM-27196; family SLST01; genus SLST01. Next base: position 1,644 of record JBMCTC010000081.1, read on the forward strand.
AGCCCAAGGCAATAGCAGTCAGCGGAGTCACCTACAATAAGCTGGGCCAGCGCTTCGTGGACGAGGTCTACGGAGAGGACGCCACGTACGAAGTCGAGGATTTCGCGACGGCTCTGATTCGGCTCGAGGGCGGGCGGACGTTGCAGCTCGAGGCCAGTTGGGCGACCTATCGCGAGGATGGGGATCTCATCAACCTGACGTTCTTTGGTGAGCGCGCCGGGGCGGAAGTGACGGTGAAAAAGTACCAGGCCGAAGACGCCGTGCGCTTCTACGTTGATTCCGGCGGCGTGCCTGCCGAGATCGCACCCGCGATTAGCTCGGCCGGCAAGACCCCGGGTCATCAAAAGGCTGCCGAGCTCTTTGTGGAGCGTGTTCGATCGGGCTCCTTTGCAGACCACCGCGGACGCGAAGGACTGCTTCGCACCTGGATTATCGACGCGATCTACCGATCGGCGGCGGAAGGTCGAGAGATCCGTCTCGAAGAGTTCGAGCAGTAGGGATCTGTGGGCGGCGCGCTCCTAAGTCTCGGACGAGTCGTGCTCCGAGCGCTCCTGTCGCTTGGCCGCGCGCCTCTTCTTTTTCTTGCGCACCTGAACCACCCGAATGGTCACGACGATCAGGAGCACGAGCGGCGTCCCTGCTGCAAGGAGATACCCTACGACCTCGCTCACGCCGGCGCTATCCTCGGCATCGGCAACGGAGTCTTCGCCATCTCGCCGTGCATAAATTTGAGGAGGAGCTCGCACTTGAGCGGCTGCTTCTCCTCATGATCCCAGAGGTTCACGATCTCACCCGGATCCTCCTGCAGATCGTAGAGCTCACCGTAGCTCTGGTTGTAGTGCACGGTGAGCTTGTAGCGATCGGTCACGAGGGTCCGCATGTTCATGGTAGTAGGCTGATGCTGATTCTCAACAATCACGTGATCGCGAATGCTTGCTTGCGAGCCTGTCCACACGGCCGACTCATCGACCCCGGTCATTTCCCGTGGCACGGGAAGATCGAGTTGGGCGAGGAATGTCGGTACTACGTCCAAGGTTGATTGCAACGAGTCGCTGATCACACCCTCGGGCACGACGCCCGGTTGACGAACCACAAGCGGCACCTTGATCAGGTCCTCGTAGTGATGAATCGCCTTGGCAACCAATCCATGCTGCCCCCAGAAGTCGCCGTGGTCGGTCGTAAAGCAGACAAGGGTATCGTTGGCCAATCCGAGCTCGTCAAGCTGATCGAGGATCTTGCCGATGTAGTCGTCGAGCATCGTCATCATTCCGTACATCATGGCGATGTTCTTGGCCTTCTCCTCGTGGGTTCGCAGATGGCTGCCGGACCCGTGCACGTGATTTCCACCGGATTCGGCAAGGTCGCTAAAGTCGGGGTTCTCCTCGAGCGCCTTCTTGAAGTACGGTGGTTTGTCGTCAAACTCTCCCGGCACGTGCTCGGGTACCGTGACCTTCGCGGGATCGTACATCGACGCGTAGGGTTCGGGAACCATGTACGTGGGATGAGGATCAAAGAAGCTCGCCCAGAGAAAGAAGCGCTTACCCTCGCTCGCATACTCCGTCATAAAGGCGTTGGTGCGCTCGGCGATCCAGGCGTTGTAGTGATACTCGACCGGGATTTCCCACGCCTGCCCCGGCTCTCGCTTTGTATGCGTTGACTCGGTAAGAGGATCTCCCGCGACTTTCTGAGCTCCGGCATTCGGCAAAAAGTAGTCGCGCCAGTTCGAGAGTCCACGCTCCTCCATCCAGATCGCGTAGTGCTGCCCGACGTGCCCCTCGTCGGTGTGGTTGCGAGCGAGCTCAATGCGATCAAAACCGTAGAAGTCGCCGCGTTTCTCTCGCCAGAAGTCGAGGTCGTGGAGCGTCGGATAGCTCTCGAGCGACGGGTACTCGTCGGTCGCCAGAAGCGGCTGAAAGTGCGCCTTACCAACCAGCGCCGAGGTTACGCCGCCCTCCCGCAGGTACGACCCGATCGTCTTTCTGTCCTCGAGCAGTTTTGTGCCGAGGCTCCATGCGCCGTGCTGACTCGGGTATTGCCCGGTGAGCCAACTTGAGCGGGTGGGCGTGCACGTTGGGTTCGGTGTGTAGGCGCGATGGAAGCTCGTGCCTTCCTTCACGAGACGGTCGAGGTTGGGCGTCTTTACCTCGGAGTTGCGGTAGCCCATCGCCATGTAGTGTTGCTGGTCGGTTGTAATAAACAGGACGTTCTTAGCCATGGCGATAGGGTAGCAGAAAATGCAGTGCAGGCGAACAATCTGCCGCCGACCAAGGCGTCATTACTTCTCCGTCATCGTGACTTCGCCGTTCCAACCGACGCCGGGGGGATTCGCGATTAGCTCTTCGCAGCGGCGCGCCATGATCTCAGCAGGACGATCTGCCGGAAACACATCCAGCACGGAGAGAAATCCGTAGCGCGCGTCGGTGAACTCCTGCTGGTAGAAACGTTCCATCGACTCGTTGTGCTTACCCCACGCATCGAGCGCCTTCGCCTCGAGGTTGCGGGTGGTCGCGTAGACAGCCAACCCCTGCTTACGGCCCTTTACACGGACCCTGTCGAGCAATCGCGAGGGTGCAGACTCGGGCAACTTTCGCTTCACCGACTCGGAGATCACGAGCTGCGCGTCGTAGCGCTTTGTCAGTCCTTCGAGTCGGCTTGCGACGTTTACCGAGTCGCCAATCACCGTGTAGTCGAGCTTCTTCTCGGTTCCAATATTGCCGACCGTAACGACCCCGTAGTTTATGCCAACACCGATCTTGAAGCCCGGAAGGCCACGCTTGGTCTGCCAGGTGTTGAAGTCGTGGAGCGAATCGAGCATATCAAAGGCAGACTCGACCGAGGCCGCCGCGTCGTTCTCGTGCTTTACCGGCGCGCCGTAGATCGCCATAATCGCGTCGCCGATATACTTGTCCACCGTGCCGCCGTGTTCCATGACCGCATCGACCATCAAGGTGAAGTAGTGGTTCAAGCTCTCCACAAGCTGATCGGGCGCCATCTTCTCGGAGATGGTTGTAAACGAGCGAATATCCGAAAATAGGATCGAGACAACGCGATCCTCGCCAACGAGCATCGCCTCGGGATTTGCGAACACTTGCTCGATAACGTCATTCGGGACGTACCGCTGGAAGATGGTTCGCGTCTTTTGCTCCCGCAGACGAGAGGTTGCCGCACGCAGGGCGTATCGCTTGATGTGGTCGTACGCCTTCTCCAACTGCTCGGTCATGAGGTTAAAGGTATGGGCGAGCTGGCCGGTCTCGTCCTGGTACATTACCTCCACCCGGCGTGAAAGATCGCTCGAGCTAATGATGCCGGAAATGACGCCTACCATGCTGCGAAGCGGTTTGGTCAAATACTGCGCAAAGAGAATCAAGAGTATAGTGGATATGAGGACGGCCACGGCAAGAACGATTCCGACCTGCTCGATGATTCGGGTGGTGGTCGCGTAGAACGCCTGAGCCTCGTCGGTCACATAGATCGTCCATTCAAGCGGCGCAAACGGAAGCGCATATCCAACCCGCGAGACTCCGGCCAGGGTAAACTCCCGCCAACCGGTGTGATCATGCGGCGGGTATGTCGCGACCTCATCGACCACGCGGGGATCCGTGACAAAGGCGGCTGACCCATCTTCCTGCACCGCAAAGATCAGCTCCGACTCCGACCGGATGACGCCAATGGCGGCACTCCGAATCGCGTTGAGCGCGGCTCGAACGACGGTCGGGTCATCGGTGAGGTCGTTCTCTTCGAGGAGGCGCCACTGGCCGTTGGCATACGAGACGACCTGCTCGACCTTAAACCGGAGGAAGTGTGTCGCTAACCCTGTAATGCCGTTTCGGGCTAAAAGCCCGCTTAGAAGCCCCGCGAAGAGGATGGGCGTTATGATGAGCGGGAGGACCACGAGAATGATCTTCCCTCGAATCTTCATAATTAGATTCTATTTGTTATGCGGAGAAAGATCAATTATTTGGCATTTTTTATTTAGTAGACACTTTGACATTAACTGACGCTGACGATACGCTCTGTTATTGTGGGTGGATTGTATCAACGCGCTGTCGAGTACCTCAGGTCTCAGCCACAGCTCAGGCTCGTCAAAGAGTCAACGAGTGGGTATGACGAGTTCGACGGAACCGAGGAGGAGCGCGCTCAGATAGAACGAGAGATTCAACAGGCAGTCGATGACAACAAGATCGAGTTTGATGCGGGGCGTGCCCGCATTCCTGCACGAAAGAAAGGCAGCGGCCTGCCGATTCTCGTCAATGTCGTGGCGGTCGCGCTCACGGCTGCCGGTGCCTACTTCTTCTGGACGCTCTTTGAGCGCGAGGCGGCCGCGATTTCTCGAGAGACCGCCATTGTGACCTCTGCCGAAGGAGAACTGCTGAACGCTCTGCGAGCGCAGAGTGAGGCACGGATCGCCGAGAAAGAGGGAGAGATAGCGGCAATACAGGAGCGGATCTCAGAGCTCGAGTCGGAGCGCGTCCGGCTACGCCGGACAAGTGCAACGGCACTTGCAGATCAGGAGGCGGCGCTGCGAGCGGAGTTCCAGGCGGCGATTGAAGCTGAGCGCGCACGTCTTTCGGGGCTTAACCTTTCCGACGGCGAACTCACGCGCAGACTTGACGCGTACCGTAGCGAACGCGGTGCGCTTCTCGAGGACCAGATTGCAGCACTTCGAGACGAGGCTGCAAGCGACCTGGCGAGACAAGAACAAACGATCGAACAATTGCTCACCGACACCGAGAGCGAGCTCGCCCAAGCAGAGGTCGATCGACAAGAGGTCGCCGCTCAAGCGCTATCTCCGAGCACGGCGTCCGAGGCGGCGGTTGCTCAAAACCTGCTCGCAGAGCTTGAACAGCAGCAACAACAACGGGCCGTCGTGCTCGACCAGGTCCTCGGATTCTACGGCGATGTGGAAGAGACGCTCCTCGAGGGCAACCTCGACGCTGCCGCCGAATCACTCTCCGGCCTCCGCCACTATCTCGAAACCGGGCCAATGCTAACGCACCCTGAACTGCAGCGTCGTCGCGAGGTGGAGCTTTTCCTCGTTCGCACGCTCGAGGAGCAACTCGAGGAAGAGCGGCTGACAACGGCTCCCGACACACGGTCGCTCGTAGAGTCTGCAGGGCTCGTCGGCGAGGTGAACCGGCTCGTGCAGGAGGCCGAACGCGTCTACTCCGACGGTGAGGTGGCTCGCGCGCGGGAGCTCTACGTCGCGGCCCTCTCTGAGATACCCGCGATCGAGCTCGGGTTTCAGCGCATCGAGGCGATCGAGGCGTCAATCGCGGAGAACGCCTCGGATGAGATTGCCGGGTACATCGCTCGAGGAAACGAGCTTTATCGTGCCGGTGAGTACGCGCTCGCGGTCGACGCATACGGCAGAGCGCTCGCAAGCCTACCGACCGAACAGGACGTCGTGCTCGAGCGTCTCGTGGATGCGGGCTATCGAATGCGGTCGACCGACTCGACCGTGGAGCTTGAGCGGCTTCGAAATGAGCTCGATCAGCTGCGCGTCGCAACGAACGAGAGCGGCGGCGACGGGCTCGAGATCGTCGCCGAGCGGGATAGCGCGCGCGAAGAACTCGAAGAGGTCACGGTAGAGCTCGATCAAACCGAGATGCGACTCGCGCAGGTGAGTGAGGAGCTCGCTCAAACCCGCGTCGAGTTGTCATCGACTCGCACGCTGCTCGAAGAAGCTCGAGTTGCAAATAGCAACGCTACCGAGGCGGATAGCGCGGCCTTCTCCCAACTGCAGTCGCGAGTCGCAGAGCAACAGGAGATGGTTGCGGCCATCGAGCGCTATCAGCGGCACTTTGGCGAAGAGAGTGCGGAACAGGATCTGCCGACCCCGCTCGAACTCTTGGAAACCAAGCTGGTCATTCTTCGAATGGTAAGCTCGGACTCGGTGGAGGCCGACTTTCCGGATCTCTACGAGCAGCTCAATGGGTATTTAGACGATTTGGTCGCGCAACAGCGAGCGGAGGCGTCCGAGCAACTCCTGTCCGAGGTGAACCGGTTGCTGAGTGAGATCTCGGCAGCCTCCGAGACGAGTATCGTCGATATCACGACTGAGTTTCCGAGCCTCGCATCCACGGCCGGTTCCTCCACGGCAGCAGACTTCTTTGAGTCGCTCCGTCGGGTCACGCAGCCGGAAAGCACCGACCGGAGGTAGGCCGAAACGGGCGCTCGAGTTCGTGATCGTGGCTGTGCCCGCCAACCTACAAATCAAACGTGACGGAAAGTGTCGGATAGAGACCGATCAGCGCAATCGACTGCTCGATGAGCACCTCGATTCCCAATCCGAACTCGAGTGCAATGAGCTCGGTCAGCGGAATCAATGTTCCGAGGTCGAGCGCGCCGTAGGGCACGATGCTTGTGAACGATCCGAGTTGTTCGTTGGTTACCCGCATGTAGGCGGCTCCCGCGGTGAGTCGAACTACGGGAGCGAATGGCTCGATGCGTGGCGACAGCTCAGCGGTGATACCAAAGGGCGCGGTCAGGACGTTCGCGCTCGCCGCGGCACCACTCGCCTGGGAGAGAATCACGCGACCTGCGAGGCCGACCGCCCAGAGGCCGTTTCGCTCGGGAAAGTACGCACCGTGGAGTGACGCGCCCCAGCTGAAGCCGAGGTAGTCGGCGCTATCGTACACGGGCGCCTGTGGCGAGAAGCCGACCCGAAATGCGAGGAGAGGCGACCTCGCATCGGAATCGGCGACCTGTACTGGACCGCTCGGAGCGGGCGCGGTCTCGGGCGGCAACTGCTCATTCGCCTCGTTGGCCTCTGCGTCGGTTGTGTCCGCCGGGAGACTCGTTGTTCCTTGAGAACGGAGAAGAGATGCGACTGTTGCTTCGGCGGAGCGTATCAAGGTCTCGGTAAGGCGAGCGACGGCTCGATCAAACATCACCCCAACGACTTCTTCGCTCTCCGCAACGGCAACGAGTGTCCCCGATTCAACCTCGTAGAGCTCGAGAAGAGTTGTCAGTCGGCCCTCGTTCGCTTTGACGTCAGCAAGAATCAACAAGTCCGAGTCACCGTCGCGAGCTCTGGCCAAGCTTTCCGCCGCCGGGTCGTCGAACAGGGCGACGTTATCCTCGATTTCGATAGGCGTTGCGCCCCGGCGATCGAGCCAGACGATCACAGAGGAACGAACCGCTTGCTTCTCGGCCTCGAGCTCCGTCGATGCGGCACCGCCGGCCACTGCGATCCGGAGACCCGTGAGGTCGAGTTGCTGCGCGAGTGCAGCGATCGAGTATGTAAAGAGGAGGATCGGGAGGGCGATCCTTCGCTTAGCGTCCACATCACCAAGTCTATCAGCCGCCGAACCTCTATTCCATGAGAAGTGTCAAAAAATGCTACTCAGGAGTTGTTTCACGGCCACAATTGAGATATCCTTTCTATCATACCGAAAAAGAGAAAATTGATTTAATAACGGTTTATCAAGTCGGCAGGTTCGGGGCGTTTCGGCTCTGAACGCAAGGACGCCTTCGTGGTTTACCCTTCTTCGAAGATCACCCGCACGGCGGTGGGGATCTCTCTTTTTGTTTTGGCCGCGCTCTTGAGTAGCTGCGGTAACATTCTTCAACCAAGTCCGGTTGATCTGACGGGCGACCCGCTCGGGGTTGGCGAAGGTGTATGGTTTTTTGATCTCGATGGTTCGAATCCGTCAGACCAGATCCGAGCCCGCGTGGATGTAGGCGACGAACCAAAAGACGTCTACCTCGTGCTCAGCAATCCCACCGGTTCGTTTGCTCGCGTAAGCTCGCTCTCCTCTCCCTCGGCACGTCGCTCGCTCGCGAATCAAGTAGCGCCTGCACCGGTCGCACCTCCACAACCTGAGGATGAGTACGAGCCCGGTCGCACCTCGGCAACCGATTGGCAAGCGCCGGCGTTAACGAGTTCACGCAACATGACCGATGCTACAAACTCTCGCGCGCTCGCTTCGGCGGGGAGCCATTCGGTTGGAGCCGAAGCGGAGTTCTTCACCGACAGCGACCCACGCAACAACGTCACCGCAGTGCTTGCCACTCGTGTCAACGACGCGGGCACCGGAACCGCGCTCGAGATCTGGGTAGAGTCGAGCGAGTGGCAGAACGGTAGCGGGGCGGTTAACTCGACGATGATTGGCGAACTCGCCGCGACGTTCCTCAAAGCTGGCCCGAACAACGACATCTACGACTGGGTTACCGCGATGCTCGGAGACGAGTGGGGCAGCACCCCCTACAGCAATCTCATTACCAACCGTGACACGATCACGATTCTGCTCCACAACATGCAGAACAACGGTCCCGGCGGGACGGTTGGGTACTACTGGAGCAAAGACGCATTTCGCAACGAGACGATCAGCTTCTCGAACGAGCGGATTATGTTCTACATCGACTCGGAGAGCTTCGAGGCAGCGAGTGGCGCGACCTGGGAGATCACCGACCGATGGCCTGCGATTGTCGTTTCGACATTGGCCCACGAGTTCCAACACATGATTCACTTCTACCAGCGCTACGTGAAGCGTGGGGCAACAACGGACACGTGGCTCAACGAGATGATGTCGCTCATGACTGAAGACCTCGTCGCACAAAAGCTTGGCATTGCCGGGCCACGTGGCGTAGACCCCATTGCCCACGCAGATGGCTCGGCAGGAACGATCGGCAACAACTCCGGGCGCCTGCCTCGCTACAATCGTGCAAGCAATGAGAGTCTCACCGAGTGGGGCGCGTCCGGCTCGACACTCGATAGCTACTCGCTCACCTACTCGTATGGTGCCTACCTCGCCCGAAACTTCGGGGGTGCAGACCTGCTACGAGCAATGATGGAGAGCAGCTCGAGCGATGCAGAGCGTGTCGTGCAAGAAGCGCTTTCCACCCAGGGGTACGCCAATGGGACGCACGAGGAGCTCTTGTGGCGATGGGGTGTCTCGACGCTCCGCTCCCAACACGTGGCGGAACAACCGTTTCAGCTCAATCCTGGTAGATGGATGAGCGATGCGGAGTTCTCACTTGGCTCAATAAACCACTTCAACTACTACGGCAGCGGCTCGTACGGCCCGATCGTTCACGAGGGAGCCATAGACTCACTTGAGCTCAAACCCTACTCGAAGGCACTGTACAAGGTCGGAAGCGGGCTCACCGGCGAAGTCAGCCTCGAGTGTTTTGTGGAGGCGGGAGTAGACTTCGCAATTGTCGCAAACTAGGAGACTGAGAACCGGTGGATGGTCTTTTCCTGGTAGACCTCTTCCGGTTCTATAATGATGGACGGAAAGTGCTCGTGATTCACCGCGTCCGGATGGTACTGCGTCTCGAGGCAGAATGCGTCACGCTTTTCGAGCCTCTGACCACCTCGCCCCGGTACGCCGCTCAACTTCTCGCCGGTATAGAACTGCACCGCCGGACAGGTCGTGAGCACCTCCATGCTTCTCCCGCTCTCAGGATGGTAGGCTGAGGCGGCTCGACGTAGTTCGTGCTCGGCGTTCTGAAGCACATAGCTCAGATCGTAACCACCGACCTGTTCGATGCGCTCGCCGATCGTACACTTGCCCGTGAAATCGTAACCGGTGCCTCGAACCTCAGGAATCTCCCCCGTCGGGATCGAAGCGTCGTCGACATAGATGTAGTGCGAACCGTAAATCACACGCTCATGATCGGCAATAGCTCCACCTTTTTCGGGAGTCGC
>JBMCTC010000082.1:0-11257 GCA_048624115.1 Spirochaetota bacterium
CCGCCTATCCGGTTCAGACTCGAAAGGCTCGACCGTCGCAAGAAGACGCGGTCTTCGTCGGCCGTCAACAGATCATCGATCGCGTATTTCGCGACTATCTTCGCCACGATCCTGAGAAAAGCGACGGCTATGTCATTACCGGCCCGGCGGGAATCGGAAAGACGCGCGTGGCTCAAGAGGTGCTTGCACGCATTGGCCAGCTCCCCAACTTCGACAGTGGCGTGCTCTATGCACGCGCCCAGCGCTATCGGACCACACCGTTCTCGATTGTCACCGATCTGTTGAGCGGCTACTTCGACGTCTCCGACGAGATGCCTGTAAATGAGATTGCCGCTCGCCTCATCTCCGACCACGCCGTAGATGAAAAGAGCGCCGCCGGCTTCGCCAAACTCATCACCTCTCCTGGAGAGGAGCAAGATAACCAGGCCTTTGTCCTGCTCTACCTAATCCTCAAGAACATCGTAAAGAAACACCTCGACACTCCCTATTCCACGGTGCTGTGCATCGAGAATCTCTTTTTCGTAGATAAGAGCAGCTTGGACTTCTTTGCCTTCTTTTTGCGGAACGCGGACGCGAAGCCGTTTTTTCTCTGCACCGACCGCAATCCCGATGCAAAGACAAACGAGACGTTCGGCGACTTACAGTTTCTCGAGCTCCCGGCTCTCGACCGCAACGAGACCATCGAACTCATCCGTGAGCTCGCGCAGGAAGAGCTTGACGAAGAGATAGTCGATTCGATCCTCGCAAACGCCGCTGGGAATCCGCTGTTCATCCGCGAGTACGTTCGTTTCGCCGCCGATTATCGTGACGGCGGCGCGCTGCCCACGACAATTCAAAACATCTTCTTGACGTCGATCGACTCCTACCCGCAGGAGTATCGCGACTTGCTCAAGAAGCTCTCGGTGTTTGTGCACAGCTTCACGATTGACGACGCGCGCCATATTCACGGAGTGACCGAAGGCGAGAAGGAGAGCGTCGCGGAGGCGATCGACTTCTTTGTGGGCGAGGGAGTTCTGACGCACGAGGGCGACCTCTACTTCTTTCGCTACGATTTGTTCAAAAAGGCGCTCTACAACAGCCTCCTGAACTACAACAAGCGCATTTTGCACAAGATCGTCGCAGAACTCATGCAGCGCGCTGGGAACCCTCACCCCTTCAGGCTGCTGCACCATCTGATTCGCGCCGAGGAGTTCTCACGCGCGACAGAGACCATTCTCGAAGCATCGAATAGCGGCTCGAACATGGACTACCTTCCTTTTGCCGATGAGCTGCTCAAGTATTGGACCAATCGTGACGACGGCCGCCAGATGAGCCTGATGTTTCTCAAGTCGGCGATCCTTTTCAACAACGGTATCACCGAGAAAATCGACTCGCTCCTCAAGAGCATTATCGAAATGGCGCTTCGGAATCGAAGCTACCTCTATGCCGGCAACGCCTACCATCTGCTGACCGCGTACAACATGAAGTCGTACAGCTTCGAGAAGGCGCGCTTCTGCGGTGCGAAGGCAATTGACTGCTACGCGAAGGTTCCCGGGGAGCTGCGCAAAAAGCAGAACCTGCTCGAGATCATGGCCACCGCCGAGACGCTGCGGGACAATGTCGGCCAGGCAGATGAGCTGGTCGATGAGATACGCAGACTCGCGGGGGTCGACGACGCGCACTTCTCCGAGATCAGACTGGTGACCAAGATCGCAGAGACACAGCTCCTGCGGGGGCGCTACGCCGAGGCGGTGGAAACGCTCGACGCGGCGCATGTCCAGCCGCCGCTCCATAGCGAGAGCTGGTACGGTGCACACCTCTCACTCCAGATGGCCTCCTTTTATCGCTGCAACTGGGAACGCTGTCTCGAGATTGGCCGCGCACTCTTGGAGGGGCCGTCACGTCACCTCTCGAACATCAGCCAGATCCATGCGAGGGTTGGGCTTGCCGAGCACTTCCTCGGTGAGACTCGCGCCGCCGAGCGCAGTCTCCAGCAGGCGCAGTTCAACGCATCTCAGATCAGAAACGACTTTGACCGGATCGATGCGCTTCGAACGCTCGCATCGTCGCTTGCATGGAAGGGAGACCACGAGCGGGCCGAGCAACTGGCACTCGAAGGCATTAGCGCGGGTCTGCGTCACAGCGCGAGCTACCCGGTGCTTACCCTGATCATGACGTTGATCGCTATTCTCGAGGAACGCGATGACCGTGAGGGCGTGGCCTACTACATGGAGGAGGCACGCCATCTCGTAGAGAGCGGCTTTTTGCTCTCAAATCGTGATCTGATCTGCTACTACTACCACCAATCTCTGCTTGACGAGAAAACCGCAAACACCAATCAGGCTCGCGCGATGCGCCACCTCGCGCAAGATGCTCTTCGCAAAGAGGTGCATGCGATTGGTCATCCGGAGTTTGCCGACCGATTCTTGACCCTTCCGCCGTTTTCGCTGCTTGCCCGCGGCTCAGAGAGCTCGACCGAGGAACTTGACACGCGCCAAGCGCAGTGATAAGAAAGAGCGATGGACCATCAGCAGGCAGTTTCCGCGCTCAAGGCGGTACCCCTCTTCCAGTCGCTGAGCGACCGCTTTGTATCGGGACTCGCAAAAGCAGCAACCGAACGCCACTTCAAGGCAGACGAAACGCTTGTTCGCCAGGGAAATCCGGGCGTTGGCGTCTTTATTATTGTCGAGGGTGGCGTGAAGGTGGTCAAGACCAACGATAAGGGCGATCGGCTCGATATTGCTACTCACGGCCCGGGAGAGGTCATTGGCGAAATGAGCGTTCTAGACGGTGCAAATCGCACTGCCGACGTCGTTGCCACCGAACCTACCACCTGTCTCGTGTTGAGCTCGTGGGACTTCAAGAGCTTTATGGAAGACCATCCCGAGGTTGCGCTCCAGATCCTCCCGGTCGTGGTGCGCCGATTTCGCGAGACCAACGCCGCGCTTACCGGAGAATCACTCTCCTAGTTCCTCCGCATCACGTCGGTTCACCTCACCTTTCACGCATGGTATACTTCTGCTAAACACAAGCAGGAGATCGTATGGCAATTCAGAAGACCTTTACAATGCTCAAGCCGGGTGTGCTTCAGCGTCGACTCGTAGGCGAGATCATGTCTCGAATCGAGCGAAAGGGCATAAGCATTGTGGGCCTCAAGCTGATGACTATCCCGAAGCAACTCGCAGAGACGCACTACGGGGAACACAAAGAGAAGCCGTTTTTCCAGGATTTGGTGGGCTACATTACCTCCGCGCCGGTTGTGGCAATGGTGCTGCAGGGAGAAGAGGTGATCAGCCGCGTTCGGCTGCTCTGCGGAGCGACCAAGGTAGATCAAGCGCAGCCGGGCACCATCCGCGGCGATTACGCCACCCAAACACAGCTCAACATCATCCACGCCTCCGACTCTCCCGAGAGCGCAGAGCGCGAGATTGGTCTCTTCTTCTCCGAAGATGAGATCGTTACCTACGAGGACGGGAATGCCACGTGGTTCTAGCGTCCCCAGGTGGGACCTCGAGTCGATTTATCCGGGCTACGAGAGCGATGAGTACCTTGCAGATCGCGAGGAACTTCGTCGCCTGACCGACTCACTTCTCAAGAAACTCGAAGATCGCTCGGCCCGAAAGAAAGACGTCGAGCGATGGCTCAAGAGCGTTCTCAAACGCTTTGACGATGCGTATCTGCTGAGCGAGACACTTGGCACGTATCTCCACTGCGCCTACGCGGTAGACACGACCGACGCGAAGACGCTCGCTGAGATCAACTCTCTCGATGAGGATGAGCTGAAGCTCAAAGAGGCGGCAGTAACCTTCCGCTCCCTTCTCAAACCAATAGCCAAGAAACTGCCAAAGTACGCTCAAAAGTCGAAGACCATCAGCCGTTACCTCTTTTTCTTGCAGGAAGAGGCAAAACTCGCCTCGAAGCAAATGAGTATCCCCGAAGAGAATCTCGCGGCAGACTTGCAGCGCGCCGGTTCCGATGCGTGGGGTCGTTTGCAAGACACAGTCTCGAGTACGCTGAGCTGGCCCTGGGAGGGCGATGAACGGAAAACGGTCGTGCAGCTTCGCTCAATGGCGATGGATCCCGATCGTGCGGTTCGCGAGAAGGCGTATCACAAGGAGCTCGCCGCATGGAAGTCGATGGAGATCCCACTCGCCGCATCGCTCAACGGCGTCAAGGGCTTCGCGATTACACTCGACAAGAGACGTAACTACGAGAGCCCGCTCGAACATGCAGCAATGCTCTCGCGAATCACACCGGAAACGCTCGAAGCTCAGATCTCTACCATGGAGAAGAATCTGGCGGTCTTCAGGCGCTACCTCAAAGCGAAGGCTCAGGCACTCGGACTCGAGAAGATCGCCTTCTACGACCTCTTTGCCCCTCTGGGGTCGGCAAACAAGGAGTGGTCGTTCGAAGAGGCACGGAACTTCATCGTGGAACAATTCTCGGCGTTCGCCTGGGAGCTCGGCGACTTTGCCGACAAGGCGTTTCGAGAGCAATGGATCGATGCCGAACCACGCGAGGGCAAGATTGGCGGAGCGTTCTGTGCATCGGTTCCCAAAGTCAAACAGAGTCGAATCCTCGCGAATTTCGACGGAACCTTCGACTCACTCTTTACCCTCTCTCACGAACTCGGGCACGCCTATCACGGCTCGGTAATCAAGGATCTCTCGGTGCTGAACCAAGACTACCCGATGACCTTGGCGGAGACCGCGTCGATCTTCTGCGAGACCATTGTCTTCAACCGCGCCATGGAAACGGGCAGCGACGAGGACAAGCTCGCGATCCTCGAGATCTACTTGCAGGGGGCAACCCAGGTCATCGTAGACATCTACTCACGATTTGTCTTCGAGAAGGCGGTGTTCGAGAAGCGCGCCAAGTCCGAGCTCAGTCCCGGTGAGTTTTGCGAGCTCATGCTCGAGGCGCAGGAGAAAGCGTACGGCGAGGGCATGGATCCGAAACTCCGACATCCATACATGTGGGCGGTGAAGCCGCACTACTACAGCGCCGGCTTGAGCTTCTACAACTTTCCCTACGCGTTTGGAATGCTCTTTGGCCTCGGCCTCTACTCGAGCTACCAGGAAGACGTGCACGAGTTCCCGAAGCGATACAAGCAGCTGCTGCTGCTTACCGGGCAGGCCAGCGCGAACGATGTTACGCGCGAGGCGGGCTTCGACATCGAAGACCCGGCGTTTTGGCAGGGCGGGATCGACATTATTGCCGGCTACGTCGAGCAGTTCGAGCGGCTCGTAGCGGGGGCAAATGGCTGAGGTAGGAATCATTGGCGCCGGGGCGTGGGGCACGGCGCTCGGGAAGGTGCTCGCCTCTCACGGGAATCGAGTCTCGCTCTGGGCATATGAGCAAGAGGTAGTCGATGCGATCAACGAGCAGTGCGTAAACGAACGCTATCTGCCCGAGGTCGAGCTCCCGAGAGAGATCAAGGCGTCCACCAATCTCGAAGAGGTCGGTTCGGGCAAAGAGTTTTTGATTCTCGCCACGCCGAGCCTCTTTATCCTTCCCCTAACCCGGGAGCTGCTCGCCGTACCGGAGATCAGCGAAGGAAAGACCACGATTGGCGTGATTACCAAGGGGTTCATCGACACACCCTCGGGAATTCGTCTGATCGTGCAGACACTCGAGGACTACCTTCCCGGGTTCTACAAAGACAAACTCGTCTACATCTCGGGGCCCAGCCACGCCGAGGAGGTAGCCCGGGGAAAACTGACCGGGCTGATCAGCGCCAGTGCCCATCCCCGGAACGCAATTCGCTTCCGTGAGCTCTTAAACGTACACCCGCTCATGGTGTTTAGCTCGCTCGACGTGATCGGGGTGCAGGTTGCGGCGGCAATGAAGAACGTCGTCGCGATTGCATTTGGCGTCATGGATGCGCTCGCACGGGTGACCGGGGCCGCATTTGGCGACAACACGGAGAGTCTCCTGCTTGCGGCAGGACTGAACGAAATTCAGTCGATGGCCTTTGCCCTCGGAGCGACACACCCGCAGACCTTTACCTCGATTGCCGGGGTTGGCGACCTCGACGTGACCTGCCGCAGTCACTACGGGCGAAACCGTCGCTTCGGGCGCGAAATTGTCGAGAAGTCTATTCTCGACGGCTTTGAGAATATCGACGATCTGATCGACCGGATTCACAAGGTCGGGTATCTTCCCGAGGGCGTCGTAGCCGCCCGTGGCGCGATGAAGGTGCTGACCCAGCACAAGTTGAAGCTTCCGATTATCACGAGTGTCTACGCCATCCTGAACCGAGAGATCGAGCCTACCGCGGCCCTCAAGGGCATCCTGACCGGACTCACGAGAAACAGCTTTGCCTCGTGGCACAATGTAGAGCACGCCGAGGCAACGTAGCAACCTCCGCAGGTTCTTTACCCTGGTCAAGACATTTGCTATGTTCTAATTTCGGTTGTGAATACCGTCCTGGTGCCGTACCCAAGTGGCCTAAGGGAGAGGTCTGCAAAACCTTTA
Source organism: Spirochaetota bacterium (assembly GCA_048624115.1). Classification (GTDB taxonomy): domain Bacteria; phylum Spirochaetota; class Spirochaetia; order DSM-27196; family SLST01; genus SLST01. The sequence goes on from JBMCTC010000082.1 coordinate 6,457, forward strand.
TTCACCGGTTCGAATCCGGTCGGCACCTTCCCCACCCAATCGTTCCTCATACGCCAAACCATCATCCTTCCACACTCGATACCAATGCAATCCAGCCAGCATAATCGCGTGCGCCGTGAAATCCGGATTGGCGAGTGAGAGCACCTGTCGTACCGGGACGAGCTCGATATCGACGAGCTCATTCTCGTCGAGACTCTGCTCGCTCACTCGCTCTGCGCCGTGCGCGACAAACGTATGGACCGTGTTGGTCATGAACGCGGGGTTTGAGTTGGTTCGGCCGATGAGGGTGAGTTTCTCACAACGGTATCCAGTTTCCTCTTCGAGCTCTCGCCGGGCCGCATGGGCCGGCTCCTCACCGGGGTCAACGATGCCGCCGGGAAACTCGATCGTGATCGCTCCAAGACCGTGACGGAACTGGCGAGCCATTACGAAGCACTCGCGGCCCTCGCTCTCTACCGGGACGATCACGTGGCACCAGTCGCCGGCCTCTACGAGTGCATAATCGCGCTGCTTGCCCTCTTGGGAGCGACGTCGAGACGTATACACCTGAAACACTTTCGCGTCGAGGATCTTCTTCCGTGCAATTTCGTGCCAAATGAGATGCGTGTCGTTGGATGGAAGGTGTGCCATCCCTACAAATTACCACTTCGGGCCTATCCGCAGCCACCTGCAAGAGCGTGCACGCCCGCCGCGAGCACGTCGCAGACTTGGCCGGCCATATGCTCTTTCGAGACGGGTATTCGAAAATCGGACCTGAGGTGGTGCACCGCCTGGATCGAGGCCAAGAAGCTCCCGGCCAAGAGCTCGGGCGACGGCGGCGGGGGCCCCGAACCGGCGCCGTGGCCCGGATTCCCGGAAGTCGGCATCGCATCCCGAAACACCACAATCAGCGGCCGCTGCAGCGCCCCGTAGAGTGCCTCAGCGACTCCTCGGCGATCCTCTTCATCGACCTGCTCGAGATCGCTCTCGAGCATTCGATAGAGATCCATCTTCGGTTGGGAGAGAAAATAGCTCGCAGCCGCGCGAAGCCGAGCGTTGAGCCCTTCATCGGCGGAAGAGATTGCGCTCTCGAGGCCCGCGCGAATGCGCTCCATCGCTCGCAGCAAAACCGCCTGAAACATCTCTTGCTTGCCGTTTGGAAAGTAGTAGTAGAGCGATGCCGCGCGAACGCTAAGCTCATCGGCGATGTGACGAAGCTTGACCGACTCATAGCCGCGCTCCATAAAGAGCTTCTCGGCGCACTCGAGCACTCGGTCTCGCGCGTCGTCGCTCTTGCTGTGCGGGCGTTGCGGCATTCGGCATCCTACTCCGAAACCGAGTCAAGCACAAACGCAGCCGGATCCTTGCCGACTACCCGAGCGAGCTCGAGGCGTTGCAAGAGAAGCTCCCCGCGGAGGTTCGCAAGATCGATCTCCTTCGCCTGCACCGAGAACTCGCGCTGCTCAACGTTGATCTGGTTCCGCGACCCGAGCTCGAGCAGCTCCCGATCGTTCGTGAGCAGGTCTCGCTCGTAGGCAAGATCAAACTCGAGAAGCTCGATCCGCTGGCTAAGTGTATCCATCCGAAGCTCAAGAAGCTCTTCCTGGGACTCCGTCTCTACCCGTGCGCGCTCGAGCGCCGACTCCGCGAGGTCGAGCGAGAGGCGAGCCTGTTCTACCGTCCGCCTACGCTCGCCGCCCGCGGTGAGGGGAACCTCGAGCGTCAATACGAGGTTGAGATCGACGCCCGACCCGTCACCGCTGAAATCGGAGAACACGGTGCCGAGGTCTGCGGGGTCCTCCCGCTCGTCGCGATAACGCGGGGTCGCGGTGACGGCCAGATTGGCAGTCGCGCCCGCCTGCTTGCGGGCAAGTTCGTAGTCGAGCTCGGCCGATCGCAGCTCACGCTCCGCCTGCGAGATGGGCAGCGAAGACTCATCGGCGGAGCGCCCGCCCTGCCCGTCCGCCTCGCCGGGCCCTGCGCTCGCGGGTATGGCAATTGGCTCGTTCTCGTCGAGAGAGACTCCGGTGAGTTCTCGCAGTTGCAGTGCGAGCTCGCGGGCGGCGAGCATGCTCTGCAGCTCTGCATCGCGCGAACGATTGAGCTGCACCTCGAGGGCGAGAATCTGCTGCTGCGAGCCCTGTCCCTGGTTTTGGCGAACGCGCGCGTCGTCGAGCTGCAACTCGAGCAGCGCCTGCTGCGACCGCTGCAGGAGCGCAGCACGCCGCAGACTCTCACGCTGGAGCGCAAGCTGCACCGTGAGCACCGTTATTTGCTCCCGTACCGCAGCCTCACCGAGCTGCGCGGTGGCGAGCGCATTGTTCGCGCTCTCGCGATTGAGCCGTAGTTGCGTCGCATCGATCAGCTTTCCATCTACGAAGAGCGGTTGAGAGATCGAGAGCGAGACCTGCGGCGAAAGCGCGTAGGTTGTCGTAGACGCGTCGGACGCTGCATCCGAGACGGTTGCCGAGAGGCCGCTTCCAACCGAGCCGTTCACGACACCACCAGTGGACAAGAGTTGAACGGCAGAGAGCGTGAGCCCGGTTGACTGCGTGACCGTCGTGGTCGGCTCGGGTGGGAACTCCGCGATGTCGGAAATCTCGGCAAAGTTGCTTCCGCGCTGCGTGCGCAGCCCGTACGCCGGGTCGGCGGTGAGCGTGAGCTCAGGCGTAACGGTGTCGAGCACCGAGTCGCGTGCGATCTCGGCAAGGCGGGTACGGATCGCGGCATCGCTTATGTCGCGGCTCGCTTCGAGAGCTGCCGCGACGAGTTCGGCGAGCTCGATTCCGCCCTCCCCGGTCGTTTGCTCCTGTGCAAGAAGCGGTAACGAGGCGACGAGCAAAATCGCGGCGAGGATGAACCTTCGTGTACGCGTTCGAATCGTTGTGGGTCTGAGTATCATCTCGTTTCTCCATAGGTCTCAATGCCGGTGTCAATCTCGCGCTGCAGCGCAATGCGCTTCTGGAATCGAGCCTCTGCCTTTGGATTGTCAAAGAAGAGTCCGTAGATGCACGGCACGACGATGAGTGCGGTCAGGGTAGAGAACACGAGCCCAAAGATGATCGTGCTCGCCATGGGTCCCCAGATTACCGAACTGCCGCCGAGTCCAACTGCGGTGGGCAAGAGGCCGGCAATGGTCGTAATCGAAGTGAGCAGGATTGGCCTGAGTCGAGTGGTTGCACCTTCTACGACCGCCTCGCCTACCGACATGCCCTGTTCGCGACGCTCATTTACAAACGTCACGAGTACAATCGTGTCATTGACGGCAATACCTGCCAACGCGACCGATGCGTAGATTACGATCGTCGAGAGCGGTGTGCCCGAAACGACGAGGAAAAGCACCACTCCGACAAACGCGAAGGGTACGGAGAGCAAGATCAACAGCGGTTGGGTGTAACTTCTGAACTGCCATCCGAGAATGAGGTAGATAAGGATGATGCCGACCAGAAAGATTCGAAGAATCTCAATCAACAGATTGGCAAGCTCGGCAAACTCTCCACCCACACCCAACGTTACATCAGGATACCGGCTTTCCAGTTCGCGCTCGAAGAGCGCCTCTATGTCGGCGTTGATCGCCTGAAGATTCGCCTCGCTGAACTCCTCGCCGGTAATTCTGACCTCACGCTTGCCGTCGAGCCGCCGGATAGACGCAAGCGCGTCGGCCTCCTCGAGCCGGGCAACCGAAGAGAAGGGAATCAGCCGCCCGTCACTGGTCGGGATCCGAAGCTGGGTGATCTCGCCTACCGAGGCCTCGCTCGTGCCTGCGTAGCGAACGATTACGTCAAACTCCTCGTTGTTTACAAACACCGTCGATGTCTGAAGGCCGTCAAAGCTCGTTCGAACAAAGCTTCCGATCGCCTGGGCACTCAAGCCCAAGCGAGCCGCCGCCTCTTCATCGACCACGATTCGCAGCTCCGGAGTACCGGTCTCGAGGTTGTCCTCTACGTTAAAGAGTTCCGGGTATGTCGCAAGCTGATCCAGAATTGCGTTCGCAACCGCGCCGAGTTCCTCGTAATCGTCGCCAAAGAGGCGAAAGCTGATAGGCGGATCGGTTGGCGGGCCGTTGGTTGCACGTCGGAAGACTACGTTCTCGGTGCCGGGAATGTCATAGGTACGACGCTGAATATCGGCCATGATTTGAGTAATGCTTCGTTCGCGCCCCTCATCCTGCTCGGTGAGATCTACCAAGAGCTGAGCGACGTTACTGCGTCTGATGTTCTCATTGTCGCGTTGCGAGAGCCCGATTGAGGCGTTTACCGAGACAATCTCGCCCCGTCCGACAAAGGGTAGAATCTCCGCCTCGTACTGTTCGACAACCTCGTTGGTGCGCTCACGCGTGGAACCAACCGGCAGCTCGATCTCGACATAGAAGAGAGTAAAGTCCTCTGCACTAAAGAGGTCTTGCTGGATAAACGGCACGAGCGAGAAGCTGCCGACGAGCAGAACGGCCATTGCCACTACGGTAATGCCTTTGCGGCGGTAGAGCTTACGAACCAAGCCGCCAAACCAGTCGCGCACCGAGTCAAAAAACTTCCGGGTAACCTGCTTGTTGCCACCCGGCCAGTCGGCGTAGTGCGATGGAAGGAAAAACGCAGCCTCGAACGTGCTTGCGATAAGAGCGATCGAAACGGTCAACGGTACGACCCGCAGAAAGAGTCCGATGACGCCGGGCAAGAGCGTGAGCGGCAAGAACGCTGCAACCGTGGTGGCCGTCGCCGCGACCACCGGAATAATCACCTCTTGGGTTCCGACAACTGCAGCCTTGTGTTTACTCAAGCCGAGTTGCTGGCGTCGATAGCTGTTCTCTACAATGACAATCGAG
>JBMCTC010000083.1:0-11230 GCA_048624115.1 Spirochaetota bacterium
GCCGACGATCACCCAGTACGCTCTCGGCGATCTACGGTTCGCCTTTCCCCAAGGTATGTGACACTACACATCGGCTGGAGTGCGTGAAGCCTCTCGCGACGAGGGGACTGCGACCCGTTCTCCGACCGGCAGTTCCTTTTTCTCGCTTTCTGGTCCGGCGTAGGCCGTTGTCTTTCCTTTACTGAGCCTGGTGACATACGCGCTACTCTTCTTTCCGTCGGTCCGCTCGACCTCCACTCGATAGTCAACTCCCTGATTCTGAATACAGAAGGAGACTCGCTTCCAGTCGTCGGGGAGGTTTGGATCGAGCTCGATCCGGTCACGAAAGAGGCTGATGCCGCAGAAGCCCGAGACCACGATGTCGAGCGACCCGGCCATAACGCCACAGTGAATGCCTTCGAGCGTGGTACCGCCCTGCGTGTCAAAGATGTCGCTTCGAAGCGCTTCCACAAACCACTTCCACTGGTCGTTCTTGTGCTCGTCAATGTAACTCACGATGTCGGAGTGCGCGATCCAACTCAGCGTGGAGCCGTGGCTCGTCCGCTTGACGTAGTAGTCGTAGTTTCGGCGCAGGAGTTCACGGCCAGTCTTGCCGGGATACCCCATGAGCTCGAGAATGTGCTCGACCTGTTCGGGGGCAAGCAAGTAGAACGTCATCAAGACATCAGCCTGCTTGCTTACTTTGTACCGATCTGGCGAGTCCCCCTCCGCCTTGAGAATGCGATCCAGTCGCCTGATATTATCGTACTTCTCCCGATAGCGATCCCAATCGAGTTCTTCGAGCTCCATGTAGCCCTCGAACTGGCTAATCAGGTAGTCGTCGGCAAACGGAACCGCAAGCTTCGACACCACCTCTTCCCAGCGATCGAGTTCGGAACGATCGAACTCAATGCGCTTGTCTATCGCGCCCTTCTGGTCGTCGGGTACCTTCTCATAGGTCTTGGCGATCTTGTGCAGCAACCACGCCGCCATGATGTTGGTATAGGCGTTGTCGCGGAACCCGCCCTGATCCATCGGCGCGTCGGGGTACTTCTCGTGAAACTCATCCGGACCCATCACATCCTCTATGTGGTAGCGCTCGTCCGACTCGTCATACTTCGCCTTGCTTGCCCAGTAGCGGCCAATCTCGAGAAGCATTTCCATCCCATAGTCGTGCAGGAACTCCCTATCGTCGGTTGCATAGAAGTAGGTGTACACATCGTAGGAGATCGAGATCGAGATATGTCTCTGCAGGTCGCTTAGGTCGGGATCCCATTCGCCCGACTTGGGGTTATAGTGCAACTCCTGACTCTCAGGGCCCCCGGTGTCTGCGCTCTGCCAGGGATACATCGCCCCTTTGCAACCGACTTTCTTCGCGAGCTTTCGCGCCTCATCGAGGCGACGGTAGCGATAGAGGAGATGGCTGCGCGCAATCTCGGGGAAGCGTTGCACGTAAAACGGAAGGATAAACACCTCGTCCCAGAAGATGTGACCGCGATACGCCTCGCCGTGCAACCCTCGGGCCGGAAGGCCGACATCGAGCTTGGTGTTGTGCAGGCTTGCGGTGGCCAGCAGATGATAGGTATGCAGTCGCGCCACGCGTTGAGCAAAGCGGTCACCCTCGATCACCATGTCTGCGCGATCCCAGAGCTTTTGCCACTGCTCGACGTGGGCAGCCTCTTCGGTCTTGTAATCACCAACCGCCTCGATGAGCTCTTTCCCCTCGGCCACCGGATCCTCGGTGTCGAAATCGATACCGGTGTGGATTGCCACGAACCGTTCTACCGTACAGGGCGATCCGGATTCGACGTTGAATGTGTAGCTCTCGGTAGCACTCGTCTTGCTCGTATCAGTTTTCCGTTCTGCCTGGCCCCGACTTCTGCTCGTAGCGCGCATGCAGATCTCGTGCTTGCTGTTGAGCGTCCTTGCTTCGAGGTACACGCCGTTCCCACCCGCATCGGTCTTAGTGACCTCGATATGGTGCTGCTCGAGATCGCGGTAGCGCTCGACGAGGTAGTTCTTTACATCGCCATCAATCGTGAGCTTGATCTCGACCGGCTCGTTGTGATTCGTGGGCACGACCGTGATCTGCTGAACGCCGAGGTGCGCGAGCTTCATGCTTGCAAAGCGCTTCGTGGCGACTCGGGTGATTCGGCCCTGACGGTCGCGGTAGGTAACATCGCGATGGAGGATCGCCCGGCTCAAGTCGAGCCACTGCCGGTAGCTCACGACCTCGCAGGTATGAGGTGAGAGCCGGTGGTCTCCCGAGATATGGACGGTCGCCCGAGTCCAATCGGGGCAGTTCACGAAGTCGTTGTTGTAGATCGTCTTGTCGCGCACCTTGGTTGCGGCGCGGTCAAAGAGACCGGCGATGTAGGTGCCTGGATTGTGCACGTTGTCGCTGATCGGTTCGCTCTCGAGCGAGCCCCGCGTGCCGAAATATCCATTGCCAACGGTGTGCATCGCCTCACGCAGCCGCTCGTCATCATCGTGAAAGCCATGGTAGGTGAGTTGCCATCCTTCATTCGGGAGTTGGTCTCGAAACCAGCGTTCCATCTCCTCGATCGAGATTTCCGAGAGATCTTCGACGACAAGGTCGGCGCCGTGGTTGTGGAGTCGCTCGCGTTCCGCGCCACGCGCGACACCAATGACCAATCCAAACCGTCCGTTCTGCCCGGCCTCGACGCCCGCACACGCATCCGCTGCCATCATGGTTTCTGCCGGAGCCACCCCGAGCCGTTCGGCTGCCAGCAAAAAGACGTCGGGTGCGGGTTTACCGGAGAGGCCGAGCTCCGCTACGACGTTCCCATCAACTATCGCCTCAAGCTTCTCCTTGAGACCGGTCTGTTCGAGAATGAAGGTTGCGTTTTTGCTCGAGCTCGCCACGCCAACTGCGACGCCGCGCTCCTTGAGTTGGTCAACGAGCTTGACGCTCGACTCAAAGACTTCGGCGCCTTCGTTCTTGATGAGCTTGCGAAAGCACTCATTCTTCTGGTTGCCAACGGCACAGATCGAGTTGTCTCCCGGCTTGTCGCCCGGCTTGCCAAAGGGCAGAGAGATATCGCGTGACTCGAGAAAGCTCTTCACTCCCTGGTAGCGGGGTTTGCCGTCAACGTAGGGGATGTAATCCTCCTCGTGCCGGAACGGCGTTGCGTCGTCACCGATTTTCTGCTCGAGCAACTCGTCAAACACTTGTTTCCATGCTTGGAAGTGGATCTCTGCCGTTTGGGTGATTACTCCGTCAAGGTCGAGTACAGCACCCTTCATGTGGGTCGCTTCGCTCATCTTTCTACCTTCAGGCCGATTTTGTAGAGCGCCGTAACCAGAACGTCGGGCGAGCTCACGAACCAATGATCTTTGACGGTCTCTCGGACCCGATCTCTCAGGGCACGATCCTCGGTAACGAAAATCGTCGCGGTGTTCGTCGTACCGGCAAGCTCGGCTATCTTCTCTACCATGGGAACGTCCGAAGCGGTATCGCCGCAGACGAGTGTCGTCCCCGATTCGAGCGGCAGTTCAAGCTCTTTGGCCAAGAACGCAACGCCGTCGCCCTTGGTGAACTCGCGTGCGCCCTCAATGGTGAGCATGATCTCGATATCTTTGCCGGTGTCCTCAATTTGAAACGTTGTCCCCTCTGGATCCACATTGGTCACGAGACTCTGCACCCGTTCGAGGAAGCGCTGTGACGCCTCGTCCGAGATAGTGTTGTGTATGTCTTGGCGGGCGACCGTTGTCTGGCCAAATTTGTACTGGACACCAGATCCGATAAAGGCGAATTTCCGGCAGCCCTCCTCGTCGAGCAGATCTGCGAGGCGCGCGTTGAGCTGTTGAAGCTTCTCTCCCTGCTCGTGTGGAATCTCCATCTCGCCGCGGGTGTTGTGTACCGAGAGGTACTCGCGACCCTTGCTACCCGCCAGCGAGACGGTGCGTTCGGGAATCGCATTGAGGTCGATGATGCCGTGTGGCTCGAGCGGAGCGCTCGTGAGGATTACGCTCTGCTCGGGGCACGAACGCGCGTAGGTCGTAAGGAAGACTGCATTGTAGATGGGTTGATGGCTCGAGCGATAGTGGCCGCAGTAGTTGTTGATCGTCCCGTCGCGGTCGGTCAAGAAGGTGCGGATTGGTATGTTGCGCAGGAAGTTGACCGTGCCCTCGACCTCGGACGCAAACTTGTCATTCTCACGGGCGAGCTTCTCTTGTAACTCTTGCGCTGAGTGCTCGAGAAAAAAGATGTCGCGCTCGAGCTCGCGTCGCTCGTAGTCGAGTCGGACGGTTGCCTCCGCGTCACCTACAATCAGCCTTTTGTTGAGCTTGTCTCCCGGCAGCTTATCAATCGCGTGCAAACCATTTTGAAGCACTGACACGTCGTACGGGTCGTTGGTTCGCGCAATGTATGCCGAAGTGATTGCCTGGCGCGTGGTGTGCAATCGCTGCGTGAACTCGTAGAACTCTTCCAAGGTTTGCATATAGCACGACCATACAACGCGAGCGGGCCACAGGCCCATAGTCCAGTTGGGTGTAGTCCGTTTTGGTTATCCGTGCCAACCCGCTTCTTCGCTATCGTAAACCTCAGGAGGATGTATGAAGAATGCATTTGCTTTGTTTCCAGACGAAACGTCGGCGAATGAGGCAGTTAAGAAGCTGAAGGCAGCCGATGAAGTTGATGACTTCAAAATCAAGATCCATAGCCAGTCTACGATCAAGGACAACCTGAGCCTAAATGCGATCCCTGGAGGCACTGGCACAGCTTCCGGCACCGGCTCCACTGCCGCGCCCGGAGCAGCTACCGCCGGTGCCGGCGGGGTCGGGGCATTTATGACCGACGATAACGTTCGCTCATATCTCGACAGAATTGGTGTCCCGGGCGACCAGCAGGCTTACTTTGCTCATGGCATCAAAAACGGTGGGTTCCTTGTACACGTACCGGAGTCGGGAGACGACGTCGATACCGCCGAACGCATCATGGAAGAGGCGGGCGGTAAGGCATCTCAGGCGAAGTAGCTGAGCGCTCGATAAGCGAGGATATCATGATAGGAAAGGGAAACACGGGGCCGAACCCGCCTCAATTGAGTGCGGAGTTTAAGGCTCGGCGCTGGAATGAGAATTCAGTTGAGCAACTCAAAAAGGAGCTCGAAGAGACAATTGCGAATGATCCGCACGTCTCGAGCGAATCTGCGGTGATCGTGCACCCTGAGGCCTCGGGAAACGAAGTAAAGAAGGTTACCCTTCAGGGCCACGTCCAAAACGACGCCGAACGTCAACGAGTTCGACAGATCGTCGGCGTGAATACGCACGATGAGATTCATATTGAGAACGATGTGATGATTAAGCAGTAGTCGATGCTTCTCAGTCTTATAAACGACTTAGGTCCGAATGTGAGATCGCTTGCCGTGCTCGGTGGAGCGGTCGTTTTGGGTATCCTGCTCGCGCTCGCGATCATTGCCATGGCGGTGTCGATTGCCAAGCGTCGGGAGTCTCCAATAGCAACGCGGATTGGACCGGTGCTCCGCCTTCCCGTCGTCCTCTTTCTGCCTGCCATAATGCTCGCCATAGCGATCCCATTTGCAACGCTTCCGGAGGATGCAGCTCGAACAGCAGGCGCCGTGGCGCGTGTGCTGGTAATGGCGTTTGGCGCGTTCCTGATAACGCGCGGACTCGTGCTGGTAGAGGACATTGCTGTTCTCCAGTATCCAACCGACGTAGAGAACAATCTCAAGGCGCGAAAAGTCCATACCCAGATTCGATACATCCGCAGGATTGCGAGCTTCTTGATCTTTGTTCTGGCACTCGGGGCAATCCTGCTGACCTTTGAGGGGATTCGTCAAGTTGGAACGACGCTGCTCACAACCGCCGGCGTCGCTGGCATCATTGTCGGTTTTGCCGCCCAACAGACGCTCGGACTCGTCTTTGCCGGGCTGCTAATTGCCTTTACCCAACCGATTCGTCTCGGGGACGCCGTTGTTATCGAGGGCGAGTGGGGCTGGGTAGAAGAGATCACCCTGACCTACGTCGTGATCAAAATCTGGGACTGGAGGCGGCTTATAGTCCCGATAACCTACTTTCTCGATAACAACATTCAGAACTGGACTCGTACCTCGTCACGGTTGATCGGGAGCATCTACCTCTACATAGACTACGGCTTCCCTATTCAAGAGATCAGAGAGGCGCTCGATCGCGTGCTCAAAAAGACTGACCTCTGGGATGGCGGTGTTTCGGTCGTTCAGGTGACCGACGTTACCGAGAAGTCGGCACAAGTTCGGGTTCTCGTTACTGCGAAAGACTCGCCGAGGCTCTGGGACTTGCGGTGTCTCGTCCGTGAACAGCTTATCTCATACGTGCAGCAGGAGCACCCAGAGATGATGCCCCGCTTCCGTGCGATTGTCGGCGAGCAAGAGATGCAGGACGTCGCCGCTCTGCCTTCTACGAGTCAGGCGGCGGTGTCTACCGAAGAGCCCATCGGCCCCGGGGAAGGCGCGTCTGCGGCATCCGGAGAGGGCCGCGCGGGCGAAGGATAGCATATCTGGATGAGGAGCAGAGGGACGCTGCGAGGGTAAGCATTGCACAATGGGCTGCTTGCGACCGTTGGGAGAGTAGGCTGGCACGCTTCTTGCACTTCTTAGGAAACAGTCCCACGAGGAAGGGACTCGATTCCAATCTTCCCAGAGAGGGAAAGGAGATTCTATGAAACGTACAGTGTTTAAGGCTGTGTTTGCGGTGATGATCGTTGCGATGCTTCTCGTCCCGGTTTCGCTCAGCGCTCAGACGGATGCGATCGACGAGATCGAACGCGGAGGTTTCGGCTTTGGCGTGATGCTCGGGGAACCAAGCGGTGTCTCGCTTATATCGTGGTTAGGCGGAGCCAACGCGCTTGACTTCGTCGCAGCATGGTCATTCGAGAACGAAGGTTCGTTCTACTTTCAGGCCGACTATCAGTTCCACTCGTTTGTCGAACGCCCCCTCACCGTCTTCTTCGGCGCGGGTGGTTTTGTTCGCCTCGAAGAAGATCCGAACTTCGGGTTCCGCATTCCTGTCGGATTAACCTATCTCTTCGAAAACGCGCCTTTTGATGTGTTCATCAAAGCAGCGCCGGGTATGTCGCTCGTTCCCGCGACTGAGTTTACGATCAACGGTGGAATTGGGTTCCGGTTTTACCCATAAACAACACGACCGATCGAGTGCGGCGCGGCTTCGGCCGCGCCTTTTTTATTCTTCCTGTTGGAGTAACCACGCGTCAATTTGACCGCGGAGCGATCGACTCTGCGGACGTTGGTTTACCTCTGCGGTCAGTCGCGGGATTACGATCTCGCGCTTCAGGCTTCCCCAGTGGCGTGGGCTCGGGGGAGGAAAGCGAAGCATTGCATCGGAGGGTATCCGTCCGGTCAGCTCGGGATAGTATCGTTCGAAATGCCGTTCGGTGACTTTCCAGAGAGAGCTAAACCCGCCGGCAAGCCCAAATGTGTCGATCTCTTTACGAAGCGCATCCTCGATCAGGAGAATTTGATTCTCCTCGGAAAAGAGGAACTCGAGAAAATCGTTCGCGCCGGGTACATTAGCCGCGCCCTGCGGTACTCCGGCGTAGGTGACGTTCTCCAAGACCGGTATCCTATCTTCGTGTCCGAGCCAGCGAAACTGCAGGTTTCTGCGCCGTGCGTCTGCAATTGAGAAGTAGCGCTCCGAGGTCTCGAACCCATAGGCAATCCGCCCCTCGCGTACGAGCGGTAGCTCGGGCGCATAGAGATAGCGCTCGACGAACTCTCGATCGAGGGCGAGAGATCCGTTTGCCTCAGTAATCCAGGTGCTCGCACCTTCAAGTGCGCTCGTGAGGGCCTGCTCGTCCCATGTTGGTGCGCCGGTCGGTGACTCGAGAAAATCAACGCCCACTGCCCGCACGTACTGATAGAGAAACTCAGAGTTCCACAGGGGCGAGTAGGCGAGATGGGTCCAGCGCGTACCGGTTCCCCGATTGAAGCCGTCAGCTCGTGCAATCATCTCTTCCGGGGCAATGATCGGACCGGTATCGGAACGAACGATCTGCTCGGCGTAGTAGATGAGCGGGAGGTGAAACGTGAGCGGGAGAAAGAGCTGTCGGTTGTTGCGTCTGCCTGAGGCGAGCAAATCGGCGTAGAATGACGCCCGATCGAGCCGCCGATTGAGTATGCCGTCAAGGGGCTGAAAGAGTGCGCTGCTACGCTCGTCCTCGATGTAGGAGGAGATCACGATATCGGGAGGGTGCTCGGCGAGCCGGAGTTCCGTTTGAATGCTCGGCTCGTAGACGAGCTCGACAATGCGTTCCTGTTGTGAGGCGTTGTAGAGCTCGACCACCGGCGCGAGTCCGGTCACGTCGGTCCAGAGCTCGACTGCGGGTGGCGAACAAGCCGTGGTCACGGTGATTAGGAGTAGTCCCAGAGAAACGGGTAGAAAGCTGCGAAGGTGCACAGCGCACTCTACGATTGCCGCCGCGGGATGTCAACATTCTTGCTTTAGGGTATATTCTCCGCGGCCATGCAAACGAAGGACGAATCACTCATGAAGCTCATTGACACAATCGGTGAGCATTACCGTAAGAACATCGGAAACCGATACGTACGCAACTCCTTTAGCGTGCTCCCGCTCGCGCAGAAGGAGTGGGACCTCATCGAGAGCGTCACCGAGAAGGCGGAATACTTCCATCATCAGGGGTACCACATAGACGAGCTGTACGATCGAGTCCTCGCACTCGGGAAGTTCATTTACCACGCGCGCCGCGAGCTGAAACCGCACCTGCCTGCGCGGCTCGCCACTTCCGTGGGCGGTGCTCCACCGAGGGGCAACGAGCGGATTCTTCGCGACCTGGCCGTCAACAACTTCGGCTCAAACCTTTCCATCCTCGGCGACATGGTGAATCAACTCTACACGCAAATCGCCGGCATTGACCGGAAACTCGCAGGCTCGCGAAAACCGGTCCTCGACTCATACCCGCAGCTTTCCGAGCTCGGCTCGTACCTCGTTCCGGATGCTTAAAGCAACGCCCTCGCCGCCGCAAAGATCTCTGCGTAGAGCTCGCTCAGGTCTTCCTTGTCAATGGTGGAGTAGGCAACGCGCAGATACTGCTCTCCAATCGCGATCGTTCCGATCCCATTGTCCAAGAGCGCAAGCCTCAGTTGCTCTGCACTAACTCCTTTGCATGCGAATGCCATGAAGTACCCGCTGTTAAATGGGAGCGGTGCGAGCGGACCGGTATCTTCGCGCTCAACGATTGCGCGCACTTCCTGGTATCGCTCGCGCAACACCTCTCGTTTGGCCTCCTTCTCGGCCTGGTAGCTCGGAGAGGAGAGCGTCTTGATGAGAAGGCTCTGCGCGATTCGACTGCTGTTTGAAACAGTCGACCGAAGCGAGCCCTTGAGCTTCTGCTCGAGCGCGTCGCGTTGCTCCTGGTCAAGACCGAGGCCGGCAAAGGTCACAAAACCGACGCGAAAGCCCCATGCGAAATCCTCTTTTGTTGCTCCGTCGATCTTTACTGCAAGAATTCGCTCGCTTGCCGTCGCGAGCTTTGCGAACAGACTCTCGGTCAGAAGATCGTCTTCGTAGAAGAGGCCAAAGTAGGCGTCGTCGGTTATCACGAGCAGATCGCACCCGGCCTCTGCCTTCGCCGTCAAGAGGTCGAGGATGCGCTGAGCCTCTTCTTTTTTGGGTGAGTACCCGGTCGGGTTGTTCGGAAAGTTCAGCAGAACGACGGCTTTGCTCCGGTTTCCGATTGCCCGGTCAAGGGCCGCTACATCAAATCCACCGGCTGCGTCAAAGAGCGGGTAGGTGACAATCTCGGCACCACGTCGCACGTCAATCATGAGTCGATAGTTGCCCCAGAAGAGCTCGGGCAGGACAAGTGCATCGCCCTCGTTTACAAAGAGCTCTGAGATCTGAAAGAGGCCGTTCGTCAGGCCCCCGGTCACCATCGGCTGCGTGATTCCGGTCTTTCCGAGAGACGGATTCTTTCGTCGAATCTCAGCCTCCCAGAGCGCGCGGAGTTCCGCGACGCCCGGCGTTGGGGCGTACGCAACGCTCTCGCGAGCGGTCAGCGCTCCGACCTCGCTCTGCATGCTCGAGAGCATTATCGGCTCACCATGCTCAAACGCCATGCCAACCGTCGCGTTGAAGCGGTGAGCGCGTTGGTTCGCCTCGCCTGTCTGGGCAACGATTCCCTTGGGGAAGTACATCTTACGACCGAGCTCGGAGAGCAGCCGGCCGGCTACCGTTGTGTCGAGTGTCTTGTTGAGTGCCTCTGCTAGCGCGTTCATCCGCTGGAATAGTATCCACAATCGTGCGTCCAGTATAGTCGTGAGAGGATAACTAAATAATAGATAATGGAGCTACATTGACAAATGGGGTTAAACGGCGTACGATTAGTTATCATGGGTGACGCGAATACGCAAGACCTCAAAAACAACTCCGCGACAGAGGCTTCAAACTTTTTTTCGCGTTTTCTCTCGCTGATTTTTGGCAGCAACGACCCCGAAAAAGAAAAAAAACGCCTTCTCAAAGAGATTGCGAAGGATCTCGGTCGCCAGAAGTACAAGTTCTATAAGCCGAAAAACTCCGAGGCGCTTCCTGCTCTCGGACGATTCTTCTTCGAGATCTACAAGGTCGTCGGGCCGGCGCAAACGCTTCTCGCCTCCGCAGAGGAATCAAACGCGCTCAAGACTATTGTGATTGAGATGAACCATACCGAGCGGCAGGGGAAGCTTCGCGAGCTCTTCACCGAGGAGGCGATTCGTAGGTCGGCGAAAGAGATCGACACCAAGCAGCTCACCGCTCAGATTCGACAGTCGATGGTCGACTACTTCAGCGGCTTTGACGCGGCATCGATCAAGCGGATCAACGAGACGTACTCTCTGCTTAAGACCTTTGTCGGGTTCGTGAAGTTCGATCTCTACTTCGTACTGCGCAAGTTCGACGGCTCGATTCAGGAGGGTAACTTCACAACCGCCCCGAAGTACGAGACGATCAATGCCGAGTACATCAGTGACGACCTCAAAGACTTTATGGAGGTCTCGCTGCCGCTCGAGAAGGAAGCAGCCTGGGATTCTATCTTCGACGTGCTTCGTGAGTACAAAGGCGTAGAGGTCGTGGACCGAGCCGGCTGGAAGAAGATCCTCGGCGGAATAACCAGTGTCCTTCGAACCGGCGTTTTACAGAAGATGGTCCAACACATCGACAAGAACCCTCAGTTCAGCCCCGACATGGCGCTCCATCAGGAGCACATTGTCGAGTCGTA
>JBMCTC010000084.1:0-10685 GCA_048624115.1 Spirochaetota bacterium
CCCGTGTCCGCTGGAGACTCATCAAACACGCCGTGAACGAATGCGCCCTGCGGTCCGGGGAGTCCGAGCGCCTCAATCTGAGCGGGATTCGGATCGAAAATCGAAACACCAAGCCAACCGTACTGCACCTCTTCTCCGGATAGAAAGGCTTCAACTGACCGAATGACGTTGTTTATCGGGATCGCGAAGCCGAGTCCTGCACTGACTCCTGTTTGGCTCGTGATCCAGGTATTGATGCCGACGACCTCGCCGTCGAGATTCACGAGTGCGCCACCGGAGTTTCCCTGATTGATGGCGGCATCAGTCTGGATAAAGTCGCTCACATTGTTGATGAGCCTGCCGCTACGATCGAGAGCGCTGACGATGCCAACGGTTACGCTGTTTTGGTAGCCAAACGGACTTCCAATCGCCACAACCCAATCGCCCACCCGAAGCGAATCGGAATCACCGAGGCGCGCAACGGGTATGTTCCGGCGGCTCGTGAAGCTGATCATCGCGAGGTCTTTGCGGGTATCGCGCCCGACGAGTTCAGCCTCGAACTGAGTCTGATCGTCGAGCACGATAGTTATGTCGTCCGCCTCGCCAACTACGTGATCGTTTGTGAGCACATAGTATCGACTGCCGTCTCGATTGATGACAACGCCGGAACCGAGGCCCTCGCTCTCAAACTCGCGTGGGTTCGGCTCTTCCTCATCGGGCCGTCCGAATCGGTCAAATGGAATGAGGCCACGAGACGACAGCCGCGCCTGGACATCGATTCGAACAACGCTCGGGAGTACCTCGTCGGCGATCGACCGAAACGAGCTCTGAAGCGAACGCAGCCCATCTGTCGATGCAGGCGCAGCCTCACCGTTTCGCGTATTCTGCGTGATTCCCCCGGCGTCGGTCGAGCACGATGTGAGTACGACTCCAAATACGAGCCCCGCGATGAGCGCGAGAGATACAAAGGACAGATATTTCCAAAATGATTCGTTCTTTTTCATCAGGCCTCCACTGGGTGATGCTGTTCGAGTTCGGTCAAAATTTCGATTCGATCTTCGCGCACTGCGATCGTGTGCTCGAAATGGGCAGAGATGGACCCATCACGAGTAACCACTGTCCAATCGTCGTCTAGAACGTACACATCGTCCTTCCCGAGATTGACCATCGGTTCCACCGCGAGAACCATTCCGGGCTTGAGTCGAGGGTTTGGTCCGGCGGAGACGTAGTTGGGCACCTGAGGATCCTCATGAACGTCAAAGCCTACACCGTGACCGCAGTACGGGCGCACGACACCGTATCCGAACTGCCGAACGTGGCGGTAGATCGCTCGAGAAATATCATGGATCCTTCCGCCGGGTTTGGCCGCCTCAATGCCGAGCCTTAGGGCTTCTTTCGTAGCCGAAAGCAGTTGCGCAATCTCCTGTGACACTGGCTCCACGGCAAATGTGTACGCGGAATCGCTGATGTAGCCTTCGAGGTCTACGCCGATGTCGAGTCCGACGACGTCACCGGGCTGAAATTTCCGCGTTGTCGGAATACCGTGGATCACCTGCTCGTTCACTGAGACGCAAATCGACGACGGAAACCCGTGATAGTCGAGGAATGCGGGTGTTGCACCGGCCTCCTTCAGGAGGCGTCGACACTCGTGATCGATGTCGATCGGCGACACACCGGGCTGGACAAGCTTCCCGAGCGTGTGGAGAGTCCGAGACAGGATCCGCCCCGATTCGCGGATTTTTTCGATCTGCGTAGGATTCTTAAGCTTCAAGTTCAAAGTGGTCTCGCTGGGAGGAGCTTACTAGCAACCCGCCCCGTTTTCAAGTTTTGGGTTATTCGCCGGGATCAGGGAGCGTTCGCAACAGATAGAGCGCCTCTGGAGAGCCGGGTTCAATTTCGAGCGCCTGCTCGAGGTAATCACGTATCCTTCCGTTTTGAGAGCTCGTTCGCGCTGAGGCTGTATATACCCTGCTCCGAACTTGATCAGAAGAGTACGGAGCAAGCACACGGGCTCGCTCGAGAAGCTCCTCTCCCCGTTCAGGCCATCCGGCCCGGTGCCACGCGAGTCCTGCGTTGTAGGCGCTGCGCCAGTCGGGGATGATCTCGTGGCTCTCAGAAAACAGCGAAGCCGCATCGTCCCACCTACCACTGTCCGCCGCGAGCAGCGCCTCGTAGTCGATGACCCACGAAGGCCTCCCAAACCGCTGCCTGCTGAGTTGCAGCACCTGTTCTGCATCGATAGCGGAGCCGTGGGCACCGAAGTACCACGCTGCAAATCGATACATCGTCTCGTCGTCGGCCCTCTCGAGCAGGCGCCAGAGTCGTGCAGGATAGCCTCGAGCGCTCGGATCGGAAGCGATACGGAGTTCGAGGAACTCCACCTGCATCGAGTTGGGTCCGACGCTCTGCGCCTCGAGAATCTCAGCCGCTCTGGCCATATCGAAGCCGGCAAAGAATCGAACAGCCTGCTCGACTACAGGCCATTCGTCGGCATAGAGGGAGAGGGCTTCCTCGAAAACCGACACACGTGTAGCTCGGGATGAGCTCAGATATGCTGTGTTCACGAGTAGCTCGGGCGAGACAAACTCCTGGTTTGCGACTTCCTGATAAACCCGAATTGCCTCGTCACGGCGATTGGTGTAGAGAGCGATATCTGCCTCGCGCAGCAATCCCGCAAGCGACTCCCCGTCGGTCGCCTGCGCAAGGCGTCTGGCCGCCGCGTAGTCGCCCCGACTGAGATAGTAGTCGTAGGCAAACAGAGGAGCACGAGTATCAATCCTCGCGTGTTCCATGAGTTCCTCAACTCTCGAGAACTCGCCCTCGACGAGGTAGAGGAGCGCGGCATTTACCGCATATCGGGAGTCTTGGGTCAACTGCCACGCCGCATCGTACTGCGTTGGATCGCTGGCGCCGTCGAGCGTCGTCAACAAAAGTGGCCCATCGAGATCCTCGATTGCATTTGCATCCTCAACCCCGTCGATCTGATGATCACTCGAGAGTAGTGCCAGCGCATAGTAATCGGGACGGACGGTCCGCTTGCCACCGTCGCGAGCGATTGAGAGGGCACGATCTGGCTCGTCGCCTAAGACTGCCCCGAACACTGCCAGCTCACGCGCCACCGTGTTCCCTGGAAACTCGGTAAGGAGACGATCAGACACAATCGCCGTTAGCTCGGGGGAGCCCGTTATCCCGTAGAGCGCGTAGGCACGTTTGTACACGCGTAGTCCGTCACCAATGTTCACAAACCTCTCGGCGAGCCAACGAATCATTGATGCGGCCTCGACGTACGATTGGTCCTCTATCAAGAGATCCAGCTCTTCAATGCCAAAGTGCAGTTCGCTGCGGGTGCGTCGGATAGCCACCGCCGCGCCTATGAGGCTCACTGTGGCGACCAGAACCGCCAATGAAGAAGCGACCAAGATGATCTGGCGTACACCGCGTCTCAAGCGTTCGCCTCTCCCGATTCGAGCCTCTGGCGAATTGCGTCCAGAACGCCGTTCACAAACCGATACGACTCCTCAGCGCCAAATCGCTTAGCAAGGTCGATGGCCTCATCAATCGTGATCCGGGCCGAGATGTCCGGCTGATACAGCAAGGAATAGGTGCTAAAGCGTAGAATCGCAAGGTCTACGCGCGCAAGCCGTTCAAGGGTCCATCCCTTCAGTGAGCCAACGATAAGCCGATCGATTTCATCGGCATTCTCGATGGTCCCGGACACCAAAAGCCGGGCAAACGTGAGCGTTTCAGGAGTTCTTCGATCGGCCTCTACCCAAGCAAACGCGAGCACGGACGCCTCGGGCACCCGGCCGACGTCCCAGCTATAGAGAGCCTGGAGCGCAATTGTACGAGCCTGTCGCCTTGATCCCATTACCAGGGCACGTTATCGGAGAAGATGCGTATTTCAGCCTCGTCCCGCAGTCCCGTCACGACCGACTCCACGGCGCGGCCCAGCGCTTGCTGTTGTCGCTGTTGCAGGAGGAGGTTGCGAATTTGCTGTTCAACGGTCACGTTCTGGCCCGGGAGAATCGGATCGCCGAGCTCCAGGATTCGAGGCAATCTCGAGTCCCGGATCCTTACAATGTGGAGCGCAACGGCGGACTCCATAACGCCCGCGATCGATCCCTCTTCCAGAGAGAAGACCCGATCAACAAAGGGTCTTCCAAGCAGCTGAGAACCGCGGGGATCGTTCCTCAGTAAATAGCCGAAGTCATCTGCAGAGTAGGAGGAGTTATCGACCGCGTTATCGAAAACCTGTTGATAGTTTGTTGCGCCACTGCGGATCCGACGGTAAAGGGTGTCCAGGGTCGTACGGGCTTCTTGTCGCTCTGTCTCACTCTTGCCACGCAAGTCGATGTAGATGTGATCAAAACGAACCATCGCAGGATTCGTGAATGAAGTTGCATTCTCCTCGTAAAACGCCCGGATGTCGGACTCAGACACATTACCCTCTTGCGCAAAGAGGCCCGCCTCGCGCTGCTGAACGTACTGCAGCTTAGAGAGCTCGTCTGAGACGTTTTGCACATACTCCTGCCAGGTCATACCGCTCTGCTGTTGAACCTGTGCTCGAAACTGCTCTTCGGTCAGTTGTGTGCCGAGAGCCTGGCTGAACTGTGCACGTTGAGCCGCAATGTAGTTCTGGACATCGCCCTGACCGACTCGGACCCCGTCCTGGGAAGCAGCCTGCAACAGGAGTTTGTCGTTAACCATTGCATCGAGCACTTCTTGCTTCTCTTCTGTTGTCAACTCACGGCCGAGTTGCTGCTCGAACACTTGAATCTGCAGGTCCAGCTCACGTCGTCCTATGTTTTCCGTTTCGGTGAGACGGACCACAGCTACCGGTCGGTCGAGAACCTGGGCGGAAACGATCGAGGAAACAATGAGTAGTGCAAGCGCAAAAAGGTGTTTCATCGTGGCCTCCAATACGCGGTGCGGCGCACATGGTAACATACCACGCATGCGTCGTTCACACAGCATGAAATGACTTGAGACGGTCCTTGAGCTTCTTGGTACCAGGCAGTTTCTGATCGAGCTCCAATCCTCTGTTGAGGTACGCGGTCGCCGTTGCGGGATCGTCAATATCCGCGTAGAGTTCCGCCGCCTTCTTGAGAAAAAACGCCAAATCTTTGCGCGGGAGGTCGAGCAGCAACACACTTTCGATGCATTCGATAACCTCGCGAGGAGGAAGCTCTGCCGCCATGCGAAAGCACACGAGATTCCGAAGCTTCTCGACCACTTCCACAAAGAAATGCTTGAAATAGGCACGGTCCAGTTCGAGTTCGATCGTCTGCATGTAGAGGTCGAAGGCACCCATAAAATCCCCGCGCCGCTCGCTTTCCTCGGCGAGCATAAACGCGCAGTCCATGAAGTCCTCGCGATCGAGGTTCTCGGCAAGCTGAAAGCCGGCACGCCGCCTGAGTTCCTTGTAAAGCGAAATTGCGTCTTCCTCACGTCGGTGCAAAAGATCGAAGAAGACAAGGCGTGCTTGGAACTCGTTGTCTTCGGGACGGCTCTTGAGAAACTCACGATAGTCAAATCGAAACTCGGGCCGGACAATCATTCGCCGCCGGTCGTACTCGTCACGCTTGTCAGGGTCAATAAGGGTTTCGTACGCACGGATGAGCGCCTGCATCTCCACGACCGTGTCGCCGACCGAAGCTCGCAAGTCCGGGTGGAGTTCTTTAGCCCTCCGACGAAAAGCGCGTTTTACTTGCTCCGAGGATGCGGTTATATCAATGCCGAGAAGTTCGTAGTAGCTGTTCAATCTATCTTTAACCGTTTTCCGATCTCAGTTGCTTGTGCAGAGGAGCTGAGTATCTCTGAGTAGCGGAGAAACATTCCCTCGCTCTCCATCTGCTTCATAAGCCTCTGCAGCCCTTTTTCGGCTCCAATGGATTTCTTCAAGACAAACGCAAACGAGCGTTTCCCCGCAACGGTACCGGCCCCTTTCAGAAACTCAGTGAGCTTGGCAGGCAACTTGCCCCCAAACAAGGAGGTCACTTCAGTGCCAACGGCGATGTACTCGTAGATTGTCAGCTTTGTGTTGACGTCACGACTACCGTCGACAATGTCGACGCGATGCCCCTGCGTCTCGATACCGGCACCCAGCGCCTTCGCAGTTTCAAGCAGTTTGTCTCGCTTTGCTTGAGGCACCACGACGATTGCGACTCTCATTGGTATCCTGCCTTACTCGGTATCGCTTTCTGGACTCGAAACCCCTTCTCCATCCGAACCCTCGTCATCGGCTGCTTGCATCTCCGCTTCCGGCTCGAGGACGTTCTCGGGTAGGTCGACAGGCTCGTCGGTAGCCCACCATTCGAGGAATGTCTCACCTTCTGCCTCGCGGGCGGCCGCTTCGACATTTGACTGATCGGGTGTCCGGTTGATCCAGGCATAGGCGAGCACGGAACTCAAAAAGACAACGGCGATGATACTCGTCGCGCGAGTCAAAATGTTGCCCGATCGGTTGCCCACCGGTGTCGCACTACCACCACCAAAGATACCGCCGAGCCCCTCGCCCTGTTCGTCCTGCATCAGAACGATGATTACCAGCAGTACTGCTGACAAAAAGAGAATAACGAGCAGGAAACCGCTAAGAATTGCCATATCTATCTCACTTCTACTGGTTAAAAGTTGCTATCGGGAGGAATGACTCTACTTCAAGAGAGGCTCCCCCAACCAAAGCACCGTCGATATGCTCCATTGACATGAGCTCTTTGACGTTATTAGGCTTCACCGAGCCGCCATACTGGATGATCATCCCATCAGCGGCACCCTCGGAGTATGTGTTTTTGATCCAGGACCGGATGAAGGCGTGGACATCGTTGGCGTCTTTCGGGGTCGCAGTCTTGCCGGTTCCAATCGCCCAGACGGGTTCGTACGCGATTGTAATCAGGGGGAGCTTGTCCTCAGGAACTGAAGATAGGCCGGCCTTCAACTGTTGACCGACGATATCTTCAACCTTGCCGGCCTCACGTTCATCTATTGTTTCACCAACACAGAGTACAACCTCGAGATCCTCTTCGATTGCGAGGAGAACCTTCCGGTTAATGAGCTCGTCGCTCTCACCATAGGTGTGTCGACGTTCCGAATGCCCGAGGATGACGACTTCTACCCCGACATCTTTGAGCATAAGAGGTGATATCTCGCCGGTGTGCGCCCCTTGGCGCTCCTGCGCCATGTTCTGCGCCCCGACCTTGATCGAGGATCCCTTTACGGATGCCACCGTCGCGGCTAGCGATGTAAACGGAGGCGCGACCATAATCTTGTTGGTGCTCTTGCCCAACGATTCAGCGAGGGTGCGCGCAAGCTCAGTTGATTCACGCACAGTCTTATGCATTTTCCAGTTTCCCGCGAGGTAGGGGGTGCGCATTCGATCTCCTTTACTTCTTTTCCAGGGCAGCTATGCCGGGGAGTGTCTTGCCCTCAAGGAACTCCAATGAAGCTCCCCCACCGGTTGACACGTGGTCAATTCGATCCGAAAGGCCAAAACGGTTCACGGCAGCGATCGAGTCACCACCACCCACAACGGTCGTTCCCGAGCAATCGGCAACGAGCTTGCCAATCTCGTGCGTCCCCTTGGCGAAGTTCTCGAACTCAAAGACTCCCATTGGGCCGTTCCAGACAACGCTCCGTGCTCCGGAGATTGCAGCGCGGGCACGCTCAATCGTTTTCGGTCCGATGTCCATCCCGATTTTT
The DNA here is from genome assembly GCA_048624115.1 of Spirochaetota bacterium. GTDB lineage: Bacteria > Spirochaetota > Spirochaetia > DSM-27196 > SLST01 > SLST01. Next base: position 7,675 of record JBMCTC010000084.1, read on the forward strand.
CCCTCAGGGATGTCTACTCCATCAATCTCTTCGGCCTTCGCGTCCTCTGAGAACTCTGACGCCACTACGTGATCTTGCGGTAGGAGTAAATCGACGCCGGATGACTCCGCTTGCTCGAGCAGGCTCTTGGCAGTCTCAACGAAATCCTCCTCGAGGAGGCTCTTTCCGATCTCATGTCCCTGAGCTTTGAGGAAGGTGTATGACATTCCTCCGCCGATGATAATTGCGTTGCACCGAGGGAGAAGTGACTTGAGAACCTCAATCTTTGTGGAGACCTTAGCACCCCCGATTATTGCTACAAACGGCTTCTCCGGACTGTCGAGAAGCGGCTGAAAGAAGGCTACTTCCTTTTGGATCAGGAAACCCGCTGCCGAGGGCAGGAGATGCGCAACGCCCTCGGTCGACGCGTGTGCGCGGTGAGCGCTGCCAAACGCGTCGTTGACGTAAACATCTGCCAGTGAAGCCAGACTCTGCGCAAACGATTGGTCGTTTTCAGTTTCTTCCTTATGAAAGCGGACGTTCTCGAGCATGAGAATCTGACCGGACTTCAGTTGAGAAGCTTGCTGTTTGACGTTTTCACCAACACAGTCTTCGGCCATTTCAACCGGTTTACCGATCATATCTGATAGTTTCTTGGCTACCGGAGTAAGACTCATGCTCGGATCGGGTGATCCCTTAGGTCTGCCGAGATGGCTCATAAGGATAAGCGCACCACCCTGATCCAAGATGTAGCGTAACGTCGGCAAACTCGCCTCGATGCGAGTTGTGTCGGTTACCGTTCCATCTTTTATTGGCACGTTATAGTCAACACGAACTAAAACGCGTTTGCCCTGTAGATCGAGGTCGCGAGCAGTCTGTAGTGCCATTTACTTATCCTCGTATTGGTGTGATTGTTCTTAGATAGTACAAAACGACGGGAACCGATGTCAATGTAACCGGTCGCGCGATGCCCTTTCGAGCGCCTATCGGAGACGGCGAACACGTTCATACAGAACGGGAAAGAGAGTTGGTTCCGGAGGTTCTGGACGGTCTGGATCATCAGGAATTGCCATATCCCCAATCGATATCACGTCCATCGAGCCTGTCGACACGATCCGTGCCTCGGAAACGAGTTCGTCGACGGCAGTAACGGTTGCTTCCCCGAGCTCGGCATCAACACCGAGCGAAACGGAGAGTGTGTCCGGAGCAAGGGTCACGCGATCAGGGTCAACGATTGCGATTGGCTGCCCGCCGGACAAGCCTGCCTCGAGCCCGCGATCGAGCAGAACTCGATCGCCCCGTCTGTCGACAACCGTGGCCCATACCGGCAGTTGAGCCGCGAGCCTCGAAACGAATGCGTCCACCGCATCGGTCATTCGCTCCGGTCCTGAGCGAATTGATTGGACTGAGGTCGCAGCTGCCCCGGTTCGTCCCACATAAAGTGTTCCGACAAGCGCGAAGAGCCGCCCGACGCTTTGGGCCTCGACCTGCACAAAGTAGTCTATATCGTTCCGTCGCGCATCTGCGTAGGCGGCGGCCAAACTCGGGGCAACCGCCGTAAGCACCAGGTCAAGCGACTCCTCGCCTCGAAGCGTACGCTCGAGAAACGAGAGCAGCGAAGCTTCGCTGCCGGCGGCCGATTGAGGGGCGCCACCATCGTTTAGATACACTCCGACACGCGCTCGTGACCGCTCGAGCGTGAACTGGTTCACTCCCCACCGGCTCGAAACTGAGGCTGAGAGTTCGCTCTCGAAGATTTCGATCGATCTGCGAATTGACTCATTCTGAAAGCCGTTCTCGACTACGACTTGAAGCTCCTGAAGGTATCTGGCGTTCGCACCGACTCGTCTGAGCAGATCTGCGTACTCGAGCCGTAACTCCGCGTCAAGCGGTGCGAGTTGGATCGCCCGCCGATACGCATTCTGAGCGCGGCCAAAACGAAAAGCGCGTTCGAAGCGGCGTGCACGATCGGCCCGAAACGCCGCAAGTTCCTCGCGAACTGCGTCATCGAGCTCGAGCGACTCGAGCGCAAGCCACTCGGTCCACATCCGCACCATCTCGTTTGTAGGCTCGAGCACGAGCGCCGTTCGGGCGCTCGTGAATGCATCCTCGATGCGATCCTGCTCCAAAAGCCCGATTGCCCGCAGATACCATGCATTTACGTTTGCACGATCGATCCGGATGAGTTCCTCAGCGAGCGAGACGGCTCGCTCATGGTCACCAAGACGAAAGGCAAGCTCCGCCTCCAGCTCGACAGCTGCCTCGTTCTCAGGGTCGATTGAACGAGCGGACTGTACGAACTGCGTTGCCCGCTCGAGGCGGCCTCGTCGGAGCTGAAACTCCGCCGCAACAAGATGCGTGACCGGATCATCCCTGTGTACGCGCAATGCCTGGTCGATCGCAGCCTCAGCCTCCTCGATCCGGCCGGCGTCTTCGTGAACGAGTGCGATCGAGAGAAGCGCCTTTTGATGCTCAGGGTTGATCCGCAATGCGCGGTCGAGGGAGTTCAGCGCCTGCGTGGTTTGTCCCCGAGCGAGCAAGAGCTCCGCGCGCCCAAGACGCGCATCGATGTTATTCGGTTCAATCGCGAGCGCTGAATCAAAACGTGACGCTGCAAGGTCCAAGTCACCCAATCCGATCGCAATCCGACCTGACAACGTGATAGTCGATGGATCGCTTCCGGCGAGTTCAAGCGCTCGCTCAGAATAGGTCTGAGCCTGATCATACTCCGACAGCCAATAGTAGGCCTCTGCGAGTCCGGCAAGCGCCGAAACATCGTTTGCATTGAGCTCGACTGCCGCAAGGAATGACTCAACTGACTCTACGTACTCACCGCGCGAAAGAGCGCGTTCGCCGTTGCGAACAAGTTGAGGGACGGACTGCCCCCACACACTCGCGGCAGCGAGAAGTGTCATCGCGATGAGAAGCGTGTTCAACCTCACCCTCTGCGGCTTATCCAACCGACTTCTCTTCCTTAGCCGCGATGATCTTGACGGTCTTGATCTTGTGACCATCCATATCCTGTATGATAA
>JBMCTC010000085.1:0-10605 GCA_048624115.1 Spirochaetota bacterium
ATTCGCGAGGTAGGTGTACGCCTGATGCCCCGGCGGGAACTCAGATGCAACGTCGATTGCCGCTACCGGGACGAACTCGCCGTCTGTTCCGCGCGGCCGAGCGGCTACGCTTAACCTGTAGTTCCCGTCTCCCGGGAAGGTGTAGTCAAAGTTCCACTCACCCGGGTCCTCCGAGAGGGTCATCGCCTCTAGAGGACCTCCATCTTCCGGCTGGACAAGCGCAACAAGCTCGAGGTCCTGGGAAGAGGCGAGGCCGAGCTCCATCAAAAAGTCTTCCAGATCATCGGGGATTTCGGTGAACTCGAGTCCAAAACGCTCAAACGCCTCGAAGATTCGCACGTGCCCAGGCAGGTCCGATCGGTTGAGGGCTCGCGGCTCTTGCCTTTGATTCGCCGCAGTATCGAGGGCGCTCATCATCGCATCGGGATCCGGCGCGTCGGGCCCCATCGGCCACCCGAATGTTCCCTCGAGTTTCTCTTCAACTTCCGCCATTCGGCTCTCGGTTGCAGCGGCAAGAGCCGCACTGAGATCATCCGGGCTCACCGAGAGCAGGTTCGAGTTTGCATCACCGGGCCGTATGTTGATTCGCTGACGAATCGCAATCTCCTGGCCGTTGACGTCAAACACCAGCTCCACGTCGGCAGGGCCTGCAACGACATCGAGCCGCTCACGCTCGCCCGTCTCGAGCTCGTCCTCGAGGGCAACCGTAGCCTCATTCTCTTGATCAACTGTGCCGCGCACAAGCGGATAGTCGGTAAGGTTCTCAATGGAAAGTCGCGCGCTCTCTGCGCGTTGTTCTTCGCCGGTCTGCGTTCCACGGGAGCCGGTACCCCCCTGGTCACCACCCTCCGGTGTCGTCGCACATCCCCACAGCGCGACCGCCGCGACCGCGAAAAGTAAAAAGCGTTTCATTCATGCCTCCGGTACCTGCACAATCTATCGCAACACGGGCCATTCGTTCAGGCCGCATAACCAAAAACGTAACCCAAATTGCATAAGTGATCACCCAAAACGGTCGCGCGTCATAGCCAATGGAGCGCGGCCAAGGGGGCAGTTGCGCCGTTTTGGCCTCTCCGATAATATTCGTTTTATACCGGTTTTCAAAAGGAATCAAAAGATGAGCAATCAGGCCGCCGCATCGCTCGAGACCTTCTCCAAGCGGCGTGAGTTTTACGTGGGCATTGACTCCGATGGTTGTGTCTTTGACAGTATGGAGCTCAAGCACAAGGAGTGCTTTTGCCCGGCGTTTATCAATACCTTCGAGATGCAGGCAGTTTCCCGGTACGCGCGTGAGGTTTGGGAGTTTGTGAACCTCTACTCGCGCACGCGCGGCGTGAATCGTTTTCACGCGGTCCTTCGCGCGCTCGAGCTTACCGCAGGGAGGTCGGAGGTTCAGGAGCGAGGGGTGAGCGTGCCCCGGCTTCCCGATCTCGCCGATTGGGTGGCGAGGGAGAGCAAGCTTGGCAACCCGCAGCTCGAGGCAGAGGTGAAAAAGAGCGGCAATCCGGACCTCGAGCTCGCGCTCCGTTGGTCTTCAGAGGTAAACGACGCTGTGGCAAGAATCGTGCGCGGAGTCCCGCCCTTTCCAGCTGTAAAGCCGGCGCTCGAGCGCCTTTCGTCTGAGGCCGATGTCGTCGTGGTCTCCCAGACCCCGGCAGAGGCGCTTTTGCGCGAGTGGGCCGAGCAGGAGATCGATCAGTTCGTGAGCCTGATTGCCGGCCAGGAGCTTGGCACCAAGGCCGAGCATCTCGCTGCAACGGCGGGCGAGTCGCCGGGCACCGTCTACGAGCCCGACCATGTGTTGATGATCGGCGACGCGCCGGGAGATCAGCGCGCGGCGGAGAGCGTTAGCGCGCTCTTCTACCCGATTCTCCCCGGCCGCGAGGAAGCGAGCTGGGATCGTCTCTTGGGCGAGGGGCTCGACAGATTCTTGGGCGGCCGCTTTGCAGGCGATTATCAGGAGAAACTGCTTGCAGAGTTTGACGCGGTACTTCCCGAAGTGCCACCATGGAGCGAAGCATGATCTACTTTGAACGAGGCGGAAGAGAACTCGAGCTCGGACCCGAGGCACTACGGGACGGACTCTTTGAGGCACTCGAGAAGATCGGTAGTCGCGAGCGCGTTGTCGCGGTGCCTCCCGACATTACGCGCCTCCCCTCTCAGGCCGGCCCCCTTACCCGCTTTACGCACGAGTTCTACAAGGATCGCCTGAAGGCGATTATTCCGGCGATCGGCACCCACCACCCGATGAGCGAAGAACAGATATCACTGATGTACGGCGACCTGCCGCGCGAACTCTTTCGCAAGCACGACTGGCAGAACGGGCTTGCTACGCTGGGCCGACTACCGGCAAGCCGCATCGAAGAGCTCAGCGAAGGGAAACTCTCCTACGACTGGCCGGCACAGGTGAACGAGAGCCTTGCCTCCGACGAGTTCGACCTTATCCTGAGCATTGGCCAGGTCGTGCCGCACGAGGTGATCGGCATGGCCAACTACAACAAGAACATCTTTGTCGGCACCGGCGGGACCGAGGGTATCGCGAAGAGTCACTACTTGGGCGCGGTCTACGGGATGGAGCGCATCATGGGCAGGGCCGATACTCCGGTGCGCGCAGTACTGAACGAGGCGAGCGAGCAGTTTGCCGGTGACTTACCGATTGTCTACGCGCTCACCGTGGTAGAGGCGGTACCGACCGACTTCAGCCCGAACGGAGGGGCAGGCTCGAGACTCGTCGTACGCGGCTTGCTCGTCGGTGACGATCACGAAGTCTTCTATCGTGCCGCGGCGCTTGCCCGTGAGGTAAACGTCTTTTTTGTGGAGAAGCCTCTCAAAAAAGTCGTTGCCTACATGGACCCGCGCGAGTACTCGAGCACCTGGGTCGCAAACAAGGCGATCTACCGCACCCGCATGGCAATTGCAGACGGCGGCGAGCTCGTGGTAATCGCGCCGGGGGTAAAGCAGTTCGGTGAGAACGAGCTCTTTGACCGGCTGATCGCGAAGCACGGCTACTACGGCACCGAGGCAACGCTTGCGGCAGTAGAGAAGGACCCGGAGCTCGGCTCGACCTTGAGCGCGGCGGCCCACCTTATCCATGGCTCGAGTGAGGGTCGATTTTCCATCACCTACGCGAGTGGAAGCTTGAGCGACGAGCAGATCGCCTCGGTCGGCTTTGTGCCGGGAAACCTGAGCAGCGTTCTCACGCAGTACGACATTAATATGATGCACGACGGCTGGAACACGTCGCAGGACGGGCAGGAGTTCTATTACATCTCCAACCCCGCCCTCGGCCTCTGGGCGCAGAAACACCAATTTGAAGACGAGAAGTGAGGAAGGGAAGATGGCTGACATTGGATTGATCGGACTGGCCGTTATGGGTCAGAACCTCGTTATGAACATGGCGGATCACGGGTACACCGTGGCCGTCTACAACCGGACGCTCGAGAAGGTCGATCGCTTTATCGAGGGGCCGGCCAAAGACATGAGCATCGTGGGCACGCACAGTGTTGAAGAGTTCATGGCGGAACTCGACCGCCCGCGCCGCGTCGTGCTCATGGTAAAGGCCGGACCGGTCGTCGATAAGTTCATCGAGCAACTGATGCCCCACCTCGAAGAGGGCGACATCGTGATCGACGGCGGAAACTCGCACTTCCCCGACACGGTACGCCGCGTCGATGAGCTTGGCGAGAAGGGGATCCTCTTTATTGGAACCGGAATCTCAGGCGGAGAGGAGGGAGCCCGCTTTGGTCCCTCGATCATGCCCGGTGGCAACCCCAAGGCGTGGCCGCACGTCAAGGAGATCCTGCAGGCTATTTCGGCGAAGACGCCCGACGGCGACCCGTGCTGCGACTGGGTTGGCGACGGCGGTGCCGGTCACTACGTAAAGATGGTTCACAACGGCATCGAGTACGGCGACATGCAGTTGATCGGCGAAGCCTACCACCTCATGAAGTCGGCGCTCGACATGTCCCACGACGAGATGCACGACATCTTTGAGAAGTGGAACAAGACCGAGCTCGACTCGTTCCTGATCGAGATCACGCGCGACATCATGGCGTACAAGGACGATGACGGAAGTCCGCTCCTCGAGAAGATCCTCGATGCGGCCGGCCAGAAGGGCACGGGCAAATGGACGGCAATCAGCGCGCTTACCCTCGGCATGCCGGTCACACTCATTGGCGAGGCGGTCTTCTCCCGCTGCTTGAGTGCGCTGAAAGATGAACGAGTCGAGGCGAGCGAGGAGCTTCCAGCGCCGTTCGGCGGTCAGGCGAACGCCCGCTTCACCGGCAACAAAGAGGCGTTTGTCGAAGACATCAGGAAGGCGCTCCTCGCGAGCAAGATCGTCTCCTACGCCCAAGGCTTTATGCTGATGGCGGCCGCCGCAGCAGAGCACGATTGGAAGATCGACTACGGCGCGGTGGCAAACATGTGGCGTGGCGGGTGCATTATCCGAAGTGTTTTCTTGGGCGATATTACCCGCGCCTACGAGAAGGACCCCGAGCTTAAGAACCTGATCCGTGCCGAGTACTTTACCAAGAAGATCCGCGAGTGCCAGGAGAGCTGGCGCAAGGTCGTAAGCGAGGCCGCCAGGATCGGCATCCCAACCCCCGCCTTCGGCACCGCCTTGGCCTTCTACGACGGCTACCGAAGCGCCCGCCTGCCCGCAAACCTGATCCAGGCCCAGCGCGACTACTTTGGCGCTCACACCTACGAGCGCACCGACAAACCCCGCGGCGAGTACTTCCACACCAACTGGACCGGCACCGGCGGCGACGTGAGTTCGTCTTCGTATAATGCGTAGGTTGACGTAACCGGCGCGCGATGTCTGGTCGGCTACGGAGGCACTTCTGGGCGAGGACGGATGAGCTGCAGCGGTTGGGCAGCCGAAACCGCAGCGGCAGGGATCGAAGCGGAAATCCCGCAGGCCCAAGGCCCGTGAGCACCAGTAGCACGGCGTTGTTTAGCAGTAACAGTTTAGCACTAAACGATTGAGTACTAAACGACCCCGGGCCTTGGGCCGAGGAATTGCAGCGGAGAGCCCGACGGCGCCCTGCGAGGGTCGCGGCTTTCGCCGCCGACTCGCGCAGCAGTCGGGGGGCAGGTGCTTGATGACGTCGCAGGCCCGGGCGCCGGGCCGCCCCTAGACTCGGGCGGGTTCGCTCTGCAGTTGTTCGTGGGCCCAGCGTAGGGCGTTTTCGGTTCGGTCCCAGTCGAGGCAGGGGTCGGTTACCGAAACGCCGTAGGCGAGGTCGGCGAGGTTCTCTGGAATGTCCTGGCGGCCGTAGCCGATGTTGCTCTCGATCATAAACCCGATGATCTCGCGGCGACCTTCACGACGCTGTCGGATGAGCGAGCGGAGGACCTTCTCCTGACGGGTTGGTTCCTTGCGCGAGTTCGAGTGGCTGCAGTCGATCATCACCGTCGGATCGTAGCCGGCCTCGGTCATCATGCGCACGGCGTCCTCGACCGCCTCGTCGTGATAGTTGGGGCCGCTGCGCCCGCCGCGCAGGATTACGTGCCCGGCAGTGTTGCCGGCGGTGTTTAACACGCAGGTGCGTCCCTCTTGGTCGATGCCGATAAAGCTGTGCGAGTAGCGTGAACTCGCAAGCGCGTTAATTGCGGTGTCGATGCTGCCGTCGGTGCCGTTCTTGAAACCGACGGGCATCGAGAGGCCGCTCGCCATTTCGCGATGGGTCTGGCTCTCGGTGGTTCGGGCGCCAATGGAGGCCCAGCTGATCAGGTCTGAGGTAAACTGCGGCACGATCGGGTCGAGCATTTCGGTGCCGGTGGGAAGCTCCATGTCGGTGATTTGATTCAAGAGCCGGCGTGCGGCTCGCAGGCCCGCTTGAATATCGTAGCTGCCGTCGAGGTGTGGGTCGAGGATGAGGCCCCTCCAGCCGAGACGCGTCCGCGGCTTCTCGAAGTAGACCCGCATGACGATAAAGAGGCGATCCGAGAGCTCGTCGTGAAGTTCCTTGAGGCGCCCCGCGTAGTCAAGCGCGGCGTCGGGATCGTGAATCGAGCAGGGACCAACCACGGCGAGCATCCGCTCGTCCTCGTGGTTAATGATTGCCTCGATCGCTCGACGCCCCTCGAGCACCACATGCTCGCTTCGCTCGGACAAAGGAAACTCTTCCTTCAGTACGCGCGGCGGGACCAGCGGGTCAACGCCGATAATCCTGATGTCACTCGTCTCTGCCATGGTGTGGCAAGTATACCGTTGCGGCTCCGGGCTTCCAAGGGCACGAAATCTCTGAACCGCAGATCGGCGCCTACTGCGCGGTGCGCCTGACCGGCAGCGTCATACACCGGGGGCCGCCACCGCCCCGCGCGAGGTTTACGCCCGGGGTTGCCACAACGAGCCGATCGTCGTCGCTCGCGCGCCGGTTCCCCGCCGCGAACTCACCCACCGGGACGACTGCAAAACCTGCGGCGGCAAACTCGTCAAGCGTGGCGGTGTTGCAGTCGTAGGCGATGATCTTTCCCGGCGCAAACGCAAACACGTTCGCGGCACTCAGCCACTGTTCGCGCTCTCGCACGACACGGTTTTGACCGCCACAGCGAATGAGATCGGCGTCGATGCCAAGGCCGGCGAGCGCGGGAACGATGCCCTCGGTGTGGGTTATCCGTGCAGCACGGTCGGGTGCGACATCCATCCGATACACCTCTACCCTGCCCGGCCCGGTAACGAGCGGCTCGTAAGCAAGGAAGGTCGCGCGGTCTACCATCGTGAAAATCATGTCCAGATGAATGGTGCTGCGCTCACGCGGCAACACCGCCGCGAGAATCGTCATCGGCCTACCGCGTGCGGCAACGAGGTTCGCCGCAAGCTGATCAACCGCCGCAGCCGAGGTCCGTTCGCTCACGCCAATCAAAAGCAGATTCTCCGCGACGACGAGCACATCACCGCCTTCGAGGCGAATGTCGGGCGGGGGGGGTGCAACGCTCGCGCGTGCGACACCGGGGCCACGGAGGGGCGTGGCAGCGCCCGGGGTTGTAGCGCCGCCCGGGGTTGTCGCGCCGCCGGGGGTTGTAGCGCCGCCGGGGGTTGTGGCACCGCCGGGGGTTGTGGCGCCGCCGGGGGTTGTGGCACCGCCCGGGTTTGTGGCACCGCCCGGGGTTGTGGCACCGCCGGGGTTTGCTGTACCCGCGCCGGACCGGCTTGCCTCCCCGTCAAAGCCACTAGCTCCATCAAACGCAAGCGGCGCGCGCGATGAAAACACCGCCCGCAGCATCTGCGCTTCACGCACGCGAACCCCGTGCGCCATCGCCCCGATGGCGACCTGCTCGCCGAGGACCATCGAGCTGTCGCGCATGAAGTAGAGGTTGGGGATCGGTGGCAGATCGTACTGGCGGCCGGAGAGCACGCTCTCGAGCGATGCACCGGTCGAGGGAAGCCCGTGCACGAGGGTTGCAGCAAGCTCAACGGGCGACAGCGAGGAGAGCTCCTCGCGACGGGCTTCGGCCGGGGTGCCGGCGGTCGCCTGATCGATGAGGCCACGCGCGACGTCGGAGTCGGCGAGGGAGCGGGCGAGAAGATCGGTGATCTCGTAGACATTGCTCACCGTCTCGAGGAATGCTTTGAGCTTTCGATGCTCGTCCTTCACGACTCCAAGCGGGATGATGTCGTTGTAGAGGACCTCCTGCGCAGTGCGGGGTGTCATCGACTCGATCTCGCGGCCGGGTGTGTGTACGACCACCGCCTCGAGCGACCCTATTTCACTCCCGACGAATGGGATCGGGCCGGGCGCGTCATTTTTCCCCGGTTCGCGCGCGCTCATCCTTTCGCGCTCTCGGCCAACTCGCCCCAATACGCCTCATCCACACCAACACCGACCTTCTGCCCATCTCGCACAATCGGGGTCTTCAAGAGAGTCGGGTCCGAGGCAATCTCTTCCGAAGCATCAAAGGCCATGTACTGCATGCCGCGCTTCTTGTAGCTCTTGCTTTCGGTGTCGATCAAGTCATCCTCGCCAATCCTCTGAAGGAATAGGTCGATTTCACGCGCACCGGGCACCTTCACGTTCAAGTCGACAAGCTGATACGGCACGTTGCGTTCCTTGAAGAAACGCTCTGCCTTCTGCGTTCCTTTGCACTTCTTTGTTCCGTAGATCTGAATCACCGCACTAGTGTACGACGCCGGTTCGGTTGGAGCAAGCCGACCGGAGGTGGGCCTCCAAATGGGGAAAATCCCTATGGTTATTTCATCGCAAAGGTCCAAAATCTTTGTATCTGCGATAGGAGATAGAGACATGAGACGACACTTACGATGTATCACCATTTGCGCAATTGGATTGGGCGTGCTCTTGCTTGCAAGCTGTGGCGAGCCAGGGACAGTTCCCGTGGCGTTATCGTTTGAAGACTCTGGCGGTGCGCGAGCGATGAGCTCGGCGAGAGCTATCACGCTGACACCTGACGAGTCCCTCGAGGCGCTTATTGACTTCTATGACCCGAGTGTTTCCAACATCGGAACCCTTGTTGGGAGTTATACACCGTCGAAATTCAGGCTTTTTGTCCAAGAGATCGTCTTGTACAACGATACCGACGCCATCGAACTCGACGTGCCACTCTCGGCATCCTCGGCTACGGACCAATCGCCCCACTACGCCGACTTTGTAGAAGACATCGTCATCCAGCCTTCCAATCCAGTCCCGTCGGGGGCCTACACGGGGATGTTCTTTTTCTTCTTTAGCGCGCCCAGTACGATGGGTGTCAACGGCACTCCTGAGAATCCCGACTACCTCGTGCCGGTTGACTCTCAAATCGAGGTGACGATTCCCGGATACGAGGGCGTGTGGCCGGATGTGGATAACCATGCGGGTCCGATTGTTGAGGACCTCGGCTCCGGCGCGTATCGGTTTGCCCTCTTTCCACTTCAGCCGGGCTACTGGACCGACGTTGTAGAGAGCTATCGGCCGGGAGAGAGCATCGAGCGAATAGAGAAGTTCATCTATATGCAGGACACCACGTATCGAGCAATTCTTCCAGGAATCTCCGGACACCCTGACATTTGGGATACCACGGACGCGGATACAGCCGCACTCCCCAACCACGGGAGTACCGGGAATGCATCTGCAGTATTCATGCCATTTGGCGGAGTTGATATCCCATCATCCGCGAAGGCAGTCGAGTTCACCGTGAGTTGGGACCTAGACGGAATCATCGAGGTCTACGACGCAGGCACCGCTGCAGACAAATCCGACGACATCGTGGTACTCGCCAAAGACTTCTGGAATCGGTTCACACTTATTCCCAACGTGATCGAGTAAGCTGTCATGGACCCCGGGTGCCTGCGCCCGGGGTATCTTTCACCGTGCCGGACCGCGTGACATCTCGACGCGTTTGTGATACTCCTGCTTCAAACGAGGAAAGGCATGCAACCGCGAATGAGAGTACGAGAGGCACTACAGAAAGACCCGTCGGATCAAGAGATCGAACTCGCCGGCTGGGTCAGAACCCGGCGCGAGGCAAAAAGCGTCGTTTTCTTGGAGATCAACGACGGCTCGTGTTTGAGCAACATTCAGATCACGATTGATCAGGAGAATGCGAGTTTGGTCGATGCAGCCGCAACCGCAACGACCGGTTCGAGTATTCACGCGCGGGGCACGCTTGTGGAAAGCATGGGCAAGAACCAGCGAGTCGAGTTTGCCGCGAGTTGGCTCGAGGTGCTCGGGACCGCGCCCGGCGAGACCTATCCGATGCAAAAGAAGCGCCACAGCTTCGAGTTTCTGCGCGAGATCGCACATCTTCGGCCGCGCACCAACACATTTGGTGCGGTCGCTCGAGTTCGAAACTTTCTGAGCTTTGCGATTCATCGCTTCTTTCAGGAGCGCGAGTTCCTCTACGTTCACACCCCGATTATCACGGCGAGCGACGCCGAGGGCGCGGGCGAACTCTTTCAGGTGACAACGCTCGACCTCGAAGGACTCGCTCGGAGCACACCCTCAGATGAGCCTGCGGTCGATTACGCTCGTGACTTTTTCGGCAAGCCTGCCTACCTCACGGTCAGCGGGCAGCTCAACGCTGAGATCTATGCGAGCGCACTCGAGCGGGTCTATACCTTTGGTCCGACATTCCGCGCAGAGAACTCGAACACCACGCGCCACCTCGCCGAATTCTGGATGATCGAGCCGGAGATCGCCTTCTGCGACATCGACGGCAACATGGACCTGGCCGAAGACTTCTTGAAAACGGTTATCAGAGGGCTCCTTACCGAGTGCGAGGAGGACATGGCGTTTTTTGATCTCCGGATTCAGAAGGGGCTGGTCGATGGATTACGCACCGTCGCCGAGAGCAGCTTCAAGCGTGTTACCTACACCGAGGCGGTCGAGGCGCTGGAGAAAAGCGGTCGGGGGTTCGAGTATCCAGTTCGATGGGGCAAAGACCTGCAGAGCGAGCACGAGAAGTTCCTCACCGAAGAGGTCTACAAGGGACCGATAATCGTAACCGACTATCCCAAGGACATCAAAGCCTTCTACATGAAACAGAATGACGATGGAAAGACGGTGCGTGGCATGGATGTGCTCGTGCCCCGGCTCGGTGAGATCATCGGCGGCAGCCAGCGCGAAGAGAATCTCGAGGCACTCGAACGCCGCATTGTCGAGCTCG
>JBMCTC010000086.1:0-10466 GCA_048624115.1 Spirochaetota bacterium
CGCGGGGAACGTGACATACCGCAACGCCCGGAATCTGCACGAGACGGCGAAGAATATGCCGCTCGAACGGATGCTCATCGAGAGCGAGAGCCCGTTCATGGTCCCGGCCGCCTATCGCGGAAAGCGAAACAAGCCATCTTATCTCCTCGAGACAGCGAAGTACATCGCAGAAATTCGAGAGATGGAGCTCGATGAGCTCGCCGAAACGCTGTTCGAGAATTCCCGCCGTCTCTTTGGAATTGAGTAGCACAGTTCTCCATGGCTCATCGTGAAGGCACGGAGAGACTACGATCCTCGCTTGGCCACTTCTGTGGAGTAGCCGGGATCTACAGCAAAGAGCCGGTGAACATTCCCGAAAAGCTCTTTTTCCCACTCTTCTCGCTCCAGCATCGGGGCCAGGAGAGCGCGGGCATCGCCTACCGGAAGAAAGACAGAACCGTTGCGTACAAGGACCTCGGTATGGTATCCACGGTCCTGTCGAGGTACCTCAGCGAAGAACGCTCTTCGAATCTCGGAATTGGCCACGTACGCTACTCGACGCGTGGTGGGAACAAGGTCGAGAACGTCCAACCGCTGCACGTCGTTTGTAACAAAGGCGAGATTGCACTCGCACACAATGGCAACCTTTCAAACACGCATCAACTCCAGCAGATGCTCTTCGATGAGGGTTCGATATTTCAGACCAGCTCGGACAGCGAGCTGATATTGCATCTGCTCTCCCGTAGCCGCGCCTCCGGCTTCTACAGTGCACTCGTAGAGACGCTGCAATTGCTACAGGGAGCGTACAGCATGGTCCTCATGCACAACGGAAGCCTGGTAGCAGTTCGTGACCCGCATGGTTTTCGGCCGCTCTATATCGGCCACAACGACCAGCTGACCGTCGTAGCAAGCGAGACCTGTGCACTCGACATCCTGAAGGTCACAGACTACCGGAGTATTGAGCCCGGCGAGATCGTCGTCGTGGACGAGCGAGGAATGCAGAGCGATCTGTTGCCGAAGGCGGAGCATCGGCGTCAGTGCATCTTCGAGCTCATTTACTTTGCACGCCCCGACTCGCAGGTATTTGACGTCTCAGTGCATTCCGCGAGAAAACGGATGGGTGCAACACTAGCCAGGGCGGATTCGCGGAATCTCGGAGACATCGTCGTCCCGGTCCCGGACTCCGGCACTCACGCTGCCATCGGCTACGCAGAGGAATCGGGCCTTCCGTTTGACTTTGGACTGACGCGGAACCACTACGCCGGCCGCAGTTTCATCATGCCGACGACATCGGAACGAGAGCTCGCGGTGCGGATGAAACTCCATCCTGTGAAAGAAGTTGTTGCCGGAAAACGCGTGATCCTCGTCGACGACTCGCTCGTGAGAGGAACCACCGCCCGTATACTCGTCAAGCTAATCAAGGAAGCGGGGGCTACCGAAGTACATCTGCGACTGAGTTCGCCGGAACTCCGCTGGCCGTGCTTTTTTGGAATCGATATCCCGACGCGATCCGAACTCATTTCGAACCACCTCTGGCCCGAGCAAATCGCAGAGATGATCAATGCAGACTCCGTAAAGTTCTTGTCGGTGGAACTGTTACGTGGGACCGTCGACGATCCAGATTCGTATTGTTTTTCTTGCTTCACCGGGAGCTACCCTATCCCAGTTCCGCTTACGAGAGAAGAGCTGCAAGCGGACTCCCGCTCTGCTCATCGCCCCGGACCTGAGATTGCGCCGGGCACAACCAGTCGAGGAGTCGAACATGACGGCGAGTAGTTACGAAGAGGCCGGTGTTAGTATCAGGAGAGGAGACGCGTTTGCCGAGTACGTCGCTCGGCGCGTCGGCGGCGGCATCGGAGGCTTCGCCGGCGGACTCGAGATCGACCTACGGCATTGGAAACGCCCGGTTCTGCTCTCGACCACCGACGGGGTCGGGACGAAAATCCTCTTGGCCAAAGAGTTCGGCGACTACTCGACCATCGGTATCGACCTCGTGGCAATGAGTGCGAACGACCTCGCCGTGTGCGGCGCGACCCCTATGAGTTTTCTCGACTACATCGCGTGCGGGAGCATCGACCGCACGATCCTCGACTCGGTGATTGACGGCATCCTTGAAGGCTGCTCGCTCGCTGACTGCGTTCTCAGCGGTGGCGAAACCGCCGAGATGCCCGACCTCTACGCGCGGGATGACATTGACCTCGCTGGATTTTGCATTGGCCTCGTCGAGCAGGATCAACGACTCCCCCATAGCGATCGCGTGCGAGAGGGAGATGCCATTATCGGCCTCGCGAGTTCGGGAATCCATTCTAATGGGTTAAGCCTCGCACGCAAGGCACTCGGCGCCAACGATCCACGCCGGCGCGAGTTGCTTACGCCCACGCGCATCTACGTGAATCAACTCACGAGCGCCCTCCCCTACCTCAAGGCCGCGGCGCACGTCACCGGCGGCGGTATTGTGAGCAATCTCGAGCGCGTGCTACCCGATGGGGTCGAAGCCCGACTGAACTGGAGTTGGAGTGTGCCTTCGATTTTCTCGCACCTCGCCGCGGAAGGTTCGATTGCGGAAACTGAGATGCGCCGCGTATTCAACATGGGAATCGGCATAGCGATGATCGTTCGCCCGGAAGACGTAGCAGCGTTAGCCCAAGCACTCGATGAACCACTGATCGAGATGGGAACCGTATCAGGTCGTGGCTAACCTGATCGTCTTGGCCTCGGGTTCCGGGAGTAACTTCGAAGCGATCGCAAAGCGCGTTGCCGCGACCCGCCATGAACTCGTGGCCTTGGTTACCGACAAGCCATTCGCCGGCGCGGTCACGCGCGCAGCCGACCTCGAGATTCCTGTGGAGGAAATCTCATACAAAATTTCTCGCATCGATGCCGAACGAGAGCTCAAAAGGATCTGTACGCGCCTGACCCCAGATTTGATCTGTTTGGCAGGCTTTATGAGAATCCTGACGGCAGATTTTGTTGCGCGATATCCGCGACGCATCGTAAACATCCACCCATCAATCTTGCCCGCTTTCCCGGGACTGCATGCGATCGAGCGCAGTTATGCCGATACTCGTTCAGAACTCGGAATCTCCATTCACTACGTAGATGCCGGGGTAGACACCGGGCCGATCATAGAGCAGCATAGAGTAGAGCGCGACACAATCACTGATTTAGCTTCTGCAGAAGCGGCTATACATCGACTTGAACATCGCTATTTTCCTGAGGTCGTGGTGCGGCTTTTGGATGCACTCACAGTGTAGCGTGTACGCGCGGCTTGTCGGCCGGCCGTGAACGGCTGCATTAGGAGGGCATCGTGAAAGTAATGGTAGTCGGAAGCGGCGCACGGGAGCACGCGCTTCTCTGGAAATACTCGCGCAGCAATCGAATCTCGGGTCTCTTTGCAGCTCCGGGCAATGCCGGCACCGCAACCATTGCCACGAACCTGCCGGGCGTCGACGTTTCGAGTCCCGCATCGGTCTTGGCGGCGGCCGAGAGCAGGGGCGTTGACATCGTGTTTGTCGGACCTGAAGCCGCGCTTGTCGCCGGTGTGATCGACGCACTCGAGGAAACCGGAATCGGCGCGATTGGTCCAACAGCAGTAGCCGCGCAACTCGAGGGTAGCAAAGAGTACAGCAAGGATTTTATGCAGCGCCACGGCATTCCAACGGCGGCGCACAAGACCTTTGCTTACGCCACGGAAGTTGAATCCTACATTCGCTCGAGTTCCGATCGGCTCGTTGTGAAGAAGAGCGGTCTTGCTGCCGGAAAGGGCGTAGTGGAGAGCCAAGATCGAGAGACGCTTGTCTCGTTTGCTTTGGAAGTGCTCAGCGGTGGTGACTCGGTGGTTGTCGAGCAGCACCTGTCGGGCTACGAGGTATCCGTGTTCGTCTTGAGTGACGGTTCTGGTTACCTGTCCTTGCCGCCGTGCACCGACTACAAGAAGGCAGGCGTCGGCGGGACGGGTCCGAACACCGGAGGCATGGGGGCTATTTGTCCGGTGCCCTGGCTCCCGCCGACAACCGCGCGAGAAATCCAGGACCAGATCGTTGAACCAACGTTTCGAGGGCTACGCGAAGACGGAATAGCCTTCAAGGGCGTCCTCTACTTTGGAGTCATGGTGACCGAGAGCGGTCCGCAACTTCTCGAGTATAACGTTCGCTTTGGAGATCCGGAGGCGCAGGTCGTGCTGCCGTTGATACAGAACGACTTCGCGGACCTCTCCGAAGCGCTTGTCCACGGCACTCTCGACACCGTCGAACTTCGCGTTTCAGATCAATCAGCTCTTGGGGTCGTGGTCGCTGCCCCCGGGTATCCATCGACCTACCCCCGACATCTGCCCATCGACCCGCTGCCGCAAGCCGAGCCAAAAGAAGCCGTCGTGTTTCACGCTTCTACGGTCGAGGAGGACGGACAGCTATTCACCGGAGGCGGCCGGTGCTTTACGGTGGTTGGATTCGGAAACGAACTGCTCCAGGCGCGAGCAAACGCCTACAAGACTGCCAAAGGTGTCACATTTCCTGGATCATGGATTCGCCCCGATATCGGTGGTCGAATATTTGGTAAGTGACGCGCCTACTTCACGTTGTCGAGCCAGCCCTGTTGCCGCCGGATTTCATAAACAAGCACGCCGGTGGCGACTGAGACATTGAGCGAATCGGCGTGGCCCTGCCTAGGGATCGAAATGCGTTCGTCCGACCGCTCACCAACGAGCCGGGAGACACCCTTGCCCTCGTTCCCCATCACCAACGCAACCCGCCCGCTGAGCGTGAGGCGATGCGCCGGGGCACCGCCCATTTCGGCAGCGTAAACCCAGAAGTTCGCCTTTTTTAGCTCATCAACCGCTCCAGCAAGGTTCGCGACAGTGACCCGTGAGACGAACTGGGCGGTACCGGCACTCGCCTCGATTGCCACGGCAGAGAGCGGTGCAGCTCGTTTTCCCGGAACAATAACGAAGTCCACTCCGAACTGATCTGCGGTCCGCAGAACTGCGCCGTAGTTGTGGGGGTCGGTCACGTGATCGAGCAGAAGAACGAGGGCCGAATCGTGTCGAGCAACCGAGGAGATAGCTTGGGAAAGCGAGGCGTGCGAGTGCTCATCTCGGTGCTCTCCCAGTTCAGCGACAACGTCTCGCGCGTCCGGATGGTAGGAGGCGAGTTCTCGCCTCGAGACGCGGCGAATCGAAATGCCGTTGCGAGCAGCAAGGTCAGCAAGCTCATGCGAGGTCGGCGTACTCGAGCCGATAATCAGCGCGATTACGCTCCCCGACTCTATGGCCTCTCGCACGGCTCGATGCGCCGTAAGGAATCTACTCCGCTTCGTCGGCATACTCTGTTCGCTCGTCGATCACGCCGTCGAAATCGGTATCGCGTTCCAACATTCGGATGTAGACGCCTCGGTTCAAGTAGATCCAGATGTCGATCTTGCCATCGTAATTCGAGTCAATTTCCTCACGTTTGAGAACATTGTTCTCATACATGTAGAAGTCGTCCATCATGCCGTCGTAGTTGAAATCCATGGCTTCCCGAATCTTGTCGCCTGTCCGACTCACGAGCACGGCGTAATCTATCTTCCCGTCCTCGTTCCGATCGAGCGTGAGCCACTCCGTGTCGACGTACTCATCGACCGGTATGAGCTGCCATGCGGCAGGTTGCCTACGGTCGGGATACGTCGACTCCGCGGCAAGACCGGCTGTGGACGCAACAAGGAGAAGCAGCAGTAAATTCTTTCGGTTCACACATTTAGTCTCGGCAGTTCAGAAGCAAAACGGAAGCATACCGGGTGAAGTATCACAATCGTCACCCGGTGCCGGCTCTTGCTCAGGTCATTCCGTTTTTACCCCGCCTGTCTGGTCACGTCGTTCTGCCCGTTCGAGCGCGTCAAGAATCGCATTGATGCGAGAGGCCAGCTCGCGCAGCTCATCGTTCTTGCGAAGGCGGATTCGTACGTTCTCCTCACCCGCGAGTACGCGGCGGATATCGGTAGACATACGGTAGAGCGGACCGGCAAAACGGTGAGAGTAGCGGACTGCAAGAAGCGCAAGAACGATCGCGAGAAGAACGTTGTTGATCAGAATGGGCGGCAGAATCAGTTCGAGCCGGGTCGTCTCCGGCATTGCCTCGACCCTGTAGGTACGCTGCTGAATGGGGCGCCCGTCAACCTCGACCTCGATAGTCTCCTCTATTTGCCGATAGACGATAATGAACTCTCGAAAGAGGTTTTGCCCGGCGAGATACGCCCCCCAATAATACGCGGCAAATCCGATGCTAAAAATGACAAAGCTGAGAACAATCGCCAGGAGAAACGTGCCAACCATCCGGCTCTGAATGCCGGAGTCTCGCATGCGTTTCCGTCTACGTCGACTGCTCCCGTTCGTCATTCTACGTCACCGCAGATCGGACAGTGGGACCGGTGTGGGTGAAGAGTTATCTGATTCGAGATCCGCCAGCTCCTTGAGCAGTGACCTCTCCTTCGATGAGAGCTTTTGCGGTATCGTAACGAGGATGCGGATGTACATGTCGCCACGACGAGACGCACCAGTCTGAGGTACTCCCTCATTTCGAAGTCGCAGTATTTTATTGTTCTGCGTCCCGGAGGGAATTTTCACTTTGACCTTTTTCCCCTCGAGCGTCGGGACATGGATATCGGCACCGAGCGCCGCCTGGGTATATGTGATTGGAACAACGCAGTACAAATCGTAGCCGTCTCGTTCGAAGAACTCGTGCGGCTTAACTCTGATCACCACATAAAGATCACCCGGGGGGCCACCTTTCGGACCTGCATCTCCCTGCTCGGGTATACGGATCCTTCGCCCGTCGTCTACACCGGCAGGTATGCTGACGTTTATTTTTTGGTTCTTCTTGAGCTGCCCGGAACCACCACACTTGGTGCACGGTTTCTCGACAATGGTGCCTTCGCCTTGGCAGGTCGGGCACGTACTTGCGATCGAGAAGAATCCAGAGTTACGGCGAACCTGTCCGGCCCCGCCACACGTTGGGCACGTCTTGCTACCGCTGCCGGGCTCAGCACCGCTTCCTTTACACCGATCGCACCCAATCTCTTTCGGATAGCTGATTTCAGCCTTTGTGCCAAACGCAGCGTCTTTGAACGAAACGCGAAGATCGTAGCGCAAATCTGCGCCACGCTGAACTGTGTCTCGCCTTCCGCCCCGCCTACGGCTTCCACCGAAGAATTGGTCAAAGATGCCGCCGAATCCGCCGCCCATGTCGCCAAAGATGTCCTCGAAATCTCGGAACACCGACGAGAAGTCCTGAGCACCGGCGCCACCGCCCATGCCTTCCACGCCCGCGAAACCAAACTGGTCGTACGCCTGCCGCTTCTTTTCATCGGCAAGAACCTCGTACGCCTCGGTTGCCTCTTTGAAGCGCTCCTCGGCTGCTGAATCACCCGGATTTCTGTCCGGGTGATTCGCTACTGCGATCTTGCGATACGCTTTTTTTATGTCCTCTTTGGACGCGCCGCGTTCGACGCCGAGGACCTCGTAGTAGTCGCGCTTAGCCACTGTTAACTCTTGTCGTCGTCGTCAACGACCTCGTAATCGACATCCTCAGCGTCCGAGTTACCAGCACTCTTTTCGCCGCCGGACGCCTTGTCTTCGGGCTGCTCCGCCGCACCCTCTTCGCTCGGCTGACCCTGAGTCTGCGAGTATATCTTCTCCGCGATAGGATGCATCGTCTGATTGAGAGCATCGATCTTCTGTCGTATCGCCTCGGATTCTCCCGACTCGATTGCACTCTTCAATTCGGCAACCGCAGCCTCAACCTTCTCTTTGTCTGAGGCTTCGATCTTGTCAGCATTATCCTTCAGAAGCTTCTCGGTGTTGTACACCAAGCTGTCGGCTTCATTACGTGCTTCGGCCGCCGCTTTTGCCTTCTTGTCGGTGTCGGCGTTCGCCTCCGCCTCTTTAACCATCCGATCGATCTCATCCTCCGACAGACCCGAGGAGGTCTCGATTCGGATTTTCTGCTCTTTCCCAGTCCCGAGATCCTTCGCAGAAACGTGGACGATGCCATTTGCGTCAATGTCAAATGCGACCTCAATCTGAGGTACGCCTCGAGGAGCCGGCGGAATATCTGCCAGGTCGAACCTGCCGAGCGTCCGGTTCTGGGCAGCCATCTCCCGTTCGCCCTGGAGCACGTGAATGCTCACCGCAGTTTGATTATCTGCGGCGGTGCTGAAGATCTGGCTCTTTCGTGTCGGTATGGTGGTGTTTCGCTCGATCAGCTTGGTGAACACACCGCCGAGCGTCTCGATTCCCAACGAGAGCGGGGTAACGTCGAGCAGCAGAACATCCTTCACGTCTCCGCCGAGAATACCACCCTGAATGGCTGCACCAACGGCAACGACCTCATCCGGATTGACACCCTTGTGGGGATCACGACCAAAGAGTTCCTTCACGACCTTCTGAACCGCCGGCATACGCGTCGAGCCACCCACGAGGATAACCTCGTCGATCTCGCTCGGGGCAATTCCGGCATCCTTGAGTGCCTGCTTACAAGGCTCGGTGGTCTTGTTCACGAGGTCGCTCACCATTTGCTCGAACTTCGCGCGAGAGAGGTTGTACTGGAGGTGCTTTGGGCCGCTCGAGTCCGCGGTAATAAAAGGGAGGTTGATGTCGGTCTGCTGAGTACTCGAGAGTTCTTTCTTGGCCTTCTCGGAAGCCTCCTTGAGTCGCTGCAGTGCCATGCGATCCTGTGCGAGGTCGATCCCATAGTCACTCTTGAAGCTCTCTACGAGCCAATCGATGATCCGCTGATCGAAGTTGTCGCCACCAAGGTGCGTGTCACCGTTTGTGCTCTTGACCTCGAAGACACCGTCGCCGAGCTCGAGGATCGAAATATCGAAGGTACCGCCACCAAGATCGTAGACCGCGATCTTTTCGTCCTTCTTCTCTTTTCCGAAGCCGTAGGCAAGACTCGCCGCGGTAGGCTCGTTGACGATACGCTTCACTTCCAGCCCCGCAATACGACCGGCGTCTTTCGTTGCCTGGCGCTGTGCGTCGTTGAAGTACGCAGGGACCGTAATGACGGCTTCGGTTACCTCTTCCCCGAGGTAATCCTGCGCCGTTTCTTTCATCTTCTGGAGAATGGCGGCGGAGATTTCCGGTGGAGAAAACTGCTTGTCACTTACCTGGACACGGGCGCCACCAGACGGGTCCTGCACAATCTTGTACGGAACCATCGAGATTTCTTCCTCGACCTCTCCGAACCGGCGACCCATAAACCGCTTGATGGAGAAGATGGTGTTCTCCGGATTGGTCACCATTTGGTTCTTCGCCGGCTGACCGACGAGTCGTTCTTCCTTGTTCGTAAATGCTACCATCGAGGGCGTCGTGCGCTGCCCCTCTGCGTTCTGGATAACAACCGGTTCCCCGCCCTCCATGACGGCAACACACGAGTTTGTTGTTCCGAGATCAATTCCGATGATCCTACCCATACATTCTCCTTTAGAAAGGGCCTAGCACCGTCCGAGCAGCAGAGCTACTCGGACGCCTGTTCGCCGGCCTCGTCAACTGACTGTTCATGTTCTGATTGCTGCCCGCCCGCAACTGGTACCGATACTTTCACCTTCGCGGGTCGCAGAACTTTCTCGTTTAGAAGATATCCTTTTTGAAAGTCTTCGAGCACCATCGATTGATCATGATCTGCTCGCTCTTCGGTCATCATTGCTTCGTGGCGCTGAGGATCGAACTCCTCACCGACGCTGTCAAAGCGAGTGAGCTTCCACTTTCGCTCGAGCATGGAGACGAACTGCTTCTCGATCATCGAGACACCGTTGTGCAGCGCCTCAAAATCGCTCGAGTCTTCTGTTGATTTGATCGCACGTTCGAAATCGTCAACGATTGGCAAGAGATCGAGAAGAAGCTCGCGGTTTGCGGAGGAAGCGAACTCCTCCCTCTCGCGTAGCATGCGCTTTCGATAGTTGTCAAAATCGGCGCTCTTGCGTAACAACTGGTCCGTGAGCTCTTGTATTTCGCCCTGGAGTTCTTTCACTCGTTCGTCGAGGACGGACACCTCGCTCGTCTCCGTTGTTTCCGTCTCTTTCGCAGACTGCTCTACGTCTACGGCGTCGCCGTCGGCCGATCCCTCTTGTTCGACCTTCGCCTGATCTTCCGAGTCTCCGTGCTTACCCATGAATTCCTCAAACTCTGCTTGTTTTTTGGAAAGTACCCCGCGACCTATCTATCGTCAAGAGCGAGACATAGGCCAAGACTGCCTCAGAATGGGAAGAATTGGAGATACAAGTACTTCCTAACAAGACGTTTGGTTCTTGCCTTGGTATCTTTCCGACTATAACAAGGAAGCCAAGGAAACCTATGAGCATTGTCACTCTAGAGAACGTACACAAGATCTACCCCCTCGGTGAGACGGAGGTAAAGGCCGTAAACGGTGTGAGCTTCGAGATCGAGCGCGGAGACTTTATCTCGATAGCCGGTCCGTCAGGCTCCGGTAAATCGACAATCCTGAACATGATTG
>JBMCTC010000087.1:0-10398 GCA_048624115.1 Spirochaetota bacterium
CTGCTCTTTCCGTGCGCCATGTCGCGAGCAATCCAACTCACAAAATCAGCCTTTATGTCGACGGGGTACACGATGTCGGGCGGCACGTCCACGCCAAGCGAGTCGTCCCGTGGGAAGGGGCGTTCCGGTTGCACGTCCATTCGGTCGTATGCTCGGCGTACGAGGGCCGCGTAGTACTCGGGGTAGTAGACGGTCGTAATGGCACCATTCGTGTAGGAAAGCTCTACGCGCCCCTCTTTCTCGAGCTGAATGAGATAGGCGGTCATTGTGTTGGACGGGTTATCGGCAAAGTCTTCCAAACTCGCGTCTTCGTCGGCCGCATGAGCGAGATACTTCTCTGCATACGTAACAAGAGCCGGGTAGGCGACTTTTGCGGTGCGCATCCGCTTTACCAACGATTGTAGGATCTTCAGAGCATCCGCACTGGTGGACATTACAATGAGTATACCCTACCGAACACATCTTGTGCTATTCTGCTTTTGGAGCGAATTTCTTTGTTTGACATAACGGCGTTCTGTTGACTACACTGCGAGCATGGTGCGCCGCTGTGCTCTCATCATTACTATTCTCTTACTTCTCGCCGCGTGCCAGAGCGTGCCGCCGGATAAGCCGGAAGGACCTGCCACCACTATCAACGAAGACGCTGAGCCGCCCAGCGCCCCCTCTGTCGAAGACGTGCCGGATGGAGAAGACGATGGAGACCCCGAGCCGCAAGACCAAGACCCTGCCGACGACCAGGTCGTGACTGGTCCGATCGAGGTTCCGGAAGAGGTCTACAACAGAGCATTCGAAGAGGTTGAAGCGGTAATCAACGAGCTGAACGCCATAATCCAACGGGGCGATTTCGACGCGTGGCGTGAGTACCTAACCGAGGACTATATCCACTATCACGGCGACCCCGCGGTGCTTAGCGAACTCTCGCGACAACCCGTTCTCGCGCAGAATGGTATTCGATTACGAAGCCTACGCGACTACTTTCAACAGGTCGTTCGTCCCTCGCGGGCTCGCGCAAGGCTCGATAGTTTAGTGTTTTATTCCGATAGTCTAGTTGAGGCGGTAACCGTTTTTCGTGGTGAGAGTGTTATACTTTATTTGTTGCGGAAAACCGACGGGCAGTGGCAAATTGACACGTTTAAAGAACCACCCTCTGAAACAAACACGTAAGCCGAACGGAGTCGGCTGAAGGGGAGCATGCAATGAAGAAGATTCTTGTCTTGATGCTGGTTGGCGCAATCGCCAGCGTCTCCGTTTTTGCACAGGACGGCGAAGACGATCAGGAACGCGCGTCTACGATCGAGGATGTTTTCCTTCGGCAGCAGATTGAGCTTCAGATCCTCAGAAGCCAAGCACGAGCAACCGAC
Source organism: Spirochaetota bacterium (assembly GCA_048624115.1). Classification (GTDB taxonomy): domain Bacteria; phylum Spirochaetota; class Spirochaetia; order DSM-27196; family SLST01; genus SLST01. The sequence goes on from JBMCTC010000087.1 coordinate 1,362, forward strand.
CGCGAGAGCAAGCTGCTCGCACTGGACACCGTGGCAGAGATGCACGAGAACGGCGGACTGGATACATCGCCGGAAATGTTCGACGTTATCAAGCTGCTTGCGACGGAAGGCACCAGTAACGAGGTGCGATCGGAAGGGCGAGTGGTCAACAACTATCCTGTCGTCCGAGCCCGTGCCGCATCGCTGCTCGGTGATGTCGGCGGTCGTGAGGCACAGGAAGTTCTGCTGTTGATGATTCGCGAAGATCCCGAACCCATGGTGCTCGCTGAAGCGATCTACGCACTCGGTAAGATTGGGCCGGAAGATAACACAGACGCGGTTGCGGACCACATCGTGTTCACGCTCACTCGAGAGAATGCAAAGATCACTCCTGATAACAACCTCGCCATGTCGGCTCTTCTGGCGATGGAAGCGCTCTTTGAAGCAGGAATGGAGTTCGAGGATCCCGATCAACTGCGTGACGCAATTGGATTGATACTCGACATCAGCTCCAACTACCGATACATCACGATCGTTCGAAATCGTGCACAGGCAGTACTAGACTCGTTGATGAACCTGTAGCCAAGATCAGCGGCCGGTGGCTACCGGCCGCCACTTCGTGCACCTTTGATCCGATCAGGACACCCTCGACCTACGATATTCAGATTTTCGATGCTCCTTCTCCTTGACATATCTCACGTGAAAACCGATCCTCGTGAGTTGGGTGGCCCGGCCGAGGGACTCACGAGGTATGTATGACAATTCAAACCGAAACGATCGGAACAGACGAGGCGGAGCGGCGGGGCATTCTCGAATGGCCTCGCTCCGAGCGCTCTGTGGCCCGCGTTTCCTGGCACTACGATGCGACCGAGGTCGCGTACATCGAGCAGGGAAGCGCTCGTATCGAGACGGAAGACGGTAACATCGAAATCGAGTCCGGAGATCTTGTTACGCTTCCGGCCGGACTCGACTGCACCTGGGTAATTCGCGAGACGCTGATCAAGCGCTACAAGATCTACACCGACTTGGCGTAGCTGTAAGGATTTTGACCGGCGTAGACCCGACGCAACGGCAAACCAGACCAGCGGCGGCGACAATAGCCCGCCACAACACGATTGTTGCGTCGACAAACGCCGCAAGGCCGATGCAACCGGTAAGTCCCAACCAACTGACCCATCGCGGAAAGAGCCGATGCTCGGCCGGCAGCGATAGGGCAGAGAGATTAGTCAGCGCGTAGTAGGTCAACACCGTCACGGCAGAGAATGACCACGCGACTCGAATATCTCCGAGCAGGGTCAGTAGCGCCACGAAAAGTCTGACACCAACAACAGCCGCAGTTGGATTGCTCGAAGTCGAGAGTCGTTGAAAGACGCGTGGCGTGTCGCCTCGGCGCACCATGGCCAACAAACACGACCCGACTCAAGCCGAGAATCAAGTTCAGCAACACCCCAACAAGCGCAGTGGTTGCACCGATCGCGAGGACCCAGCTGCCGATCGGGCCAGCTGCCGCCACCGCCGCGACCTCGAGCGGCGCCCCCGTCTCGGAGACAGCGCGTTCCAGGCCCGCGGCGCCCAGTTCGCCGACAAGCGACAGCTAAAAGTAAGCGAAATGGTAGTCAATTGAGCGACGGCTTGAAGCCTGTTTGGGCGATGATCTCGTACAGGCCGCCTTTCTGCCGCAGCGCGGCCTGCCAGCCTTCTTCAGGGTTGGTATGAAAGACAATGCCCGGGTCTGCAGGTATAACAAGCCAGGCGCCCTGGGCGATCTCGCGCTCGAGTTGCCCGGGAGACCATCCGGCGTAGCCAAGATAGAAGTTGAAAGTGGGGCGCTGGCCGGGAGGTAGATGGATCCACGTCTTTCGCAGATACTCACCGATCGACCCAAAGGCGGGTTCAAAGACAATGCCCCCGGTTGGCGTCAGGGCGTACTCACTCTGCGCCTCACGAGGTATGCCCGAGTGAAGCGTGAACAAATAGTGCTGTTCGACCGGCCCCCCCACAAATGCCGTAGCCCCTCCGAGCGGATCGTTCTCGTAGTCGGCAATGATCTCGCCAAGGGAGACATCGGACGGTCGATTTACGACAAGGCCGAAGGCACCCTCTTCGCTATGACTTACGATGAGTACAACTGTCCGCAAGAAATTCGGATCAACAAGCTCGGTCTCGGAAACCAGAAAGTAGCCGTCGAGTACGGCGGGAATGGGCTCACCAGAAGAATCTGTCGGAATCTGGCCAGAGTTCATTGTGTCGCCCCTCAAAGCGACCGATGGGAATCGAACCCACATCATCAGCTTGGAAGGCTGAGGTAATAGCCATTATACGACGGTCGCGTAGTCCGTAAGAGATATCAATTTGCGCCGGGCATGTCAATGGCGAGTTTTAAAGAAGAAGCTCGTCCGACGCTTTGACCCGCAGCGGGTTTGCCGGTAGCCTTATTCCATGGGCCAACGTGGCGAAGTATACTCGGTCAAGATACCGAGCACGAATGAAAACCGAACCTACTTCCTAAACCTTAAAGAGAACCGTAAGGGTGAACTCTACATCGCGGTCGTCGAGAGTAAGCGACACGAAGCGGAGTTTGAGAGACACCAAGTCGTGGTTTTCGAAGAAGATTTCGACAGATTTCAACGGGGCGTGAATCGTCTCTTCGAAGTAATCAAGGAGCATCAAACGCACACGTAGCTTGCTTGCTCGAGAATGAGTGCCGGTGAATGGCTGATGGTCCGTAGCACTCGATGAGCGCCCGATGACGCCGGGTAGGGTAGCCTTTGTGCTGATAAAACTCGTAGTTTGGCTCGATACGGTCGTAGGCGATCATCCATCGGTCGCGTGCCTCCTTGGCCAAAATGCTCGCCGCCATGACTTCGGGCACTGACGCGTCCGCCTTTACGACGCATTCGGCGGAGATCGGCAAACTCGGCGTGATTGACCCATCCACAATGCCGTGGAGCATAGCGGGATCAAGCTCGACCGCTCCACGCCCTCTCAACCGACTCTCAGCGAGAAGCGCGCGTACGGCACGTTCCATCGCCAGGTGAGACGCTTTGAGAATGTTCAGACCGTCGATCTCGCGATGGCTCGCCCATCCTACGCCCCACAACCACGCCGTATTCTTGATAAGAGGCTCGAGTTCCGCTCGCCGCGCCGGCGAGAGCCGCTTCGAATCACCGAGTTCATCGCGCGGGAAACTTGAGCTCAGAACGACCGCCGCCGCGGTCACCGGACCAGCCAAGGGTCCGCGGCCGGCCTCATCTACGCCACATATAACCACGAGACCGAGATTAGCAGAATCGAACGATTCTTTACATCTGCTGCGCCACCAACTATAGTCGAATACGATGTCCAACCAACCCTGGGTTCGGTTCTACGGCGAAATGCCGTCCTCTCTCGAATACCCTTCAAATACGATTTTCGAGCTTTTCGCTGAGTCAGCCAAAGCGCACGCGCAGTCAACCGCGGTCGAGTTTCTTGACCGAAAGATCAGCTACGGACAACTGCTTCGTCAGACCGAGTCGGTCGCAGCGGGGCTCTACCAACTCGGAGTCAGGCGTACGATGCGCATCGCGCTTGTGCTTCCCTCGTCTCCGCATGTTCCCGTTGCACTCTACGCAGCCAATCGAATCGGCGCGATCGTCAGCCCCTTTGACCCAGACGAGTCGGATGTAGCACTCTCTCAGTTTCTGCATCTCGTTCGCCCCGAGTGGGTTTTCTGCCTCGAGGAACACGTGTCAAAGATTTCCCACCTCTGCGGCCGGAACCTTGCGGGTATCATCCAATGCTCACTTCTTGACTTTGGTTCAAAGGCTCACGTTCGCCGACTGCTCCGCCGACGGAGCGATTCGCTGGGAAACCGGCACGTTCTTGCTCTGAGCCAGGTGATGCCGAACTCATTAGAGCGCGACACAGGAGAAACCGCGCCATGCTTTTCCTGGCGAGCTCTGCTCAGCCGCGGAAATCTCTCGGAAGTTCCCTCAGTCCAATCTCTGCATGGTCCAGATGAGACGGCGGTGATTCTCGTTACGAGCGGGACAAGCAGCACACCTCGCGGGGTGCTGCACGGAGATGCGCAGCTCAATGCGGCCGCGCTCCAAACGAGGATGCAGGGGCCGCTCCTGACCAACCAAAAAGTCGTGGGCGTTATTCCATTCTCACACGGGTTTGGATTGAACTCACTTATTCACGCGCCCATTCTGTCTGGCGCGCGTGCAATCTATCTCCCGTTCTGGACGCCTTCGCTGCTGGCGAAGACCATTCAAGTCCGACGCCCCGAGTACGTCATCGCACACCCGAGCACCTACGCCCGACTCATTGATGAACGCTCCTTTCGAAAGGCGAACCATCGGGCGCTCATGGGCGCGTTCTCGGGCGGGAGCCGATTGACAACCGGCGTGCGCCAGGAGTTCGAGCGCTTCGTGCGCGCCTCAGGAGGTGCGGTTACGATTCGCGAGGGGTATGGACTCACAGAAACGGTAGCTGCCTGCGCGACGATGCCCGAGGGGGTGAGCCGGCCTCGGAGCGTCGGCGTACCGTACCCGGATACTGAGATTCGAGTCGGCGAGACCCGGAGCCCACGAGCCGTCCGAAGGGGAGTGCCCCCGAAGTGGGTACCCGCCGATACACCCGGAGAGATCTTCGTGAGCGGTCCAACTGTCATGGGCGGTTACTTGGACGACGAATCGGGCACGCGGTCTGCGCTCTGCGTGGATCGAGACCAGCGAACGTGGCTGGCCACCGGTGACATCGGTACAATGGATGCGGACGGGTTTCTCTATGTGATCCAGCGAATCGAACCGCTCCGCGACGGCCGAACATCGCTCCACGGGTACACCGAGATCGTAATCGCCGAGCACCCGGATGTGCGTGACGTGGTTCTTGTTCGCGGCTCGACAACGCTCGCCTCAACGGCGTTTGTGGAACCGCTCTCGCGTGACATTGACCACGGAGTGCTCCGGGCTCGCCTGCTCGATCTCCTACATAAGCTCGCGCCTGAGCAACGCCCCTCGGAGGTCGTTGTCTTGCCCCGCTTGCCGCGTACCCGGAGCGGATCTGTGGAGTACGCCAAATTGACGCCGTTGACCGGATCAACGTGAGTGTTGACCGCAGCGATCGACGTCTGTAGTGTAGCGAGGATATGAGGGAGCACTCTTGTTCTTAAAGAGCATTGAATTATTCGGCTTCAAGTCGTTCGCAGATCGTGCTCGAATCGAGTTCACCGATGGTATCTCCGCCTTGCTCGGCCCAAATGGCTGTGGGAAGAGCAACGTTGTCGACGCGATCAAGTGGGTCTTGGGCGAACAAGCGACCAAGAGTCTTCGCGCCGAGCGGATGGAAGACGTCATCTTTAACGGTACCGAGAATCGCAAGGCACTCAGCGTCGCTGAGGTCGAGCTCGTTCTCGCCAACGACGAGGGGCTACTGCCGCTCGATACCCCTGAGATATCAATCCGCAGGCGGCTCTTTCGCAGTGGAGACAGCGAGTACTACGTCAATGGAAACGCCGTGCGGCTCCGTGAGGTTCGGGAACTCTTTTTTGATACCGGCATCGGAAAAAGCGCGTATAGCATCATGGAGCAGGGTAAGATCGACCAAATCCTCTCCACGAAGCCCGAGGAACGCCGGCTGATCTTCGAGGAAGCCGCGGGGATCACTAAGTATAAGGCACGCGGACGGGAAGCCGAACGGAAGCTCGAGCGGACCGAGGAGAACATGCGGCAGGTCGAGGGCATTCTCAAGGAAGTCGGGCGATCTTACGAGAGCCTGAGAAAACAAGCCGAGAAAACCCTCGAGTACCGGCGCATACGCGATGAGAGCTTTTTCGTCGAGCGAGACGTCACGCTCCTTCGTCTCAAGAATCACGTCGAGATGCGCGATCGCCGTCAGAAGCAGGTCGAAGAAAAGACGATAGCACGAGACAATCTTCGAACCGAGATCGACAGGATAAATGAGAACCTCGAAGAGAGCCTTGACGTCGTGAACTCGATGGAGTCAAAGCTGATCGAGCATCAGAAGCGCCTCTACGGCGTGGAACTCGAGAAGAACAATCGCGAGAACCAAATCCGCATTCACAAAGAGCGCATCGATGAGCTCACACAGAAAATTGCCGGCGATGAAAACCGGCGCGTCGCTATCGAGCACCGGATTTCTCAGCTTCGCACCGAAATCGAGGAAATCGAGGCGAGCGTAGCCGAGTACGAGGCTCGCGTGGCGGACGTTGCGGAGAACATCGAGACGTTTGAGCAGCACGTAAAGCACGCCGGGCAACGAATCGACGAGAACAAGGCCGAAATTGAACGTCTCGAGAATGCGATTGCCGACGCAGAGGGCAAGCAAACTGAGTTCGAGAACGATTTGCGCGAGCTGACCGACGACATCGTTCACGAACTCGACGAAGCGCTTGCGAGTTCCGGTTACTCGCGCGCGCAACGAGACGAGAAGTCTGCTCACCTGCACCAAGAGCTCGATCGATTGACACGCGACGTCGGTTCTCGCAACGCTCAGATACATGACGCCATTGCCGCGGGAGCGAGCGAGACGATTTCTGAGCTCGCGAGCGAGGGCTTTGGCGAACTCGTAGATCGTATCGGCACGCTGAGACGGCTCTTCTCCGAGTACGAACAGAACATCCCCAGCTTTCTCGATGATTTTCTCGCGCCAGAGGGAATCATTACGAGAAAGCGAGAGCTCGACACGGCTCTTCTCGAGAGCCGTGAGTCGGTGCGGCGCTCACGCAGTCAGATAGCCGAGCTCAACCAAGAGAACGGAACGCTCAGCGGAAGGATTCAAGAGTATCGCGGGACGCTCGAGGATCTTCGGGTCAATCAAGTCCGAATGACCACACAGGTGTCAGCAATGAAGGAGACCGCGAGCCAGAGGCATTCAGCTGTCGACGAGCAGGAACGCAGCATGGCGCGTCACATCGAGGAGCTCGAGACCGATAAGAATCGTCTCGCGACAACGAACGCGCGGATCGAGTCGCTCACCGAGGAGCTACGGGGTATCGCTCAGCAGGAGAAAGAGCTCGAAAAGCAGCAGAAGGACCTCGAGCAGGAAATATCACAGAAGAACAAGAATCTCGCGGATGCCGAGCGTGGCATCAAGACAAAGATGGAGCAGCTCGGGACGACACAGGCGGAGGTTGAGCGGACCCAGGTGCAGCTTGCCGAGACGAGCGCCGAAATCCGCAATCTCTATGAGAACTTTCGTGAACGATTTAGCCAGGAGCTTACCGAACACGAGTCAAGAATGCTCGAGATCACTGCTTCCCCGAGCGATCTGCGCTCAAAGCTTGCCGAACTGCGCGAGCAAGAGCGGCAGCTCGGGGCGGTGAATCTCGCTGCGCCCGAGGAGTTCGAGGAGGTGAAGGAGCGCTATGAGTTTCTTTCCGGCCAGCTTGAGGATCTCAAGCAGGCCCGCGAGGATCTCGCACGGGTCACCGAAGAGATCCAGAGCGAGAGTGCGGCGCTGTTCGCAAAGACCTACGAGCAGATCAAAAAGAACTTTCATAGCCTCTTCCGACGTCTGTTTGGCGGCGGTCGCGCGGAGATCCGGCTATCCGAACCAGATGCGATGCTCGAGTCGGGAGTAGAGATTTTCGTGCAGCCCCCCGGCAAAAAGCTCGAGAACATTGCACTGCTCTCAGGTGGAGAGCGCAGCATGACCGCCGTCGCGCTCCTGTTCGCCACCTACATGGTCCGTCCGAGCCCCTTTTGTCTCCTCGATGAAATTGACGCCGCGCTCGACGAGAGCAACGTCGGTAGGTTTACGAGCATGCTAATGGAGTTCGCAGAGTCGAGTCAGTTTATCATTATCACCCACAACAAAAAGACGGTGGCCGCCGCACGGACGCTGCTCGGCGTGACCATGGAAGAGCACGGCGTCTCGAAGGTCATTGCAATCCGCATCGGCGGAACGGAGAAGGTCGCAGCCGGGTGATCAAGCTCACGCGAAACCACCTGCTATTCGGATCGCTCGGCCTCGCGGTGCTCATCCTCACTGTAATGATAGCAGTTTTGCTCTCCCGACAACCTGCCGAAGATATGAGTGAGGGCGGCGCCCGAACCATTCGGTACGAGTGGATAACTCCAGATCGCCTGGTTGCTCCAGACGATTACGCGGACACTCCACAACTCGATTGGGTTCCGTATCGACCTCGGAAGGAACGTTGGACCAGCGACGATGTCGATGAGCACTGGTATGACCCAACCGAGATCGGTATTGAAGTCCTCAAAGAGCGGATTGAGGCGGACGTACGCTCCATACTAGAGGAGGTGCCGTGACCGCCTGACAGCCATTCTCTGGGAGGGGAAATGGAACGATCGCGAGTTGGCATAGGGATCTTTCTTGTTACCGTAGCGCTTGCTTCATGCGCAACGGGCAATTCGACAACAACACTACCTGCGGTTCCAAAGGTCGATCTCCAGGCGCCTGATGAAAGCCTGGGCTCTCCGGACCAAGCGGCGTCTGACCCGAGTCTCGAGCAACCCGATCTCTCACTCGTGCCACCGGCCCCCGGAAACGCCATCGAGCAGGAGAATGGCAGTGAACGGGCACCTGCAGCGCAGCTCCCCGGACCGGTCCCTCCGCCGCAAGCCAGCGTGGAGACTCGGGCCGCACCGGAGACCGAGCCGACGGAAGCCGTAGTGATCACGGCCGACCCACGCATCTCGGCTCGAGATTCGGACTCCGATCGGAATGAACCCGCACGACGCGCAGAATCACCGGCACTGCAGCCGGCCGACGACCGTGTCTCGACGGGCGCCGCCTCCCCACCCGACACAGCAACACCCGAGACTCCCGACGCCTCGCCCCCGGCTCGTTCGAGCGGGTCGTCAAGCTCGCCTGCTGTTGTTTCCCCGGTGCGAACCGATCCGCCGGCCGAGCAACGACGCCACGCGAACACCCGACCTGTTGCTACACCCCGAGACGAACGGCGCGTGTCGGGTCCTCTCGATGAACTCGTAGTGGAGTTGCCGGGTGAGGGCTGGATCTATGTGGGTTCGGAAGAAGGAAGCGACGCCGTTCGCCTCAGACGAAAGCGAACAAGAGACGGGAATACCCG
>JBMCTC010000088.1:0-10390 GCA_048624115.1 Spirochaetota bacterium
CTGTACCCATCTCACTGCTGGCGAAAAACAGAACACCGGCGGAAGCAGTAAGCTTGCGGCCGGTGCGAATCACAACCAATGGCCAAAACAGATCATTCCAGTGAACCGAGATACTGAAGAGCGCAAACGTTACGAGGTGCGAGGTTACAAGGGGCGCCACAACCTGAGCTATCAACCGAGGAATGCCGCATCCGTCGATCACACCTGCGTCCAGGAAATCCTGAGGGATTCTTGCGATCGCCTGCCGAAAGAGAAATACGCCGAATGCGCTTCCCCAGAACGGGAGCACCAGAGCAGCCGTAGTATCCAACAGGTTGATAGTTGCCAGAAGAACGAAGTTGGGCACCGCCATAACGAAGCCCGGGAATGCGATTGCGCCAATGACCGCCGCCATGAGAAGCGACGATCCACGAAACTTGTACCTGGCGAGGGCAAAGGCGGCCGGCACTGCGATGCAAAGCTGGCCGAGAAGTATGGCTACGACCACGATCAGCCCGTTGAGCATGTACCGAGGAATATCTGATTCAGTAAGTACACGGCCCAAGTTTGACATGGTAAGCCTCATTGTACCTGGATTCCACGTTGTGCTCATGATTGCGGCGGGGTCGGAGAATGCGGTGCGAATCTGCCAAAGGAATGGGTACACGAAGAGTATCGCCAGAACGAAGGCTGTCAGTCCGGCGGTGAACTTATGAAGGCTGAGCGTCTCCGTTCGACTCATCGGTAATGAATCCTCCGGTCAACCTGGAACTGAAGGAGACCGACAGAAAGCGCAAGCACTGCCATCGCGATCGCAAGCGAGCTAGCAAATCCGGTATTGAAAAACACGAAAGCCTCGTCGAACAGAATATGTGCAAGCAGCTTCGTCGAACGCTGCGGACCCCCGTTGGTGAGGACGCGGACAACGTCGAACGACTGAAACGAGCGAGCCGTTAGAACGATCATGACGAATAGCGTGGTCGGCGCGAGCAGCGGCCAGGTGACTCTTCGGAACACTGCGAGGCTGGACGCGCCGTCTACTACCGCCGCTTCGCGGAGCTCTCTCGGGATTGCTGAAAGGCCCGCGGTAAAGAGAAGCAACGCGTATCCAGTTGATCGCCACACCTCTACGATGACTACCGCAATACGCGCCGTCGTGGGTTCATAGAGCCAGTCCACCGAGCCGAATCCCAAACTCGTCATCAGCTTGTTGATCTCCCCAAAATGAGAGTCAAAGAACAGACGCCAGATGAGCGCCATGGCGGCGGCAGTGGAGAAAACCGGGATCGCAAACCCAAGCTGCAGCAGGCGACGACTCTTGGGCAATGCATGAAGCGCGAGAGCGAGAACAAGTCCCAGTGAGGCGCCGACGCTGACAGTGGCCACGGCAAATCCAATGGTGTTGGTCAGCGCGCCACGTGATCGTTCGAGACGAAAGATGTTTACGTAATTCTCAAGGCCAATAAACGATCGGTCAAGAAAACCCAACCGCCAGTCTGTGAAACTCAGAAACAGGGAGTAGCCCACGGGCCACAACAGGAAGACGGAGAGAAAAACAAAGAACGGAAATATCAGAACATACGGGACCAGACGGCGGGCCGTTGCCGGCCCGCCCCTTTTCGTTTCCAAATGCATGAGAACTACGGAAGCAGAGCTTCGACTTCCGTTGCTGCGTCGGTCAGCGTCCGACCAACATCCGCGCCACCAATTATGATGGCCTCCGTGGCCTCGTGAATTCTGTTGGAGATTTCCGCTCCCCGCCCGCCGGGCCAGGAGTGCCAAGGGACTACGCTGGGTGCCTGATCCAAGAGTAGGAGCCTGTTCTGGTCGGCTACCGATTCCGATCGAAGCTCCTCGAGCACACGCTGATTTGCCGGGAGGTACCCGCTGTTTCGACCGACAAAGCCGGACGCCTCATCTCCGGCGAGAAACTTCAGGAACTCCCATGTTGCCTGGCGACGGCCCTCGGGAGCGAACATCATCACTCCCGCGCCACCTGCCGGCAGTCTCGGTTGCGAGCCGTCCTGCGTTGGAACGGGAATCAGCCGGAATGGAAACGAGGCCATCGATCGGATGACTTCCAGTCCGGCGCTCGAGGATACGAGCATCCCAAGTTGCTCCCCGAGAAACAGAGGCACGCCATCTGATACTCTAGGCATGAGCTCGTCTTCAACGAGGTTCTGAACGAATGAGATCGCCTCGACCGCCTCGTCGCCTGCGAACGCTACCGGATTACCGGCGGTAGCCATCCGTGCTCCGGCATTCTCCAAAAGCGTCTGGAAGATCCAGTTGCCGGTGATCTCCCAAGCGAAGTAGACCCCGAATACACCGGTTGCCTTCAGCGCCTCGGACGCGGCTACAAGATCATTCCAAGTTCGAATCGGCATATTCGGGTCAAGGCCGGCCGCTTCAAATGCGGCCTCGTTCACGTAGACTACCGGCGTGCTCATTGCCAGTGGAATCATGTACGTCTGGCCGTCGGATACTCCAAGATCAGCCATAGCCGGCAGCATTCCTTGCGCGTCGTACGTTGCATCTGCCTGCATGTACGGGTCAAGCGCCACCGCCCGACCACTTCCAGCCAACGTGTCCAGAAATGAGAATCCCACCTGAGCCGCGTCAGGGATGTCTCCGGCAGCCGAGCTCAACAAGACCCGTTGCGCGAGCTGTTCGTAGCCTCCTCCGGCGAGTTCGACCGACTCTATAGCCAGTTGCGGGTAACGCGCCGCAAAGGCTTCAAAGATCGGCTCGAAGTAAGAGACATGCCAGGGATCGGCAGCGTGCTGAAACACGATTTCGCCACTCAGAGAAGCCGGATCGGCTGCGGGTCCGGCTGTCTCAGACGACTCCGTCTGGCCTCCTGCGAACACGGCCGAAAAACTGATCGATAGCAGCAATGCGGCTATCGACATGCGGTAACGTTTCATTGTTTCCTCCCTCAAAGTCGGCATCTGTGAGCCCGTTTTCCCAGGTGCCGGGTCCATGGTTACTGTACGGACAAAAAAAACCGAGTATGGCCTCCAAGCTCACCTTTGGTGAGTGTCTGCGAGGTGACCATACCCGGATCTACTCGTTTGCTCCGCCCAGGATATATGAAGGAGGTTGTCTCCTATGTGTTATCCTTTGATTAGCGGAATATTAGATGTTTATTAGCCGGTTTCTGCTCGCTCAACCAGACCCAGCGCGGACGCCTACTCCAGCGCCAGCGGCCAGAGCGTACGGTCTCCTACTACGGCCGCGACTGCGCCTGCATCTATTGCGCTCTGCACCTCGCTGTAGGATTTGATGAGGCCTGCGGCGATGATGGGTATGCCCACTTCGGAGGCCAGATCTGCAATCACGCGCGGCATGAGGCCAGGCATTATTTCTATCGCGTCCGGACGAAACTCCGAGACGTGCCGGACACTGGTGTGAAACGCCTGGGTGTCGATCATGAACAACTGCTGGACTGCAGCGATGCCCTCCTTCCGCGTTGCCTGAAGGAGCTGCAGCTTCGTTGAAACAACAGCGTCGGGAGCGGCAGTTCTGGCGAGGAATCGTACGGCTTCCTTGTCCGAAGAGAGGCCGCGAATGAGGTCTACATGCACGACGACGCACTTCCCGGCTTTCTGCAACTCCCGTATCGCGTCCCCCACGGAGAGAATCTCACCGGTCATGAGAAACACGACGCGCACCGGAGATTCTATTGCATCCGCAAGATGGTTAAGGTCTCGTACCGCGGCGATTATGGGATGAGCGCTGATAGCGCGGGAGAAATCCATGGGCATAGATTACTGCTTTGCACCCCGCTTGTGGGTGCCAACTACCCATGGGTCGCTCCAGCGAAGATCACCCATGATCCGGCCCAGCTGGTATCGTGACGGGCGATGGGCTCGAGGCCGGGCTCGGCTCGGTCGTAGTAGAGTCATTGCCGGTTGTCCTCGGCGTAGGAGTCCACGAGGAATTTGGTCTGCCGGTTGCTCGCCGGCGACCGTCGGTTTGCCAAAGGCCGAGACGGCCTGCAGAACGTTTGGTATCTGCGGTTCGTGGACAGTGTTGCTCATCGCCTCCACCGCGGCAATCTCATCCCAGGCTTCTGAACCACGCCGCAACATCCCGACATTGTCGGGCCCGATCCTGAAGTCGAAAAGCTATTCTACGGCGCAATAGACGACTCATCGGAAGTTATGCTAAACTCCCCCTCCGATGCCGACAATTGATCCTCCAGTACGAGCCGAGATCCGTCGCTTCCCAGATCAATCGCCCGCGTTCGTCTCTTCCGCCCACGAAGGATCCATCGATCAAGATGATCTCTTGAGAATCGTAGAGATCTGCTCGGAGCCCGAAATCTACGAGACGCTGTTTCGGAGAATGCTTCGTGGCAAGCCGTACACTCTCGGCACCGCCGAGTCGTTCCGTGACCTGTGCTACTCGGGTTGGCGCACTCAAGAGTCGTTTGTCTTCTTGATTCGAAACAACGACAATCAGCTCATTGGAGTGATGGACATCAAGAGCGCGGACGACGGCGCCGAGATTGGCTACTGGGCAAGCAACACCGCTCCCGGCTACATGACCAACGCAGTGTCTTTGATGATCAAGCTCGCTGCTCGAGCCGGGTACCGATCACTATCGGCGGTTACGCTTTTGACCAACATCCGATCGCAGCGCGTGCTCCGCCGAGTCGGCTTTGAGCAAACGAAGATAGAGACACAGGACCGAGTCGAGTGCATGTTCTTCAAGCGTAGTCTTTGAGACTCACGAGACCGCAGCACGCCAGTCGACGGTGTGTGGGAGGGGGAGCGCCGGCGCCGCAGTAGATGCGACTCAACCCACCGGCGGCGGCCTGTGCCACTGCTCCCCCTCGCTTCAGAGGGCGTGGCCTTCGGCCACCGCGGCGGGCTTACCCGGCTTGCTCCGCGCCGCCGGGCCCGCCACTCGCCCTCTTCCGCGACCCCCTCGTCCATCACCGAGCGGGCTCGCGCCGGGGAGCGCCCCACAACGAGACGTAGCGGCAGCGATCGTAGCGGAAATCCCGCAGCACCCGGCCACGAGCCGGGTGCGAGGAATTGCAGCGGAGAGCCCGACGGCGCCGCAGGCGCCGGGCCGCCCAACCAGGACAGGACCCGCCCCGCGACTCAGAGATCTCGCATCGTCGTCGCTGCCTCTTTCGGTGTCAAAAGTCGGGTACGAGAGACTCCTTCGTAATCACTTGTATTCGCGGTAACGATCGCGTCGAGATGGTGGTAGTGCGCCGCGGCAATGATGTTTGCGTCGTGAACTCTCGTTCCCTCGAGCCCGTGCTCGGTTACGAGCGCGATCAGTTCCGCGCTGACTTCACGGGTGTCAGGAAGCAGATGGGCGAGGGTTCGAAACTGATTGATGTTGGCGACGGCTTGCGTCGGGCGCAAGCCCAGGCCGTTGGCGGCCACCGGCCTGGTTGCCACAACGAGGTACTCGCGCAGAACCTGTCCGATAACCATGAGGTGCACGCCGCAATCGGCGGTACGTTCGAACACTTCGCGACAGTATGCGTGGTCGTGACGCGCTCGGTCGGTTACACTCAGGAGCACGTTAGTATCGAGCAGAATCGTGCTACCGCGCTTCATCGCCGTACATCTCGGAACGCGACCAGGACGGGGATTGTCCCGTGTCCACCGTTACCAACGTAAGCGGAACCGCTCCCTCCGGGGCGAAGCTCGCCGCCTCTTCGAGAATGGCACGCACCTCTCCTTGGACAGACCGATGATGCAGTCTTGCCAGTCGATGAAGCCGGTCGAGAACGCGCTCATCCACATCGCGAATGTGTAGCGATTTCATAGCAGTAGCATAATGCTACCAGTGGAGTGCGTCAAGTGTGTCGTGGCTTATGGCCAAAATGCTTCTCGAGAGTCCCTTGACCCTCCAGTAACGGGAGACTTGATACTCCTTCCCAGGAGGAAACATGAAGATTGACGAGCGAAAGGAACTGTCAGAGTTCTATCCAACTGGAAAGAAGGCAACCTCGCCCCACCTCGTAGACGTGCCGACAGGTTTTAGGGCGACCGTCCGTCAGCGAGTTTGTTCGGTCCACGCTTCGATGTACGGGACCTCGGCGTCGCCGTCTCGTACGCCGACCGAGAGCTCTTTGTGGACTCCCTCGCGGCCGAGCCGGTAGGCCCGCACTTCATTCCCGAGGCGGGGCACGAGCCAGTCGGGGATCGCCGTGACCCCGCGTCCCGCGCGTACGAGAGCAAGCATGACTTCGGTGGCCTCGACGGCTCGGACGGAACGTGGTTCGACGCCCGCCGGAATCAAGAGACGGGTAAAGAGGTCGAGTCTGTCTCGCGGGACGGGATAGGTCAGGAGGTCGAGAGAGGTGAAGAGCTCGGCCTCTACGCTCTCGCCGGCGGACGCCGAGTGCGGGACGACGCCGTGCGAGGCGATCAGGAGGAGCTCGTAGCCAAAGACCGGCTTGAACGTTACCCCGTCGGTTGTGACGGGGTCGGGGGTAATCAAGAGATCGATTTCGTGGTTTACAAGGGCGTCGAGCCCGGAGAACTGGAAGCGCTGGATTACATCGACTTCCACCTGCGGATGCGTCTCGAGAAAGGCAGGCAGTCGAGTGAGGAGCCACTCGTAACACGGGTGGCATTCCATGCCGATCCGAAGGCGGCCTCGGTCCCCCCGCGCGTAATCCGCAAGGGCGCCATCCGCCTCGGCCAGCTGGGGAACGACTCGTGCCGCGAGCCCGCGCAGATACTCACCCGCCTGGGTCAGGCGCAGACGTCTGCCGTCTCGCTGCCAGAGCGCTACGCCCGCCTGCTCCTCGAGCCTGCGGATCGCGTGCGAGAGTGCGGATTGTGTTAGATGCAGTTCTTCGGCTGCACGCGTAAGCGTCCCTTGCCGCGCGAGTGCCTGCATGATCTCGAGATGCTCGCGCTCAATCATGAATCAACCTCATCATTCAATTGACAACATATCGATTATCGTCATGTCAATTGATTGCTATTCTGAGCGTCGGAGGTGCACCAGATGACGCACAATCTCGGCTATCCGCGCATTGGACGAAACAGGGAGACAAAGTTCGCGCTCGAGCGGTATTGGAACGGAGCCATGAGCCGCGACGAGCTCGATGGAAGGCTCCATGCGATTCGCGAGGAGCGATGGCGCACCCAACAGGCGGCAGGCATCGACCTTATCCCGGTCGGGGAGTTCCCTCCCTACGATCACGTGCTTGCAACCACGATCATGCTCGATCTCGTGCCCGAGCGATTTCGAGAGCTCCGAGGTCGGCGCGACCAGACCGAGCTTGCCTTTGCGGTCGGACGGGGAGTCGAGCGCCAAGGAAGTGATCTCGAACCATCGCCGATGACCAAGTGGTTCAACACGAACTACCACTACATCCGGCCCGAGCTCTCGGCGAGCGACCGGGCGAGTGCAGACCCGAGCGCGCTTCTCGAGGAAATCGAGGCCGCACAAGCCGCGCAGATCGATGCCAAGCCGGTCCTGCTCGGACCGCTCTCCTACCTCTACTTGGCTGGGTTGACCCCGCAGGCGGCGCCCGCACTTTTTGACTCAATCGTAGAAGCTTCCTGCGAGATCGTGCATGCGGCGGGGCAGCGTGTGTCCTGGATCGAGTTCGACGAGCCGGCTCTTGCGCTTGATCTCGATGATAGTTGGGCCGAAGTCTATTGCTCGACCTATGAACGGCTCTCCCGCGCCGGCGAGGCTGTTTCTGCGCGTACGTTTGTCGCAAGCTACTTTGGACTCGCGGAGCAACACGAGTCGCTCCTTGCCTCACTTTCTGTTGATGGCATCCACCTCGACGACATGAATGCCTTTGCCCGCGTGGTACCACAGCTCCGCGACAATCTGGTTGTATCTGCAGGCATCGTGAACGGACGAAGTGTCTTCCGCTCCGACCTCGAGGCGCTGCTCGACGTGCTCGAACCGTGGGCAGAGCAGCTTGGCGATCGCCTGTGGATAGCTCCCTCGTGCTCGCTCCTGCACGTGCCGATCGATGTCACTCGCGAGCAGAAGCTCGACCCGGTTGTTCGAAACGCGCTTGCCTTCGCCGACCAGAAGCTTGCCGAGGTGGTCGCGCTCGGGCGCGGTCTGGCCTCCGGTCGCGACGCGATTGCCTCTATCCTCGAAGAGGCGCGCGCGGCGAGAGCCGCCCTGGCTGCCGATCCGAGGACGTACGTACGAGACGTGCGCGAACGCTCCTCGTCAGCGGCGGAAGATCGCTCGAGGCGCCTTCCCTACGCCGAGCGTCGGCGCCTCCAGGCGGCGCGGCTCGACCTGCCCCCGCTGCCGACGACCACCATCGGCTCGTTTCCGCAGACGGCCGAGATAAGACGCGCGCGACGCGAGTGGCGACGCGGCAAGCAATCGACCGGCGCATACGAGCGGGCGATCGAGATTGAGATCAAACGGACCATCGAAGAGCAGGAGGCGCTCGGGCTTGACGTGTTGGTGCATGGGGAGGCGGAGCGCACCGACATGGTCGAGTATTTTGCCGAGCAACTGGAAGGGTTTGTCATTACCGAGCACGGCTGGGTGCAGTCGTATGGAAGTCGATGTGTTCGCCCACCGGTGATTTATGGCGATATCTCGCGGCCACGGCCGATGACCGTTCGCTGGCTTGCCTACGCGAAGTCGCTGACCTGGAAACCACTAAAAGGCATGCTGACCGGTCCGATAACGATCCTCAAGTGGTCGTTCCCGCGCGAAGATCTCAGTGAGCGTGAGATCGCGACTCAGATCGCGCTCGCCCTACGCGAGGAGGTCGCGGATCTCGACAAGGCGGGACTGCCGATCATACAGGTCGACGAGCCGGCGCTTCGCGAGGGGGTGCCGCTTCGCAAGCGTGAGCGCGAGGCGTATCTCGAGTGGGCCCCCGCGGTGTTTCGCTTAGCCGTAGGCGGTGCGACGAATCAGACGCAGATCCACACCCACATGTGCTACTCCGACTTCAACGAGATCCTCGACTCGATTGTTGCTATGGATGCCGACGTCATTACGATCGAGGCGGCCCGCTCCCGAATGAGGCTTCTCGAGGGGTTCGAGCGAGTTGCCTACCCGAACGACGTGGGCCCGGGCATCTACGACATCCACGCGCCACTCGTTCCAAGCGTCGAGCAGATAGAACGTCTCCTTTCGGCCGCCCTCAAGCGAATCCCCGCCGATCGACTCTGGGTCAATCCCGACTGCGGCCTCAAGACACGCGGCTGGCGCGAAACCATCGCCTCGCTTCGAAACATGGTCGAGGCAGCCCGCCGCATCCGTGCTGGGGTCGTGTAGGGAGTGCCACTACTCATTCTTGACAACATGGGGCATGCCACTTGCCATGGAAAGTTTGAAACAGAACTCCGACGCGTGCTGTCGGACGATGAACTGGCGGCTGCGATCGCCCGTGGTTCCTCACTTCCCGAGGAGCAAGCCGTTGATCTGTTGTTGAACACGTAACCAGCGGCGCAGAATCTCTCATGGGAGCCCTGAATATGGTCACCTGGGTAGAGCGCGTCGGTTGTCATCAGTTTTTGCTATATATATAATGTATATAGCAGTGTTCGGAGGACAATGGTATGCAGATCGGATCTGTGTTCGACAACAACAGAACTCAGGCAGTGCGGTTACCGGCAGATACGCGTTTCCCCGGCGACGTGAAGCGAGTCGTAGTGCGAGTTGTCGGAGAAACGCGCATTATTACCCCGCTGCACAAGACGTGGGATGACTTCTTTGATGCAACCGGAGACGGAGCATCCGACGACTTCATGTCCGACCGGGCGTCACAGGAACAAGGTGATCGGGAATCTCTGTAGATGAAAAGATTCCTGCTCGACACAAACATCGTGATCTATGTGATAAAGCATCGGCCGCCCGCTCTTCGCGATGTCTTCAATCGGCATGTCGGCCAAATGTGCATCAGCACGATAACGTTTGCCGAGTTGATTCACGGCGTCGAAAAAAGCGCTGCCCCTGAACGCAATCTTCATATCGTGGAAGACTTCACCACTCGTGTGGATGTACTCCAATACGACTCCGATGCCGCTATCCATTACGGTGATATCCGAGCAGATCTTGAACGAAAAGGGAAACCAATCGGCGTCAATGATCTTCACATCGCAGGCCACGCCCGGAGTAAAGGCCTCGTACTGGTCACCAACAACACTCGGGAGTTTGAACGTGTCGAGGGTTTGCGAGTTGTAGATTGGACGGTGCAGAATGTCGATTAAGGGGTTTCAGGCAGCGCCTTTAGGGTAGTGAAAAAGGCGGCGCAGTCGCCGATCCGGGAAGAGATGTATTGAGGCTGGAGGGGATGATGCTCGGGTAGGTTACATGGGCAGTGATTTTGGCGGATGGTATCGGCCAGATTGCTACGGGCATTTCTGGGGACCCCGCTGACACCGTTAGCGGCAGCATACTTCGAAGTCCAATCTCGCCGGAATGG
>JBMCTC010000089.1:0-10384 GCA_048624115.1 Spirochaetota bacterium
CCTCCTCGACAAAACAGTTATCCCATAAAGTCTGAATTCGCGCAAGTGTGGGAGGCGCTTCTGGCTACGAACTCCCTGCGACCTGGAGTGCTGCGACAAGTCCAGCGAGGGTTGATTCTACAGGGACACGGGATGCCCTGCCGGTTTGGATGGCGTCCCAGCGACCCGGAACGGCACAGTTGGTAGCGCAGATCGATCCCATCGCTCCACCGGGCCAGGTAAGATCACCGGCGCTCACGTCTTCCACCGTGTAGCCCTCGATGTCGGCGTGACAGAGATTGCCGGTTCTGCCGTGAACCGCCGACGGCTCGCCGAACAGGTACGCGGCGAGGTCGTAGAGATGGATGACCTGCTCGACGACTTGCCCACCCGAGAGTGTTCGATCTCGCCACCACGGAGCATGAAGACTGTTGCAGAGATAGGTTGCCTGGAAGAGAACCGGCTTGCCCGATCGCTGCGACTCGATCTCCCGCGCGATCGGCTTCTCGATGAACAGATGCATCCCCTTCTCCGCGGCCTCAATCGGCATTCGACCGAGAGTCCGAGGCGGCACGCAGAAGTAGACGGCATCGAGCGGCACGGAGTCGAGCATCTGGTGAAACGAGCCAAAGGCTGGAGGTTCGGTGCCGATTGACGCACCGATTTCCGTGGCGAGTTGCTCGGCCTGGTCGACAGGATGGCTCACGAGCGCCGCTACTTCTACCCCATCGATTTTCAAGAGGTTGAGCGCATGGGTTCGACCCATGAATCCTGCCCCCACTATTCCGATACGTGTCATTGTCGGCTCCCGCGCTACTTGAGCGCACCTACCGTGATACCGTCGATGAATCGCCGTTGGAATGCGATGTAGACAGCCACTATCGGTAGTGTCGTTATCGTCACACCAGCAGCAACGAGCGACTGGTTCGTCGTGTATCGACTCGAGAAATAGATGATGCCGACTGGGAGCGTTCGGTAGCTCTCTCGGAAGACCATGAGCAGCGGCGCACCGGGCTGATAGAATCCGCTTGCAACGACACGTCCGTTGTACCGCACCGAGCGCACGGCGTCACGAAGACCGGGAAGCGCCCCTGAAAACTCGATCGCGCAATCGCAACCGGTTCCGCGGGTGAGCTCGTGGATTGCCTCGGTACCGAACGCCCTTTGAGATCAGCATCTCGGATACGGACCCCGCACTTCGCACCACGAACTCACGGTGTCCCCGTGCGCCAAAGACTTCGGCCCCGACTTCCACAGCGTCGACACTGGGACCAACCTCGCATGGGATTGCTCCCGCTGAACAGCGTCAGCTCTGTGCCTGTATCCCCCCGAGACTGCGAACACGCTATGCAGGGACGTGCGAGGTGCATGTACCATTCTGCCCATACATATGCACTTCGCCGCAGTCATCATGTTCTATTCTGCACATGGGCCCCGAAGACACGCCGTACCTATGGGACATCCGAAGGCCGATCGTTGCGGGTAAGTTCGACTTTCCGGGAGGGCACTGGACATACCGATCGCAAGGAACTGCGAACTGGCTCGCGAAGATCTGTCTCGGGGGATCGGGAACACTTCTCGCTGGTGACGAGCGCTTTCGCTCCGGCCGAGGCGACGTGTTTCTCTTTGAACCGGGAACTCCGCACGACTTCGGCGCGACCCGCCACGAGGAGTGGAACACGGTGTGGGTTCACTTTCACATGCGACCGGACTGGGCACCGTACACCGAGTGGACCCGCCTTTCCCGCGGGATACGGGTACGCCGAACGGAGGGTTCGCTGCTCGAGAACGATCTCGAGCAGACGGCGCTGCGCGTGGTACGGTGGGCCGAATCTGCCCTGGCCCACCGAGATCTACTGGCACAGGCGGCGCTGTCGGAACTGCTGATCATTGCCGACGCTGCCGCCCCGTCAGGGCCCATGCCGGCGTACGACGCTCGTGTCATGCGCGTATTACAGTACATCGCCGAGCACATCGGGGACTCGCTGAGTGTCGAGCATCTTGCCGGTGTCGCTGCAATGTCTGCGTCGGGCATCGCGCACCTGTTCCGCCAAGAACTCGGCAAAACGCTTCAGGAGTATGTCGAGTTCCGCAGAATCGAACTGGCCAAGGTTCGGCTCCTTGCGACGACCGAGACGGTCGCTGCGATCGCCAGTCGTTGGGATATCAGAGCCAGTTCTACTTCTCGAGACGATTCAAAGGATCGGTAGGCGTAAGTCCCACGGAGTTTCGAGCCGGTAGTCGGCGACCGGATTAACGGCAAGCGAGTGGGACGTAGCGGCAGGGACAGAAAGGGCTTGCCCGAAGGCCGTGCCGGTTTCGATCGGCGGGGCCGCCCGGACCGGCCGGAAAGTCCCGCTTTGCGCGATCATTTCCATCGCGCACTTGATGCCGTCGACGGCGCTGCTGATGATACCGCCGGCGAAGCCGCTTCCCTCGCCAATGACGCTGAGATTCGTGAAGCCGACGCAGAGGTGGCCCTCGCCTCGCACGACCTGGATCGGCGCCGAGCTCTTGCTCTCGAGCCCCATGATGGTGCCGGATTCGAAGCCGCGGATGCTCCGCGCAAAGTCCTTGAGGCCGCAGGTGAGCGCGGAGGTCACGGGGGCGGGCAAGAGTTCCCAGAGCGGCGCGGGAGCGAGTCCGAGGGGATAGCTCGAGTCTCGGAGTGAGCCCGGTTCGCGGCGCGAGATGAAGTCTTCGATGCCGCACGCCGGCGCGCGAAATCCGGGCGCGTACTCGGCAAAGGAGCGTTCGATCGCTTCGAGCCAGTCAAGCGTGGCGGCGGGCGATGCTTCCTCACCGAAGAACATCTGCGGGCTCAAGCTCGCAAGACACCCGGCGTTTGCATGGCGGCCGTCGCGCGCGAAGAGACTCATTCCATTGACGATGTTCGTGTCGGCGGTCGCGGCGGCCGGCACGATGGTACCGCCGGGGCACATGCAAAAGGTGTAGACCGGCAAGACCCCGTCGCCGACTGAAGAGAGCCGATACTCGGCCGCGCCGAGGCCGGCCACCTCAGGGAAGCCCCACTGCGCCTCGTTAATGAGCGCCTGCGGATGCTCGACGCGGCAACCGAGCGCGAACCCTTTGTTCCGAAACTGCACCCCGCGACGACTGAGCATCCGATACGTGTCGTAGGCGGAGTGCCCGGGCGCTATCACGAAGTGCTCAGCGTCCAGGCTGCCACGCGAGGTTATCGCCTCGCGGACCACACCGTCGCGTATGGATAGATCCTCGAGCGCCGTCTCGAAGAGCGTCGTCCCTCCTCGTTCGCGAAAGAGTCTCGAGAGGTTTCGCACCACCGTTCGCAGGTTGTCGCTCCCGACGTGCGGGTGCGCGAGATACCGGATCTCTTGCGGCGCCCCGGCATCGACGAAACTCGAGAGTACAAAACCCTTCTCGCGCGAGATCCGCTTTGTCCGTGAGGTGAGCTTGCCATCGGAGAAGGTCCCGGCGCCACCCTCTCCAAATGCGTAGTTACCAAGCGGGTCGAAGCGTCCCGTTGTCTCGAACTGTTCGATGCGCGTCGCCCGCTCGTCGACCTCCGTTCCGCGATCGATCAGCGTGACGGAACACCCCGCGGTTTGCAGCACCAGCGCGGCAAAGAAGCCGGCCGGGCCGTTGCCGACCACGACCACCCGGCCGCCGTTGCGCGCACCCGCACCTGGTGTCGCACCCGCGCCCGGACGAGGGCGAGGTATCACGAGCGGCGGCTCGATTTCGGGTGCAGGCTGCTTGATAGCCGGCGACGTCACGCCGACCCGAACGGTCCAGTGAAGATCGGTCTTCTTCCGGGCGTCTAGGCTCTTGCGAAGGATGACGTAGCTGAACTCGGCCGAAGCGCTTCGCAGCGTTCGTGCGACGAGCTTACGGATATGCTGATCCGATTCTTCAAGTGGGACGGTAAGGTCTAATTCTCGATACCCCATTGTAGAGGTGAAATGTACACCGAACGCAGGAGCCCTGGATATTGGCTGGTGTCACGAACCTTGGGGAAACAAGACTCGTGACACTTCACTCAGTTTTCGAGAACGAGCGTGCCAAACCGCTGCGAAGTGGTCCACGCGCCCCGGAACAACTCCTCCGACCAGGCGTACTTGTGGTCGCGACCAGAGTCGGAGTCGCCGTCTGAGACATGCACCTCAAAGCCAATACGCGCCCCGGTCGCTGGGGTGAACTCATTCTCGAGATCGATAACGTTCCACGGAAGGGCAGCTTCGAATCGCCAACCCGTCGCGTGAATCGCCGTCGCGTAGTGGCCCGCGGCGGTCGTAAGAATCGTCTCAACCGCGTCGTTATTCTGATCCCAATCGGTGCTCTCCGTACTGTCGAGCTCGAAAGCAAGCTGTTGATCGTCAAGATCGTAACCGAGCGACCGCTCGTTGCCCATATCAAAGTAGAGTTCGATCTTGTGGCCGTCCGTAGCAAGGGGAACATCGTCCACAACGTCGACAAAGAGGTAGAGGTTGGTTGCGTCCCAGAGCACGCGAAACGAGGCGGAAAAATCGGCTGGGCTGTCGGGCGGGCTCGGATCCCCGTTCTCGAGATTGTCGACTGCGTAGCTGACGGCGCTGCCCCAAGCGGCCTCGTCCATCACCGCGTCGACGGTAATTGACGCACTCGTTCGGGGAGTCCGAGCGTAGGCGCTGCCGCTCGTCCGGGCGCTGATTACCTCACTCCGCTCGCTCTCGTTTCCATAGACGTCGACCGCAGAGACTGAGAAGTCGTACGCAGTGTCTCGATTGAGTCCATTCACAAAGAATCGCCCGCCGGTGCTCTGCCCGATGTAGTTTCCGTCTTGAAATACTCGGTAGTAGCTCACCAATGTGTTATCAAGACTCGCTCGCCAGTGGAGTTGCAGGGTCATCGCCTGGACCATGTCCGCCGTCAGATCGGTCGGAGCTGAGGGCGGTTGATAGTCGGCGCCATGGGTCACCACCTCTACAAAGTAAAGGTTTGTCTTGTTCGAGCCGGTTGCGCCCTGCTCGATCGTGAGTGCGCCGTCGGAAACCGATAGGCCGACAAGCTCGTTGGTTCGATAGAACGCTTCGTGAGTGGTTACCTCATTAAAGAGCGTCTGGCCCTCGGCGGTGAGATCGACGGTGACCTCCCGAAACTTCGTGCTATTTCGGCCGGCTGCGGCCCGCACGACGTACTGTCCGTCGGGAACGCCAAGTGACCACGAGATCGGATTGGTTCCCGTCTTGATGTACTCGAGGTACCGTCGCTCTGGAAGGTTTGAGTTGAACCCTGAGTATCCGGTGCCGGAGGCAGACGACCAACCGTACGAGAGGCCGTTCCCACGATCGCCGAACACATCTCCCAGGTCGCGAACGTATCCGGCCGGAAGATCGCCTCGATCGTCAAAGAAGTTCGCGGGCTCCGCCTCAGGCATGTCGACCCGAGCGCCCATCGAGACGCGCGCGACAAACGCGTCTATTTCCATGCGGCGCGGTTCGGAGTCTTTGGAGAGGTTTCGCTCGAAGATCGCTTTCGCGGTAAAGTCGTAGTAGGCGCCCGTGACGTTGGTGATCGTTAGCTCGAACGGCGCCGTTGCATCCTCGCCTATCTTCTTCGTGCCCGCGTAGAACTCCACCCGCTCGAGTTTGACCGGCGCATCCCCGACGGTCGCGGTAAGCGTGATGCTCGGCACTGGCGCGACGGGTAGCGTCGCGAAACTTGGCGAATCAATCGTAACGGAAGTTCCCGCCAACAGATCGCCGTTCAGGTAACTCGACAATCCGAATCTGTCACACCCGACCACAGCCACCATAGCAGTCAGCAGAAATGTCCATCGCAAAATGCGCTTCATCACGGGCCCCTCAGCTCGCTCGAATCACACGATTATTACTTCGTACTCGAATGATATCCCTGAGTCCCCCTTATTCCCGACTTTCAGGCTATGTTATTTGCATAGCTCCCGAGGATCCATTGGTGGGGGAACGCCGACTTGCGTCGCCGCCGTCAGGGGAGCCTTCGAAGAGAAGGGGCCTCCCCGCTACTTCCCCTCAACGGTCCCCAACTCCACGAGCTCGCCCTGCAGCGATCGATATTGCGCATCGATCCAGGCGGCCGATCTTGCTTTGAAGCTTACGCGGACTTCGTCGATGACGCCCTCGAAGAAGTACGCTCGGGAACCGTCGGTGCCGAGTCTCAGGTAGGTCGGACCTGTGTCTGTTCTCGCATCGAGACCGGTGAGCTCGCCGTCAAGCGCGGCGTTGCGATAGCTCTTCGCGCTCCCTGCGGCACCGTCGAAGACGGCGGCAACGTAGTACGGGCTGTTCGCAACGTATTGAGTGGTCTGAGGTACCGCTTGCCAGGAGTGTAGGCCAGCGCCCGTATCCTCGACGTCAAAATGATAGGAACCGACGTAGGAGACGGTACTGTGATCCCAGCCGATATTGAAGTGATTCTGCGCCATGACCGGGCCACTTCCGGCACTGCCCACCTGCGGAGTATCAATGGCCTTGAACCAGACCTCTACCGTATACGCCGGGAGCTCTGTTGCGCCGTGGTCGGTCGCGTATCCGTCGTAGTCTACTCGCTCTCCGTCTTCGAGGACCAACCCGTTACCCGCCACTCCCGCTTCATAGCTAATGGTCCCGGTGGCGACGCCGTTGTACCCGCTTGGCGAGGAGTCGTCTAGGTTATCGTTAAAATGCAAAACGAGCACGTAGTCGGCCCAGACTTTGGTCGAGTCGTGAAAGGCGGTAGCTTCTTCGGAACCCCAGTACATCCAGAAGTAGTCACGCGTCTCAGGCTCGATCGCATCAACTAACACCCAGATAACCGACGTTCCGGTCTCATCCCAGCGCTCGATCTCGTAGTAGAGCTCGGTCTCGTGATCGTTGCCATAGAAGCGTAGATCCGTGCCGTCTGTTTGCGCGTAGTCAAAGGTTTCATCGTTCAACGTCACCTTAACCGGCACGTTTGCGAGCGCCTCACTCCCAGCAGTGTTCTCGAGAATGAGGCGACGGCGATGAGTGGATGTATCCAATAGCCACGGCGGATTTTGTTCTCCGAGTAGGTCAAAGAGCCCGGGATCCGTGCAGCCGGCGATCGCCACCGAAAATGTTACACAGAGGGCGGCAATCGAAAGCATAGGTCGATATTGCTTCTTCATCTGATTCTCCTATAGGGTCATTGTGAGGAGCAAACCAGGCTCGATGACATGCCTGATGCTCGACTCGAACACCATGTCATACGCGACGCTGAGACCGGCACCAAATGCGCCGAAGGTGACATCCGCACCAACGACGGCAGAGGCCATCGGGCGAGCGCTCAGATAGGTCTGTGAGATGAACTGGTGCCAGTTGATGTAATGCCGATACGACGCGCCGATCCACACCCGAGCATCAAGCGACCCGAGGGCGAACGGTATGACGTAGTCCACCCCGAGCTCCGGGATGAGCATGAGCGACGAGCCAAAGTCGACAACGTCGTCGCTTGCCCCGTAGCGATAGAATCCCACACCCAGCCTCCCGAGAAGGGGTACGTACTCTAGCGGAAGCGCAAACGAGGCCCGGCCGCCTATGCCAAGCGTGTACACGGTTGTCTCGCCGAGCGGCCCGAGACGCACTCCCGGAATGACGCTCACGACGGCGTTCTGCCGCGTTTCCTCAGCAGCAAGCGGTGCGGCAGCGAGAGCAAAGAAAACGAGGACGAGGGCACATGTGCTCAATAATGGTGTTTTTTGATTCATTGGTACTCCTGATGCGACCCAATTCTATTCTGGGCTCATCAATGGAGTAAATAGGGAACTTCCCTATTTGGGGTGAGTTGAAGATGACGGTGTACTGCTTCATCTACACCACCAGGACGCGCCTATTCAATCTCGCATCGGCGAGTCGCCGGCCACGCTCCGATAATGAGTCCGGTTACAGTGGTAGGACCATTTGCAGAGGAGCTCTGCGGATATCTGAAGCAACTCGATCCCGACCATCGAGTATCGATTTCCGTGGAGGTAGAAGAAGTAGTCGTTGGACTCGACGAGGCGGTGCCGGTCGGAATCATAGTGCAGGAGGCCGTCCGCAACTCGTTCGAGCACGCATTCCCGGCTTCCCTTGCCCACGCGGCTCCCGAGGTCCGTGTACGTGTTTGCTTAGGAGCGCAGAAGCAGTGCGTGGTCGAGATCCGAGACAACGGGATCGGATTCGACCGCGATCGAACCCGACTGCAGTTGGGTTTTGTGTTTATGGAAGCTGTTGCCGACCAGGTGAGCGGGCAGCTCGAAGTGACCTCAGACCAGTCCGGGACGACCGTGAGGTTCAACGCCCGAGCCGGTTAGGGGTGAGAGCTGACATCAGCAACACCGCCCCGGGCGCGTTACCATCGACCTTCTCCTCTCCTACTCCATGTCCCAGCGGAACGTCTTGAGCGAGACAACGATCGCCACGAGCGCGAGGCCTGCAAGTAAGACAAAGGAGGCTCCCTCTGCCGGACTGCCATTGAGGGCGGCGCTCAACACCTCGATGCCGTGACGCAACGGAAGCACCACCGTCACCCGCTGCACGATCTCGGGAAAGGCCGAGAACGGAATCGTGGTGCCCGAGAAGATGAGCATGGGAAAGTAGAGCAAACTCGCAATCATTCCGGCACGCTTCACGTCGCGGGCGGTGCTGGCAATCATCAACCCAATCGAAAAGATTGATAGCATGACGAAGAGATAGGTAGCAAGAACCGGAACGAGAGGCGCCTGCAGTTCGTACCCAAAAAGCAGCATGCCTGCCACCACAACGAGGAGCGCGGAGAGCAAGCAGACCGCAGCCTGCGCAATCATCTGTACGGCAAGTAACGTCCCCGGATGAATCGGAGTAACCGACAGGCGCTTGAGCACCTTCCGGCTTCGATACTCCGCCAGCGTGAGCGGCAGGCCCATGAGTCCCACGGCCGCCACGCCAATCGAGAGGAATGCACCCATCGAAAGCTGCACCATGCCGTCGCCCTCATCAGGCCTCCCGTAGATCAGGCCGATGACAACCATCACGACGACCGGCATCAGGACAGCAAAGAGCACCACATCGATGCTTCTGAGTACCAGCTTGAACTCGACCTTGAGTAGTCGCCAAAACGCTTTCATTCTTCACCTCCCGCCAGTGCGATGTACGAATCCTCGAGCGTTGCGTCTCGTCCGAGGAGCGCGGACCCTTGCGCCTTGATCTGTTCGATCGAACCGTCGGCGATCTTCTCGCCGGACCGCAGCACGAGCGCCCGGTCACAGAGTGCCTCGACCTCATCCATGTAGTGTGAGCTCAGCACTACCGTTGCGCCGCGCTCGCTCAGCAACTTGATAAAGCGCCAAGTCCCGCGGCGGGCAATCGGGTCAAGCCCGGTCGTGAGCTCATCGAGAAACACGAGCTCAGGTTGATGCATGCAGGCAAGCAGGATCGAGAGCTTCTGTCGCTCTCCGCCGGAGAGCGAGGCTACCTCGGTTGCAGCCCGCTTTTCGAGATCGAACTCGCGAAGCAGCGCTTGCCAGTCGGGTTCGGGCGTGTAGAACGCGGCGGTCACCTCGCAGATCTCAGCAACCCGAATCGACGGCTGCCACGCCGAGTCCTGAAACTGCACCCCAACTCTGCGAAACAGCTCTCTCCTGTTCGCTCGCGGATCGAGGCCGAGCACCTCCACCTCGCCGCCGTCGCGCGTTCGCGTTCCGAGCACACATTCGATCGTCGTTGTTTTTCCCGAGCCGTTCGGCCCGAGAATGCCAAAGATCTCTCCACGCGCGACTGTGAAACTCACCTCTCGCAGCGCCGAGATTTCCCCGTAGCTCTTGCTGAGCCCAGAGACCGAGAGTGGGACGCGCCCCAAGTCAGCCGGCGCGGCCCGTCGCGAGCGAACCGAACGTTTCGGTTCCATTGTGTCTCTGCCCATGTGTTCCTCCGCACATCGTGATGCTGCGAAGGATCGGGCTTGCCCTTAGGGCAAGGTCAAGGGCCGGATCGAAGAGACTGTAGTCATGGACTCCGCAGCCGGTTAGCGCCGCTTAGCCACAGGAACCTGGACCTCCGTCGTCCACTCTTCGGGATCGTCTCGATTCCAGATACCGTCGATGTACGACTCGCGCGGGTGATCGACCGGTTTGTCGTCGTTCGCTTCGATCCTGCCGAACAGAGCGTTGTAGGCTTGACCGATCCGACTGTAGGGTCCTCGGTGAATGAGACAGGCGGCGGTCGTTACGGCGGGCACCTCGGCAAAGCGTATGCGCTCCGAGTCCGGCCCGGCAGCCACAACCGCCTCGCAGATCTCGACGTCGATATCCTCTTCGCGATATTCGTCGTTGTGAAACATGGTGAAGCAGTAGGATGGTTCCCTGCACACCACACCCACACGCTGCATGTACTCACCCATCTTTGGAACGATCTCGAAAAAGTGATCGTAGTTCGGCACGGTGACGCGCATG
>JBMCTC010000090.1:0-10346 GCA_048624115.1 Spirochaetota bacterium
AATGAAGCAGAATGTACCTGGCTACTATGGATTTGGCCGCGCGCTCGAAGAGCTTTCGGAGACCACTCCGCTCGCCGAGCTGCGTTCGCTCTACACGCAGAGTCTCTTCTTTCGAACCCTCGTTGATAACGCAATGCAGAGTCTCTCGAAAACGAACTTTGCATTGACAAGCTACCTGGCCGATGACGCCGAGTACCGTGAGTTCTGGAACATGCTCAAGGAAGAGGCAGAGCGGACGAGGCGGATGCTGCTCGCAGTCTCGGAACAGGGCGAGCTCTTGGATTCAGAGCCGATGACACGAGAGAGCATTCAACTTCGTGAGGAGATAGTGGGTCCGGTGTTGGTCATACAGCAGTACGCGCTCAACGCACTTGCCGACAAGAGCGTGCGGGTAGCAGACGAAACGGACGAGGTACTCGAGCGAATGATCACCAAGAGTCTCGCGGCGGCGGTAAACGCAAGCAGAAACGCGGTATAGTTTACCGTGATCTACTCTTTGTAGCCGAGGCGCTCGTAGACTTCGGCGAACTCGCCTAGCAGAAACTCACGGGAGACGCCGATATCGGCGAGGTCGTAGTCGTGAGTGCGTCGCTTGCGCTTTGCTTTGGCGAGCGCCGTGAGCCTCTCCCGTAGCGCGTCGCTCACCTTAATCCCCATTCGCTCGACAACAGTCACAACCGCTCGTTCGGGGTCTTCGACGAGCGCCTCGTAGCGAAGCATCGAGTACTGTTCAGGCGGGAGCTCGGTCGATAGCGCGTCGGCGACGAGATACCAGCGTTTGACCATTTCGAGAAAGGTGTCTCGAAACGGCACCTTCGCCACGGGTGATGCAAAGAAGTGCCACGCGAACGAGAACCACGCGGCACCACTCACGACAACCTCTTCCGGGCGGCGAACGAGCTCGATCACGCGTGCGTCTGGGAACTCCTCGAGAAGCGAGTGAATTCGGGCTGTGAACGCCGGGCTCTTCGAGATGTAGACGGCATTGCGAGGAGCGGTCCACAGATGACGTTTTAGAACGCCGTGATAGAAACGCATCGCCCGCCGTCGTCTCCACCTCGGGACCGCTTCATCAAAGCGCCAGTAGGGGTTCTTTTCGGCCTCGGCGGGGACGAAGAACCAGTTAAAGAGACTATCCCAGAGGTAGAGAAAAATCGCCTCGTCTTCCTCCGGCTCTTCGAGTCGCACCCGGTGCATCGTCACGCTCCCGAGTTGTTTCTCCTGAGCGGAAAGAATCGTCCTTCGCACCAAGCCGCCAAACCATCCATCGACGATCCAAAAACCGCGCCAGAACTTTCGCTGACTGATCGAGGGTGCGAAGTAGAGCTCCCAGGTCTTCATGGCGGTAAATGGCTCGGAGGCGGCAAGCATCCGGTGTAGGAGCGTGCTGCCGCTTCGAAAGTTACCAATGATGAAGACGGGCCTGCGCACGCGCTGCCGTTTGAAGGTGGGAAACAGAATATGGTCGAGCAGGAGCCCAAGCCTGCCCGAGCCGGCCATCCACCCCATGCAGAAGACGAACATCACGAGAACGCGTGCGCGATGCCCATCGATTCGCAGGTGCGGATGCCGTTTTGGAAAAAACGATATCCAAACGTCGCGGAGAAACCGCTTCCAGTTGAAGTACATCGGCTAGTATCCGAGCTGGCTCGTGAGCCATCGTTCCGTCTCTGACAAGCTCGTGCCCATCCGCTTTGCGTAGTCTTCCACCTGATCCTTTCCCAGCTTTCCGACGCCCCAGTACCTGCTCTGGGGATGACTGTAGTAGAAGCCGCTCACGCTTGCGCCGGGCGTCATCATCTTGCTCTCGGTGAGGCCGATCCCACAGGTTGACTCGGGGTCCAGCAGCTTCCAGATGACGTCTTTCTCGCGATGGTCGGGACAAGGTGGATAGCCCGGCGCCGGCCTGATCCCCTGGTACTGGATGCGCAAGAGCTCGTCGACGGTGAGTGACTCGTTGGGCGCGTAGGCCCAGAGCTTTGTCCTGACGATCAGGTGCATGTATTCGGCGAACGCCTCGGCCAGCCGGTCCGCGAGTATCTTTACCAGGATACTCGAGTAGTCGTCATCTACCGCATCAAACTCAGCGACAATCCTTTCGAGGCCGACGCCCGCGGTAACGGCGAACGCCCCTATCCAATCGGTCTTTCCACTCTCCTTGGGCGCGATGTAGTCGCAGAGGCTCAGATAGGTGTTGGTGTCCTTCTTTTGCTGTTGCTGCCTGAGCGTTGGAAGGACCGCAAGAACGTTCTCCTTGCTCTCATCTTCGTAGATCTCGATTCTGTCGTCGTACGTCGAGTTTGCCGGGAAAATGCCGCACACCCCGTGAGCATGCACATTCCCCTCGTTGATCATACGCTCGATCATCATCTTCGCGTCCGCGTAGAGCTTTCGCGCCTCCTCGCCGTACTTCGGATCGTCGAGAAGTTGTGGCCACTTGCCCACGATGTCCCAGGCCACAAAGAAGTAGGCCCAGTCGATGTACTCGGCAAGTGTTTTGAGCGGCACGCCTTGCATAACGTGCAGGCCCGGTTCGGCCGGAACATAAGGTGTAAAGGCCTCCCAGCCCGGATCAAAGCGTTTCTCGCGCACCGTCTCGATCGGCAGCAACTCTCGCCCCTCCCACTTACCCTCACGATTGTCTCGGATGCGCTGGTGCGCGGTAGCAACCTCGTTGATGTACTCGTCGCGATCCGTCTCACTCAAAAGATTTCGTACGACATGTACCACTCGGCTCGCATCCTTGACGTGCACGACCGGCCCCGAGTACTCAGGCGCTATCTTGACCGCCGTGTGGATCGAACTCGTAGTCGCACCACCAATCAAAAGCGGCAGCGAGAACCCCTCTTTCTCCATTTGGCGAGCGTTGTACACCATCTCGCCGAGACTCGGAGTAATCAGCCCGGATAGGCCGATGATATCGACCTCGTGCTCTCGCGCCGACTTCAAGATGTCACTACACGGCACCATGACACCGAGATCGATTACCTCGTAGTTGTTGCACTGGAGAACAACACCGACGATGTTCTTGCCGATATCGTGCACATCGCCCTTTACCGTCGCAAGGAGCACCGTTCCCTTGGTGCTCTTCGCACCGCCGGTGCTCTCCTTCTCGAGGAACGGCAAGAGGTAGTTCACGGCGCTCTTCATAACGCGAGCGCTCTTCACAACCTGCGGGAGAAACATCTTCCCGCTGCCAAAGAGATCACCAACGACGTTCATGCCGTCCATGAGCGGACCCTCGATCACGAGCAGCGATTGGCCGAGCTTCTGCCGCGCCTCTTCGGTGTCCTCGGTTATATAGGCTGTAATGCCCTTGACCAACGAGTGCTTGAGCCGATCCTCGACCGGCGCCTCGCGCCAGCTCAGATCTTCTACGCGCGCACTCGCCCCGCCGGTTACACCCTGCGCATACTCGATCAGTCGGTCGGTCGCATCGTCGCGCCGGTCAAGAAGCACATCCTCTACGTGCTCGAGCAGCGCTGAGTCGATTTCATCATAGACGGCGAGCTGTCCCGCGTTCACGATACCCATGTCCATGCCGCGCTGCATTGCGTGATAGAGGAACGCCGAGTGCATTGCCTCACGCACCGGTTCGTTACCGCGGAACGAGAAGCTCACGTTACTCACGCCGCCCGAGACGTGGGCATGCGGGAGGTTCTCCTTGATCCACTTTGTAGCGTCAAAGAAGTCGATGGCGTATCGTCGGTGCTCCTCGATGCCCGTGGCAACCGCAAAGACATTAGGATCAAAGATGATGTCTTCGGGGGGAAAGCCGACCTCATTGACCAGTGTCTCGTAGGCTCGCTTGCAGATTTCGATTCTGCGCTCGAGCGAATCTGCCTGGCCCGCCTCGTCAAACGCCATGACAATCGCGGCCGCTCCAAACTTCATGATCTCACGCGCGTGCTCGATCATAGCATCCGTGCCCTCTTTCAGGCTGATCGAGTTGACAACGCCCTTACCCTGGACGCGACGAAGCCCGGTGCGCACCACCTCCCAGTTACTCGAGTCGATCATAATCGGCACGCGTGAGATGTCAGGCTCGGCGGCAATGAGATTGAGAAAAGTTCCCATAGCAGCGACACCGTCGAGCATCCCCTCATCCATGTTGACGTCGATTATCTGGGCGCCGCCCTCGACCTGATCGCGAGCAACGTCGAGCGCCTCGGCGTACTGCTCTTGCTTGATCAAGCGGGCAAAGCGCTTGCTTCCGGCTACGTTGGTACGCTCGCCGACATTGACAAAGCCTCGGGTCTCGTCCATGACCATGGGCTCGAGTCCGCTCAGCCGAGTGTAGCGAGGCACCTCGGGGATCTTCCGCGGCGCTTTTCCTTGTACGGCCTCGGCAATTGCCGCAAGGTGGGCCGGCGTTGTCCCGCAGCAACCGCCGACAATATTGATGAGCCCGTCCTCGGCGTAGCCCCCGATTATCTTCGCCATAAACTCGGGGCTGTGGTCGTACTCGCCGAGCTCGTTTGGAAGCCCCGCGTTCGGGTGGGCGCTCATCGGAAACGGCGCGACCGCCGCGATCGAGGCGATGTGTTCGCGCAACTGATCTGCACCGAGCGCACAGTTGAGGCCGACTGAGAACGGTTTCGCATGAGCTATTGAGTAATAGAACGCCTCGGGGGTTTGGCCGGTCAGGGTTCGGCCGCTTGCGTCGGTGATGGTTCCCGAGATCATGATCGGAGCCGATCGCTGTTCACGATCGAAGAGGGAGAGCAGCCCGTAGAT
This sequence comes from Spirochaetota bacterium, assembly GCA_048624115.1. Classification (GTDB taxonomy): domain Bacteria; phylum Spirochaetota; class Spirochaetia; order DSM-27196; family SLST01; genus SLST01. The sequence continues at coordinate 4,738 of JBMCTC010000090.1, forward strand.
CGCGGCCTTCGCGTTGAGCGTGTCAAAGATCGTCTCGATCATGAGCAGGTCGGCGCCGCCGTCCAAAAGGCCGCGGGCCGCCTCTGCGTAGCTTGCCGCCAACTGGTCGAACTCGACGTTGCGTTTTCCAGGGTCGTTAACGTCCGGCGAAATGGAGAGGGTGCGATTGGTCGGACCTACGATGCCCGCGACGAACTTCTGCGAGTCTGGACCGCCCGCGTCATCGGCTGCGGCACGCGCGACGAGGGCGCCCTGCCGATTGAGCTCGTAGACGAGTGCTTCGAGGCCGTAATCGCTCTGGCTAATCCCTGTCGAGTTGAAGGTGTTTGTCTCGATGATGTCGGCTCCCGCACGAATCATGTCGCTATGGATCTCATAGATCATGTCGGGTCGTGAGATGCTCAAGAGGTCGTTATCGCCCTGCAAGGGATGATCTGAGGCGGCAAGCGTCGCGAGGGATGCGTCCTGGCGGAAAAGCTCCGGGTGAGCCTTCTCGAGAGACTTTGCTTTCGTGTGCTCGAGCCCACGAAAGTCATCCTCGGACGGCGTGAAGCTCTGTATCATCGTTCCCATCGCACCGTCGAGAAGAACAACTCGGTGGTCTATCAGTGCGCGTAGCTTGGAGAGACGTTCGTTGTGATCCATAGGGCGTCAATATATCAAAAGATGACAAATACGTCGGCCGGTCGTGAGTTTTCGGCAAGCCCTGAAGTTTTGCAAGACGTGTGCGAGAATCGTTACTATCTTCTATCGAAGAGAGGAGGCATTATGAGACGATCTCTACTACTCACAGCAGCCGTCGTCGTGATACTCGGCGCCTGCGCTACCGCTCCTGAAGCAGAGCCGCCCGACGCAGAACGGGCCGAGGCACAAGAGCTTCAGGACACAATCAATGATTATGACCTTGGCCGATTCGCCGAAGCCGAAAAGGAGCAAGGCGACAACGCGTTTAACACCGCCGAGGCGGCCTACGAAGAGGGCCAATACGAAGTGGCCCTCGCCGGATTCAACGAAGCCATCGACAACTACCGCACCGTGATTCAGAACGGACTTGGTACGCTCGTAACAGCACGAAAGGGTGAAGTTGAAGAGATTCGCCGGCAAGCGCTCGACGTCAAGGCAGACGTGGCCGTCGGTGAGGCGTTTGAGGTGGCATCCGCTACCTACGAAGAGGCTGTTGCCGCGGAAGGTTCCGGTGATCTCGAACGAGCACTCGAACTGTTCGAAGACGCGGAGGCAGAGTTCCAAGGTGCATATGACGAGGCAGTAAGACTACGAGAAGAGGCTCAACAGGCGCTCCAACGAGTTGGCGAACGCCGACAGGAACTGGAGAGTCAGCAAGAGGACCTCGAAGAGGAAACTCGAGAAGAACTCGAGAACCCACTCGAGTCGGTTAACGAGGAGGATGAATAATGAGAAAACGAGTATTCGTTCTCACCCTACTTGTGCTAATTGCCGTGGCGCTTGTCTCGGCTCAGAACTTAATGGACGATTCAGAGTACGCCGAACTCATCAATGAGGTCGAGCGTCTCCAGGATGAAGCTCAGACCGCGATCGACGAAGGTCGCTACGAAGAAGCTACCGCGCTCGCACGAGAGGCGGAGGCCGCTGCCGAGGCGGCAGAAGCCCGCGCCCAGGAAGTCGTGCTCCGTTTTCGCGCGAACAGCTGGGTCAACCGCATTGCCCCTGAGCGTATCGAAGTTGTGCGCACTTACAATGCAGCCGAACGGTATCCCGAGGACTGGGAACGGGCGAACGAGCTCATGGAAGAAGCCAGAGAGCTCTACGCAGACGAAGAGTGGTTTCCTTCGATCCAAGCCGCTCGCAATGTCGTTCGCGCGCTCGAGGATGTTCGTCGTCCCGGCATGACTTCGGATCCCGAATCGCAACCAAGTGATCGCGACGGATTGCCCGCTACGTATATTGTTCGACTCCTGACCGGCCAGCGTGACTCTTTCTGGAGGATCGCAGGCTACGATTTTGTCTACGGTGACCCGTGGAAGTGGCGACGCCTCTACGAGGCAAACCGCGACAAGATCCCCGAGCCTGACAATCCGGATCTGATCTTGCCAGGCATGGAAATGACAATCCCCGCACTCGAGGGAGAGAGCCGCTCCGGAGTCTGGAACCCACAGGACAGACGCGAAGAGTAGCAACGAGGGCCGTCCGGCCCATCGAAAAGAAAGCCGCAGGACTTCCTGCGGCTTTTTTTGTCGTCAAGCCCTTGGCGAATCTTCGGCCTGCAAGGAGATTTACAGGATGGGTGATTTACTAACACTGGAATTCTTTGGTCTCGATATCGCAACTCCTCTATTGGCGCTCATCGCCGCCGGTGCGGGGGTCCTCGTTGCGCTGTTGATTCGATGGGGCGCCTCCGCAGTTGTTAAGCGCCATGCGGCGCGCTCGGCGGTAGAGACCGGTGAGCCAACCGGGTCTGCTCGCCATCTGTTCGTGCTTCGAATGATCCAGAGTTTTGTCTTTCCCGCCATCGTTCTCGCCGGGTTCTACGTCGCCGTGACTCTCTTTCGGTTTGAAGGCCAGACCGAAGCAATCATCTCTGCGTTCTTTGTCGTTCTCTTTAGCCTCGTGACCATTCGGTTCTTTGTGGCCATCGTAAACGAGCTCTTTCGCCGAGCCGCCGAGGAGACGGCTCGGGTAGATCTCATTCGTGTACGTCCGTTACGCGGGATCGGGATCTTTGCAATCTGGATTGCAGGTTTGCTCTTCCTGCTCGACAATCTCGGTTTTGACGTTACTGCTGTGGTAGCTGGTCTCGGTATCGGAGGTATCGCGGTCGCGTTGGCAGCTCAAGCACTCTTGGAGGACATGTTCGCCTACTTCGTGATTCTGTTTGACAAGCCGTTTGAGCTCGGCGACTTCTTGATGTTTGGCGATGTCCTCGGCAGCGTCGAACGAATTGGGATCAAGACCACGCGCTTGCGTTCTCTCGGAGGAGAGCAGATTATCGTCTCAAACGGCGATTTGACCAACTCGAGGGTGCGCAACTACAAGCGGATGTCGACACGTCGCGTTGAGTTCACCATCGACGTTGTGTACGGGACCGATGCCGAGCATATGCGGGCGATTCCAAAGATTATCCAGGAGGTGATCGCGCAAGAGGAACTCGCGGTCTTTGATCGCGCGCACTTTGCGAAGTACGGCGAATGGAGCCTGGTATTTGCCGTCGTGTACAACGTCGTGTCGCCCGACTTCAACCTCTACATGGATGTCCAAGAGCGAATAAACCTCGGGATCTACGATCGATTCAACGAAGAGGGCATTGAGTTCGCCTTCCCGACCCAAGCGATCGTGCAGGGACATTCGCTCCCCCACCCGGTCAGGCCGGAGGGAGAGGACGAGGAGTAACGCGCTACCGCACCCGTTGCTCGAGCTGATCCACCTTGGAAAGATATGCATTCATGTCAAACTTGCGTTTGAGTCCGTTCGCGTTCATATAGCGAGTCTTGCCAAAGACCTCGCGTTCGGTCCATGGGCGATCGTGGAGACCAAAGATCCACGACACGTTTGCGTAGCTGTTTGCGTCGCGGCCGTCCAAGAAGTATGCGTTGTTCATCGTGAGCACGCGCCGGTACGCTTCTTCCGGATCCTCTGTCCACTCGAGAACCTTTTTCCCCCAATACATGCGCATGTAGTTGTGCATGGAGCCCGTGGCGCGCATCTCACGCATTGCGGCGTTCCAATACTCATCGTGGGTCTCTGCCGACTCGAGCGCCTCGAGCGAGTAAACGTGCTCGCGAGCGTCGCCCGCGTGTTCAGCCAGCGTGGTTTTTGCCCAGTCGGGAAGCCCATCGTAGGTGTCGTAGGAGGGGCAGTACCACACATAGTTGTACGCGAGGCTGCGGCGCACCAATAACTCTTCGAGAAAGGCATCACGTGAGCTCCCGAGCTTCTCGGAGTCTGTGCGGATGCCGACCGAGCCAGGTTGCAACTTCATCTGACCCTTGCCGTCCTCGAGGCCGGCAGCAAACTCGAGCGCCCCTGCCTCGAGCGCGATCTCGAGTTCGGAGATGTGCCCAAAGTGCAGATATGGGCTTAGTGTTGAGCCGACATCGAGTCCCGGCTCGCTCCGATTCTCCTCGTACGCCTTGAGCCGCTCTTTCAGAAAGAGCTCGAGGCGTCGACGAGCTTCCGATTCGCCGCCGACGAAGAATGTCGGTACGGGGCCGGGCTCCTTCTTGGGAGAGAGACGCCGGATCAAGTCGGCGAGATCGTCTGGATCGTCGCCTCGGGGCACATCGGCGAGCGGTCGCCTCGGCTTGATCGGGTCGACCGGAACTAGGAATCGCGCCAGGTTTTTATGCACTTTGGGACGGATCGTTCGAGCTGCATACTCCTTCTTGCCGGAGGCAACCTCCACCGGGACGGTGAGATCGCTCTCGACCTCTACAACGAGACAAGGCGCCCGTCGGGCTACATCCGCCCGCCACTCACGCAGATGCGAGAGGTAGCCCCGATCGCAAACGACGAGCCGCGCCTCCTTGGCAAGCTCAACCGCTACGTCGTTGGGCTTTCCCACGCGCATCACAAATGCAATGTCTCTTTTCGCGAGCGTTCGCTTCACATCGGCGAGCCCCTCGAGCATGAAGTGATAGTGCCGCTCGTTCGCATCAGGGTACGCCGCCGTAAGGCCAAAACCAACGAGCACCGGCACATTGAGATCATTCGCATTTTCGATCGCGTACTCGAGCGCATGGTTGTAGGAGACCCGCTGACTGCGCTGCATCCAGTACAGCACATACCGCCCCTCTTGCACCGGGTGGTCGTTGAGCTCGGTGAGTCGTTTCTCTAAATCAGCCATCGTTCTTTTCACCCCTGAGGCGCGCCGCCTGTGCTTGAATCGACTCGACATCTTTCTTCTTCTTGCGACGGAGATTCGCGAGCTGGAAGCTCATTCTTCTGTTGTCCGACAGCACTCCTTCGTGCCGCGCGAGAAAGTCCCAGTACAGCGTCGTAAACGGGCAGGCGTCGTCCCCCGCTCCTTCGTCCGGATTGTACTTGCAAAATTCGCAATAGTTGCTCATGCGATTGATGTACTTCCCGCTTGCGACGTAGGGCTTGGTGGCTACCTCGCCTCCATCGGCAAACTGACTCATGCCAATGACGTTAGGGGCGCTCACCCAATCGTAGGCGTCGAGGTACATCGCGAGATGCCATTCGTGAAAGGCTCGCGGCTCGACTCCGCGAAGCAGGCCGTAGAGGCCCATGACCATGAGTCGCTCGATATGGTGCGCGTACGCGTTATCGAGAATGCCTGTCATCACGCGGCTCACACACTGCATGTCACTTTTCCCGCTCCAGTAGAATGAGGGTAAAGGCAAAGCGGCAGAAAAGTGGTTTTGATCGACGTAGCGCGGCCCGTGCAAGAAATAGACACCACGAATAAACTCACGCCAGCCGACGATCTGGCGGACGAATCCCTCGACGCTGTTCAACGGTGCCGCTTCGGACCGATAGGCATCCACAGCGGCGTCGACCGCATCTCGCGGCGTCAAGAGTCGCAGGTTCAGTGCCGGGCTCAACACGCTGTGAAACAGGAATCGTCCGTCGGTCCACATCGCATCCTGAAAGCGTCCAAAGTCCGGCAGGCG
>JBMCTC010000091.1:0-10282 GCA_048624115.1 Spirochaetota bacterium
CGAGTTTGTGGAGCAAAACGTTATCAAGATGCACTCGATCGTCGACACCCAACCCCGCAGGGACTGGACGCGGAAAGCGACTCGATCCGCATTGGGACGATGGTAGTTCGATCGATTGTAGACCGCGCGGGCGGATCCGCGGACCTCACGGTCTCCGGAGGAACCATCCGCCGGGCAATACGCTACCCGCTCGAACGGACCTAATCTCTGCGGGCCGCCACAACTACCGGCTCGACGGCGGAAAGCTCAAACCCGTTGTCGTGAATCTCCAAATCACGATCGGACCAGAGGTCATGAAAGCGGCGATTCCCTGTGCCAGGCAGCCGCAACCGCGTCGGCGTGCCTGAGTCGGGCAGGCGCGGCGCGCACCGGACGACGACCAGCAACTCCTGATCGCCACGCGTGAAGGCAACGTAGCTTCGGTGCTCCGGTCCCTCCACCGCAACCGGCTCGAACTCACCCTCTACGAAGAGCTCCGGTCGTAACCGTCGCAATTGCAGCAACAAATGCACCGCCGCAAACTTCGCCTGCTCGCCCCGCGCGGGAAGCGACGAAGCCGGGCCCTTACGATGCCTCCGGTCGGGGTCGAGCCCGGCCAGACGCTGGTCTACCGCCGGGCCGACCGACGCGAGCAGTGACTTGCGCCGCTCGTAGTCGACCGGTCGGCGGTTATCCGGATCGACGAGCGTCAAGTCGTAGAGCTCTGTGCCTTGATACGTGTCGGGGACTCCGGGCATTGTGAGCCGAAGCACAGCCCGGGCAACGAGCAACTCGTCGGCGGTAGCAACGACTCTCTCGACGTAGCGAATGAACTGCTCTGCAAACTCGCTGTCGCGGTTCACCAACTGGTCGAGCAGACGGCTTAAAAAAGAGAGAGCCGCCTTCTCGTAGCGTTCGTCGGGGCTCAGCCAGCCCGTATGTCGCTTGGCCTCGCGGAGCGACTTCAGCAGGTAGTCGCCGAGGCGTTCTCGAAGCGCTTCTTCCACGCCACCGGGCTCGACGAGTGAGGTCATGGTCTGGTAGATGAAGTACTCGTCGTTTGGGTCGGGAGAGGGCACGCCGTCGACCTTGACTTTGAACCGCCGATTTGCGGTTCGCCACTGCTTCGTAAGCCGAACCCATTCGTCGAAGTGGTGAGAGATCGCGGCGAGCCGCATGCGAGTGTCCTCGCCGCGCTTTGTGTCGTGAGTAGAACTCGCGGTCATGCTCTCCGGATACTCGCGCTCGAGTCGTTTTGCAAAAGCGTAGAAGTCACTCGGATCAGCTCCGAGCAGCATCGGATTACCGCCGACCTCATTCGCGACAAGCAGCGGCGCAAATCCGTACATCAACGTGTCCTCGAGGCCCTTTGCCATCGCCGGCCCGGTGAACTGCTGGAACCGAAGTACTACGTCGCCCCACCGCTGCTGAACCTCCGCTGTCACGTGTTCGTCGTAGGAGAGCAAGAGAAACGACTCGATATAGTCGAGCTCGTACCCGTACTCCGGCAACGCACGGCGAGCCTTGGCCACCGCGTCGCGAATGTAGTCACGATCTCGATCGCGATGGAACTGATCGGTCACGTACGAGCGGTAGACCGGAAAGTGCACCATGACCTCGGTCAGTGCTCGCGAGAGGCTGCGGTTGGTAATGTCGATCCCATGCCGATCGTGGCCGACGACTCGCTTCATGTAGCGAGCCACGTTCTCTACATCGCCGGTCATATTCTGCTGCACGAAGCGGCGCTTGTGCTCGGCGAGCAGTTGCGCGAACTCCGCGCGGATCCCGCTGAAGCTTCGGTAGTGGCGAAGGATTCGCTTGTTTGCTTCTTGCTCTACAAAGAGCGAGTCAACTGCGTGAAGCGCATCATATCCGGTAGTCCCTTGAACAGGCCAATGCGGCGGTAGCGATTCGTCATGGTGCAAGATCTTCTCAACGTAGATCGGCTTCTCTCCGATGCGTTCCCGCAGCCGCTCGAGATACGCTCCGGGTTCGTAGAGACCGTCGATGTGGTCAATCCGCAGACCGTCAATCGAGCCCTCATCAACTAACTCAAAGAGGAGCCGATGGGTATACTCGAAGACCGCGTGGTCTTCTACTCGCATGCAGATCAGATCGTTTACGCTAAAGAATCGTCGATAATTGATCTCTTCGCCTGCGACCTTCCAAAACGCAAGCCTGTAGACTTGACGCCAGTGCAGGTCGTTGAGTCCGGCGTAACTCTCGGGATCCGAAGGACGTCCGTTCACCGTATCAATCGCCTGGTCAACATACCGCTTGATGACCTCGGAGTCTCTGTAGAGTTCCCAGAGCATTCGCTTTACAAAGCCGTTTTTGTCGAGTCGCGTCTCGCGATCCGACTCCTCCGCGAGGCTCTCGAGCGTATACATCACGCCGAGTAGCTTGAGCATGTCGGGATGATCTCTTCCGAGTTCACGTTCGATCGTCGGGAGGTCGTTCGCAAGCACAAAGCGATACGACTCGATCCGCAATGGAAAGCGCATCTCGTAGTAGTTGAGCCGGAATCCGTTCTCGTCGTAACTCAGGGAAAGTTCGCCGTCTTCGAGAACCTGTCCAAAGAGGCGGCCGAGAAACGGTGCGATCACCCGTCGTTCCATTCCCTCAAACGGCGAGTTCCACTCGATGTCAAAAAAGTCCCAGTACTCACTATGCTCGCCATTTTCGAACAGGTCGTAGAGCAGAGCGTTCTCGGGAGAGTAGGCCATGTGATTTGGCACAACGTCTTGGATCCATCCGAGCCCATGCTGGTGAGCGGCCTGAATCAGCGCGTCGAAGCCCTCGCGCCCGCCGAGCTCTGGGTTGATCTCGTTTGGGTTGATCACGTCGTAGCCGTGCCGGCTTCCCGGACGCGCGGCAAAGATGGGACTCGCGTAGATGTGACTAATGCCGAGCGATGCGAGGTAGGGGACGATCTCGAGCGCGTCCGCAAAGGTGAACTCGGGAGTGAACTGAAGTCGGTAGGTACTCGTCAGTTGGTCGATGGTTCCCCCCTCGCTACTCGCGCGCGAAGCGGCGCACCGTGGCCCACGCCCCGTAGCCGTCGAGCGACAGCTCCTTCGATTCCACACCCTCGCGTCGCGCGTTGCGCTCGAGCACCGGCGTACCCGCCTTCTCCGGCACAAACCCCGTGGCGTCACAGAGTGTCGCGAAGTCGTGCGTAACGCCGCTCGAGCCGAGGTTCACGACCACCAGGCCGTGGTCATTCGCACCGCACGAGGCAAAGGCGATCGTGCTCCCCGAGGCAAAGGCGCGAACGCCTCGGTCGCCCTCACCTACGCGACGGGTGGGTCTGAAGCAATCGCATGCGGCTCGCAACTGCAGGAGCGTTTTCGTGAGTTCGAGATCCTCGGCGTGCTCGTTGTCGCCACGCTCCGCCCACGCGAGCACGCTCCGCTTTGCCGTCTTGGAAGACGCTGGATCGGGCGGCTCGCCGGACTCGTGAAACGCGGCAAACTCACGCTTTCTGCCCTCGCGGGTTGCCTCGACGAGTCCCTGGTCGCTGTGATCAATTATGTAGAGAAATGGTCGCCGCTCCCCATACTCTTGTCCCATAAAGAGAAGCGGGACGTAGGGCGCAAGCAGAAGTAGAACCCTAGCCGCACGCTCTGCCTCCAAGCCTGCAAGCTGGCCCAAGCGCTCACCGAGCATCCGGTTGCCGACCTGATCGTGGTTCTGCGTGCAAAAGACAAACGAGGTCTGCGGCAATCCGTCAGGGCTCGTGCCATGATGTCGGTCGCGGGACTCCGAGTAGTTCCACCGGTAACTCCAACCGGCCTCGAGCGCACGGGCAATATGCTGCGTTCCGTCGAAGTCGGCGTAGTAGCCCTTCCGTTCACCGGTGAGATAGGCGTGCACCGCGTGATGAAAATCATCGGCCCAGGCGGCATCGAGCCCCATTCCATTCGCCGCTGCCGGCATGACCAGGCGACGCTCGTTTAGGTCGCTCTCGGCGATAATCGTCCTGCGCTTGCCGGTCCAAGCCGAAATGCGCGAGGCCAAATCGGAGAGCTCGCGCAAGAACGGTACGCCGCTTTCGTCGTGAATCTCATGGACCGCGTCAAGCCGAAAGCCGTCGACGTGAAACTCTTCGAGCCACTGTCGCGCCGCACCCAAGAGGTACGCACGAACGGCGTCGCTTCCCGGCCCGTCGACGTTTACCGCGTCGCCCCAGGGAGTTTGATACTTGTTTGTGAAGTAGGGCCCAAAGTGCCCGCTGTAGTTGCCCTCGGGGCCCATGTGGTTGTACACGAGGTCGAGGTAGACCGAAAGCCCGTGCGCGTGGGCAGCATCTACGAGCGTGGCGAACTCGTCGGGACCGCCGTAGCTCTCCTGCGCCGCGTAGAGGTAGGTGCCGTCGTAGCCCCAGTTGCGGGCCCCGGGGAACTGCGAGATCGGCATGATCTCCACACCTGTAATGCCGAGTTCTCGGAGCTCGCTAAATCGCGTAGCCGCAGCGGCGAACGTCCCTTCCTCCGTGAACGTGCCAATGTGCACCTCGTAGAGTACGAGCTCCTCGAGCAAGACGGGCACGAATGCTTCGTCCGAAAAAGTGAAGTGTGTATCGACCACTCGGGAGAGGCCGTGCACACCGTCAGGCTGATGTACGGAGGCAGGATCTGGGAAGACACTCCCGTTGATCACAAACCCGTAGCGGATTCCGGCGGCCACGTTCGCCACGTCGAGCGTGTAAAAGCCACCGCCGGCGGGTTGCATCTTCTCGCGCTGCCCTGCCCCGGGTGCCGCACCTGAGCGAACATCTACGCCGGATTCGGGTAGGTAGAGTTCTACGCGCTGCGCCTTAGGTGCCCAGATAGAAAAGCGGACCCCGTCTTTAATGATCTGTGGGCCGTGCCTCACTTCGCCTCCTCGAGGTCTCCGAGGACAAAGCTCACGCCTCGAAGCGGAATCATCAGCCAGTCGGGCCGGTTATCGATCTCGTACCCAACCTCGTAGACCGCCTTCTCGAGCATAAAGAGGTTGGTGAGCATCTCCACGTCGGCCGGATCGTCGGGAACGAACGAGGCGCCGTCCACGGTACGTCGGTACGCCTCGAGGAAGGTGCCGGCCACGAAGGTAAACCAAGGCTCGATCCACGGCTCGAGGACCTCGGCGTCCTCCGCTCGCAGCTCCTTACGTTGCAAGAATCGACTCGAAACCGCGTAGTGAAAGCTCCGAATCATTCCGGCTACGTCGCGGAACGCACTAAACTTTAGGCGCCGCTCGCTCAAGGTACGAGCCGGCTCACCCTCGAGGTCGATGATCTTGAAATCGCGACCCGTGAAGAGCACCTGCCCGAGGTGATAGTCGCCGTGAATGCGGATCTTCTCGGCCTTGATAATGTGGTCGGTGATGTGTGCGAGATACTCGAGCATCTTCTTCTCGCTCTCGATAAACTCATCTGCGCGCGCCGCCTGGTGATCGGCGAGTTTGCGCTTCACGCGCCTGACCTTCCCGATCGTGCGTCGCACGAGGCTGCGAAGGCTCTGATACGCCGAGCGCTGATAGAGTTTGTTAAACGCCTCAGGCGCGAGGGCTGGATCCTCACGATCCGAGGCAAGGGCGAGGTGCAACTCACCGGTTCTCCGGCCCAACAAGTCTATCATCTCGAAGAAGAGTGAGTCGGCGACCTGCATGAGGTCATCGGGCACCTTGGCGATCGAGGTCTCATAGATGCTCGAGGGCGATTTTGGAAGTGCTAGATCGGGGCGCGTGAGAATCCCCTCGAAGTAGCGGTCTACGGCCGAAAGAGCGTACTCCCATCCGTCGCTCTGGTTTGGTTCGGCACTAATGAGCACGCCGGCGGCCGCCTCCTCACGCTTACCGCGCTTGTACGAAAGGCTCCCAGCAAACCGGGGCACGTGCGCAAACTGCGCGCGCTCGCTCAAGAACTGCTGCAGCTCGATGTCTGGGTTGAGTCCCTCTTCGAGTTTTCGGAAGAGCTTGAAGAAGAACACGTCGCGGTAGAGGATGCTGGTATTCGACTGCTCGACCTTGAGCACGCGGCTCTGCGAGGGATCCTCGAGCTCGCGAGCCATCCTTGCGAGCGCCTTCCCGCGATTGATCACGATCTCGCCCTTCTCGGTCTTGAACTTCTTTCGCCCGAGGAAGGAGTTGAGAAATGCAGTTCGTACCTCATTGTTGTACACACCGTCGTAGATAACCCCGTCGTCCAAATCCTCGCCAAGCCCGGCAATGATCGCACCCGGGCTATCTTCGACCACGCCTTCTGCCTCTCCTCGCAGGGCACGGCTGAGTACGAGCAGGTAGGTCTCAGTGACGTCCTGACCCATCTCGAGGGATACCAGCAGGAGCCAGCTTCTCGCATCGGCGGGGCCGAGTTGCCCGTAATCGTCGATCCGAACCTTTCGCACCGACGCGCCTTTTTGACGATACCAGCGTGCCTGCTGGATAAAGTTCAACAGTAGCTTCTTCTGAAGGGCGTCGCGAAGGGCGGGGCTAAGTGTTGCCCAGTCTCGGTTGGAGATCTCCACTCGCGGGACGCCGTCGCCGTCGTCTCTGGCCGCGCTCTGTATGCGTTCGAGCTGAAACCAGTAGTAGTCGCTCGAACCAATCATTATCGAGTAGGGCCGGTCGGTGATCGGCGGGAAGACGTTCTGAGAGAAAATCTCTTGCGGCCGGTACTCGGAGAACTCCTGGAGTTCGAGCTCGGCGCTCTGACTATACCGGCTGAAGTTCGCTACGACGAGAATCGCCTCGTCCTCGAACTCGCGAATAAAGGCAAGCACGTGGGTGTTGTCGGAGTTCACGAACCGGATCGTACCTCGGCTGAACGCGTCGAATCGCTTTCGGGTTGCAATGATCCGCTTCATCCACCAGAGAAGACTCGAAGTGTTCGCCTGCTGGGTCTCTACATTCACCTGCTCGTAGTGGTACTCGGGATCGATGATCAGCGGCAGGTAGAGGCTCTGCGGGTTTGCCCCGGAAAAGCCGGAGTTCCGATCCGGAGTCCACTGCATTGGCGTGCGAACGCCGTTTCGATCACCAAGGTAAACATTATCACCCATGCCTATTTCATCACCGTAGTAAATGACCGGAGTACCGGGCAAACTAAAGAGTAACGAGTTGACAAGCTCGAGCTTACGGCGGTCGTTCTCAAGCAGGGGAGCGAGTCGCCGTCGAATCCCGAGGTTTAGCTTGTGGCGAGGGTCGCGCGTGTAGGAGCGGTACATATAGTCACGCTCCTCATCAGTCACCATCTCGAGCGTTAGCTCATCGTGGTTACGCAAGAAGATGCACCACTGCGACTTTGGCGGAAGCTCCGGAGTTTGCTCCATGATGTCGATAACCGGGAAGCTGTCCTCCATGCGTACGCTCATAAAGAGCCGTGGCATGACGGGAAAGTGGAATGCCATGTTGCACTCGTCGTCGTTACCAAAGTACGTAACGGCATCTTCCGGCCACTGATTTGCCTCTGCAAGCAGCATCCGATTCTCGTAGTTGCTGTCTACATAGCCACGGAGCTCCTTCAGAAACCCGTGCGTCTCGGGCAGGTTCTCACAGTTCGTGTTCTCGCGCTCGTAGATGTAGGGGACCGCATCGAGGCGCAACCCATCGACTCCCATATCAAGCCAGAAGTCGAGCGCCTTGAATACCGCGTGCTTCACCTCCGGGTTCTCGAAGTTCAGATCGGGCTGATGGGAGAAGAAGCGGTGCCAGTAGTACGCCTTCGCTACTGAGTCCCAGGTCCAGTTCGAGGTCTCGGTATCCTGAAAGATAATGCGAGCGTCTTGGTAACGATCTGGTGTGTCACTCCAAACGTAGAAGTTGCGGTACTTGCTGCCGGCTGGTGCCTTTCGGGCGCGCTCAAACCAGGGGTGCTGACTCGAGGTGTGATTGATCACGAGTTCGGTAATGACTTTGAGATCTCGAGCATGCGCCTCGCGAAGGAATCGCTTGAAATCGGCGACCGATCCGTACGCATTGTGGACGCCGGTGTAGTCGGAGATGTCGTACCCATCGTCTCGCCAGGGACTCGGATAAAACGGCAGGAGCCAGATCGCGGTGACGCCGAGATCCTGAAGATAGTCGAGGCGCTGCGAGAGGCCCTTGAAGTCTCCCATGCCGTCCCCGTTTGAGTCGTAAAAGGACCGGACGTGCAACTCGTAGATGACAGCGTCTTTGTACCAAAGCGGATCCGACATGATGACTCCTAAAGCGTAAGGGAGAAGATGTGGGCCGGGCTCGCGAATGGATCAAGCGAGACGAAGTTCCAGTACTCCGACCACTCGAACTCTTCTCCCGTCAAGAGGTCTCGCATGGCGAACGGGCGCGAGTCGGGCAGCAGTACGGCAGCCGGCGAGAACTCGACCTGGCCCTCCTCGGTGTGCTCGTAACTCAGATTCACAACGGTAAGCACGATGTTCGTTCCGTCTGCGCTGACCTTACTGTAGGCAATGAGATTGGCGTTGGTTGTCGCATGAAATCGAAGTGTCCGATTCTGATGCAGGGCAGGATTCTCACGGCGGATCGCATTAATTTTGGTGATGTAGGGCGCGAGGCTTTGGGGGTCTTCGAGGTTCCATTCGCGAACCTGATACTTCTCGCTGTTGAGATACTCTTCACTGCCGGGATCACGAGGCGTGCGCTCGAGCAGCTCAAACGCCGGGCCATAGATGCCATAGTTCGCAGTGAGCGTCGCTGCAAGTGCGAGCCTGATCATAAAGGCGGGACGGCCCCCAACCTGCAAGTACTCGTGGAGAATGTCCGGCGTGTTTGGCCAGAAGTTGGGTCGGAAGAACTCGACGACGTTGGTGTGTGTGAGCTCTTCGAGGTACTCGCGCAACTCTGCCGAGCCGGTGCGCCAGGTGAAGTAGGTGTAGCTTTGGCTAAAGCCCTTTTTGGCAAGGCCGTACATCCGCTTGGGCCTCGTAAACGCCTCTGCCAGGAAGAGCGCCTCGGGGTGTTGGTCCTTGATGGAGGCTATACACCACTCCCAGAACAGGAAGCTCTTCGTGTGAGGGTTGTCCACGCGAAAAATGGTCACGCCTGCTTTTACCCAAAAGAGAAAGACGTCCCGCAGGGCAGTCCAGAGGTTCTCCCAGTCGTCCGACTCAAAGTTTATCGGGTAGATGTCCTGGTACTTCTTGGGCGGGTTCTCTGCGTACTGAATCGTGCCGTCCGGACGCGCGACGAACCACTCAGGGTGCTCCTTGACCCACGGGTGGTCGGGCGAGCACTGAAAGGCGACATCCAACGCGACCTTGATGCCTGCAGCCTCCGCCTCGCTTACAAAGGCCCGCAGGTCGTCTACCGTCCCTAGATCGGGGTGAACTGCAGTATGGCCCCCGGCAGGTGCACCGATCGCCCATGGTGAACCCGGGTCACCCTCTTGCGCAACGAGCGCGTTGTTTGGTCCTTTTCGAAAGGCGGTCCCCACCGGATGAATTGGCGGCAGGTAAATCACGTCAAAGCCGAGTTGCTTCACGTAGTCAATGCGACCGATCGCACTCTTAAGCGTGCCGTGTTCCTTGGCGGACGCGCCGGTACTGCGCGGAAAGAACTCGTACCAGCTGCTGAAGCTTGCGATTGGAGGATCCACGGTGACCCGGTAGGGAGCCGAGATTGTTTGAAACGACCGGTCCGGGTAGCGCATGGCAAGCTCGACGTTCAGAGGATCGAGGGCGACGCTCGCCCGAGTCCGCACATCGCTCTTCTCTGCTTTGAGCTCGGCGGCCAACGCCGCGAGGCGCTTCTTCTCTTCGCCTGACGCGCGCTTCGCACAGCCTGCGAGCAAACTACTGCCGATCAGCAAATCGACGTTGGTCTCCGAGTCGACATCGACCTTCTTGGCCAACCCGTCAATCCAGGTATAGAAGTGGTCAATCCACGCGTAGATCAAAAACTCGTAGGTTCCGATTTTGGTGACGTCGAACGTCCCGGAGAACAAGTCGTTCCCTTCGGGCTCGAGGTAGCGTTCGTCGAACGCATCGTCCTTGCCGTGACGGAACGCGACTAACGTCCGAATGTGATCGTGTCCGTCGGCGTATACATCTGCCTGCACGTGAACCGCCTCTCCGGTTACGCGCTTTACAGGATATCGACCGGAATCAACTGACGGCCTGATGTTCTCAATGACAACCCGCTGTCGGCCTTCAGCCATAAACCCAGCAGGTGAAATGAATTGCTGTGGCGTACTCATCAATCCTCCGTCTTTCTAAGCTACACAAGGCATCGTGAACTTCCAAATCGCGAGCCCAGAACCGCGATCGCAAGCCAAAAGGAGTCAGACGAACGGCTGGGCCAAATCGCGGCGCGGTTGAGC
>JBMCTC010000092.1:0-10242 GCA_048624115.1 Spirochaetota bacterium
CTCGGCTCGCTCGCGTTCGCGGTCAATCTGCATGCGCTCGATGTGGTAGCGTATCTTCGCGATATCCTGCGCGCCCGAGAGCAGCATGGCGACTGCCGGTGCACCGTCGCGGCCGGCGCGACCGCTCTCTTGGTAGTATGCCTCGAGACTCCGTGGCAAATCGCCGTGTAACACCCAGCGTACATTCGACTTATCAATGCCCATACCGAAAGCAATTGTGGCGACGATAATCTGCACCTCGTCGTTTACAAACGCCTCTTGATTGCGGGCGCGAACCGCGTCGTCGAGTCCCGCGTGGTAGGGGAGGGCCCCATGCCCTTGGCGCGTGAGCATTACCGCGGTCTGCTCAACGGAGTCGCGCGTCGCGCGATAGATAATTCCCGGCTCATCGCGATGTTCGTCGACAAACGTCTTGCTGTACGGCAGCCGTAGCGGTTGCGGTAAACGCTGCAACGGTTGTGTCGGGAAACTCATCCTTCATGATCGTAAGTGCCCGGTAGTCCGGCCGAAACTCGTGTCCCCACTCCGAGATGCAGTGCGCCTCATCAACAGCAAAGAGACTCACGCCGAGCGGTTGCAGTCGGTTCCGAAACTCGATCCGCGCGAATCGCTCCGGAGAGACATAGAGTAACTGCACCTCTCCTGCCCGCGCCCGATGAAACACCTCATCTTGCTCGGACAGTGATTGGCTGCTGTTCAAGTAGGCGGCCCGGACACCGTACTGCGTCGCCCCGGTGACCTGGTCGTGCATCAGTGCGATCAGTGGACTTACAACGATCGTTATGCCGCGCAGATGCAGCGCCGGCAGCTGGTAACACAGTGACTTCCCGCCGCCGGTGGGAAGCGCTGCGAACACGTCGCGCCCGGCAAGGATCGCCTCGACTATCTCTCCCTGATGCGGGCGAAACTCGGAGAATCCGAAAACATTCTGGAGGGTTTCTCGTGGGCTCTGCACGGATGAATCATAACGGAGAGACCGGCGGTTGACTACACATCCACCTCGTAGCGAATGGTCATGAGCGTTTCGAGCCCCGCGTGAAACGGTTGGCGCTCCCGGCCCAACGCTTGAAATGCCGGCTCTGCAGTTTCAGAGAGCGTTTTAACTGCGGCCGCGAGCTTGTCTTTTCCGGAATCGGTGAGCAGCAGGAAGTTCTCGCGTCTGTTACGCGGGTTCTGCTTCTGGATCACGAGGCCCTTCTCCAAAAGAGCCTTTACCTTGAGGCTAATCGAAGCTTTGCCAAGTGCCATTTGTTGGCCGATCTCAGACTGCGTTCGATCGTTTGACTCGGAGGCGCTGAGCATCACGAGAAACTCAGTGTAGGTGATGCCAAGCGGCTCGAGAAGTTGTTGTGCAATGCGGTCAAGGGCGATGACGACCGCATGCAGCTTGTAGAGTTCGCTTTGCTGAAAGGGCCCCTCGGCCACTAATACGCCTCCTGGTAGATGTACTGCGCGCCTCGCTCGAGGAGCATCGTACAAACCTCCCTTACCATATCGGGATTCCCACAGAGATAAAAGTCGGTCTCCTCGGGATCTACGAGTCGCAGCCGGTGTCCTGCTTTTCACCGCCCGCCGCGCCTTTCCTAAGCGAGGTCTGACCGTGGACCCCGCGACGCGGTTGAACGTCGAGCGAGCGCCAATGCTCGAGATCACGCGCCTCCACCTCTCTTGCGTCTCACGCCGCTGCGGTAGAGCGGGCAGCCATGAGCTTGCCGTAGGCCACCAGTTCCGTGATGAGCTCGATGATGTTCCCAACGAGGGCAATCATGACGATCAGCCGGAAGCCGATAATGTTTTCATAACCAAGATAGAGTCGCATGTCGCCGAGCATGACGCCCGATAGGGCAATCGTTGCGAGGGTAATGCCGATGCGCGCAAGTCGCAGGGCAGGTTTGTTCTCTCCGAGGCGGAGAGCACCAACCCGATGCACGATCTCGAGCCCTGCAATGATGCTGTAGACAATCACGTAACTCGAGAAGAGGCTGATGTTGAGGTAGTGTCCCAGTTCTGCTCCGGTGAGTTCGATCGCCTGCTCGGCAAGTGAAACGATGCCGGGAAAGAGATTCAACAGTACGATAGCGACCACACCCCCAGCAATTGCCGCGATATGTGATACCTTCGATTCGCTTTCAGGTTCCACAATTACCCCTCTGAGCTCCTCCGGTGTCCAGTCCTTGCTCGTGTCGAGCCCTTCGTTCCATCCGAGCCTTGTGATTCCGATAAAAATGAGCGTTAAGACGCCGGCTCCGGAAAGGAAGCCTGAAACGATCGAACCGAGCGTGCCGGCCACGGCACCGCCCAGTTCGCTTGCGCCAATTGCCCCGGTTGCAAGCTCTACGATAAACACGGTGGTAGATGCGATTACCATTGCGCCGAGCACAATGCCGAGAATGAGATAGTAGAGGTCGGCCAGTGCCGGTGCAATCACAGCTACCGAACCGGAGTATCGTTTTGCCACCTCCGACGGCGGGCCAAACTCCGCAATGACCTCCTTCGCATTCTCCTCAGTCGCCTCGGGCCCGTAGCGCTCCTCGATCTCGTCGAGGAGTAATGATCGCAGCTCCTTCACCGTCTCCGTGCGGCCCTTTGCCGGGAGCCTCCGCCCAATCTCATGCAGATACTGTTCGATAATCTTCATTGATCTTGCTCCTTCGCTATTGATTCGAGCGCCTTGTTGAGCGCTCGCCACTCCCCGAGCAGCGACCGGCGCGTCGTCCGCCCGGCTTCACTAATGACGTAGTACTTCCGCGGTCGGGAGCTCGAGGTGTCCCACGTGCTCTCGAGTAACCCCTGCGACTCCAGGCGACGCAGCAACGGATAGAGCGTATTTTGTTCCACCGCGACGCCCCGGTTGGCAAGCTCCTCTACCAGCGAGTAGCCATACTGCGGGCGGTCGCTGGTCAGCAGCACGGTGAGAACAAGCGTGCCTCGCTTGAGCTCCTGGGTTAGGTTGTCGGTGAGATTATGTTGATCTTCTTCTTGCATCGTGTGTGATACTATAGTGTGTAGCACACAGTAATGTCAACTACGAGTATTTGTAATGCGTTTTTGTGGACCAATCGCTACAGAGCTGCCAGGATTGCGCGAAGCCCGCGGAGGTTGCGCTCGAACTCCGTGGAGAACCGGGTTCGTAGTTCTACGGTGAGGTTTCGGTGACGAATCTCGATAAAGTAATCGTCGGCGGATCCAGTGATCTCGTAGGCAACCGGGCCTGCGTCGGGCTCGGGCAGGCGGTAGCCGCTCGCCGCAGAGTAGATCTCCGCAAGTGTTCGAGAGGGCGCCCACGCTTCATCGGCACCGCTATACCAGAGCCCGTCGGCGGCGCTCTGGTAGAAGACGCTCACGACCGGGGCTACTCGCTCGAAGTAGCCGCGGACGGCTTGTGTTTCCGGTTCGCTAAACGGCGCGCTGCCCGCGCTTACGACCCGGGTGCCCCAGAAGCTCGTCGGCTGCCAGTCGCCGTCCCAGTTTCGATTGAGATCGACGCCGTTTGCGTTGAATCGGCCCGGGACAATATCAGCGGATCGAAAGTCGAACTGCTCAACGGGGACCCCGCCGGTTACCCGATAGAGTCCGTCGGGGTTCATGTTCTCGATAAAGTGGAGCGTGAGATCGACCGGAATCTCCTCCGGGTTTGCTGCGTAGTACTCGAAGAGCTCGCGCGTCAGGAGAATCGAGTTTGCTTCGTAGCCGCCGTGGATTCCCCCCACGATAATGACGTGCTTGCTTCCCGCACCGAGGCGGCGCACCACGATCGCTCTGCCTTCGACCGAGCGCCCGATCTCTTCAACGTTGTCAACGGTCTCCGGTAGCTCCTGCGCGAAGACGGCAGCAAGAAATCCAAAACAGAGCGTAACGAGGAGTCTGCGGGTGAGGGTTCGGTAGTGCGACATCACGGTCGCATAATACTGCCGATCAGTTGCCGCCGAGAAGGTAAAATATGTCGACCGAGAAACACATCCAGCCTCAATTAATGATGGCATTCGTTAAATTCTGAACGGTTGCTCGTGGTGGCAACCGCGCTTAAGATGGCCGCTAAGCTAAACCCCCGGAGGGAGCAACCCGAATGAGCACAATCTATGTATCAACGGCAGGCAATGACGAGAACCCAGGTAGCACCGATGCACCGCTTGCATCGCTCGCTGAGGCGGTCGCGCGAGCGCGCGAAAAGGCGTTTGATGTCATTGAACTTGGGGATGGGGTGTATCACCTCGCCCGCCCGGTTTCGCTCGGTCCTGCCGATAGCGGCCTCTCGATTGTGGCTGCAAGGGGTGCGACTCCGGTGCTCGACGGTGGGGTTACAATCAGTCAGTGGAGCAACGGCTCCATCAATGGAAAGGCGGCACTCGTTGCAGACGTTTCAGAGCTGCTCTCCTCGCTTGGCAGGCCTTTTCACTCGCTCTTCGTTGGTGGGAAGCGCCGCTCCCGCTCCCGCTTTCCGCTTGCCGGGTACTTCGCCCTGAGGCCGAGCAGCGAGGAGCCCCTTTCGCACGCTTTTCGCGGGACCAAGACGCCCGAGCTCGCCGATCCGGGAACCGTACCGGAAGAGTGGTCGCTTCGCGGAGCCGAGCTTCGTGTGCTTCACAAGTGGGTCGATGAGCGAATGCCGATCGACGCTTTTGACGCCTCAACGGGAAGGTTCGAGTGTAGGTATCGAAGCATTCAGCGAATGACCGGTGAGACAAGCGGGTGGAAGAAGGAGCGCGCATTTATTGAGAATGCGCGCGAGGCGGTAACAGAGCCGGGGCAGTGGTATCTCGACGAAGGAGAGGGTTTGCTCTACGTGATCCCCGAATCGGGGGAGACGGCCGACAACCTCGTCGCGACGGTGCCAATCGCTCTGCAGCTCCTGCGACTCGAGGGTGAAATCGGCGCGCCTGCCGAGAACATCAGCGTTCGTGGCATTACGTTTCGGCACACCGATTGGATCGCACCGGTCGGTGACTGGGGCTACCGATTCGACCCATACTTGCCAAAAAACGAATGGCGCCCTCGAGACTCGTTTGACCATTTCATCGCCAACAACGGCTTCTCTCCCGACGAACTCTATGCGGCGGTTCCCCAGGCTGCTCACAATACGCCGGGCGCGCTCCACCTTTTCGCAGCCGCGGGCTGCACGTTCGAGGGGTGTCGGTTTGAACATCTCGGGTTCTATGCAGTAGAGCTCGGCGACGGCTGCGTACGAAACGTTATCGATCAGTGCAGCTTTCGTGACATCGGCGGTGGCGCAGTCAACGCAGACGGCGGAAATCGGCAAGAGACCCCCGAACGGCACCTCCGCGAGAATGTGATCAGTCGCAACGATATCGAGGGAGTAGGGCGAGTCTTTCTCGCGAGCTGCGGCATCCTCATCGCGTTCGGTGCCCGAAATCGCGTCGTTGCAAATCATATTCGCGATCTTCGCTACACCGGCATCTCGTGCGGGTGGAGTTGGGCCAGAGAACACCAGATTGCCCGCGAAAACCTCATTGCCTACAATCACATCCACGGGATCAAGGGGCCGGACCTCCTCTCGGATCTCGGTGGCATCTACATCCTCGGCATACAGCCCGGCACGGTGCTGCGTGGCAACAAGATTCACGACATCGAGTATGACGCCTACGGGGGTAGCGGTATCTACACCGATGCCGCAACTGCAAACGTCTTGGTTGAGGACAATCTGATCTACGACATCAAGGGCGCCGGCATTACCGTGAACCACCACAACTGCGAGAATGTCTATAGGCGCAACGTAATTGCCTTTGTTCAAGACGCGCCCGTCGCGGTCATGCGAAATCCGACGCGATTCTGGGACGAGTTTGGCGACATAGGCCGAGCCGGCACCATTGTTTCGAACATAATGATCAGCGCCTCGGTGCCGTATCGATATGCAGTCCATCCCGACGAGTTCACTGATGCTGAACTTGCCCGAATGAGCCACTGCGACGCGAACATCATCTGTGGCGTTCTCTCAGATGCCCGCCAAAACCGGGGAACGCCTCCGGAGCATGCGGCGGTTGGTTGGGAAATGAAGCCGGTGATCACGTGGAAGCGCTGGGTCTCTCAGGGGCAGGACCGCACGTCTACCTTCGTGGATCCCGGATTCAACGACGTGAGTGCGCGAGACTTCACGCTCGCACCCGAGACGCTTGGAGCGACCGTCCTTGCCTCCGCGCTGTGGCACCCCTGTACGGCCGGATCGACGCAGCCACCACTTGATGCCGGCGGTGCCAATACGGTTCGTGGCGAGGAGAATGGTGCAGTCGGCATCCCCGATGCCAACGCGAACAAGGGGTAGGGCCTTCGATTGGTGAGATTTGCGTAACGCCGCCAAGCCACGCGACGCGATACGTGATACCGTAGGAGTATGTCCAAAGAGTACCCAATCACCGAACGCATCCAGCGACACCTCGAATCCGTTACCGAGAGCTCAGGCCTTCCTCAAGGGCCCGAGTCTCTTGCTCGCATCACCGAAAACTGGAAGACCAAGCGCCGACTCTTTCAAGAGCAAATTGACTCGCTCGATATGGTCACCGAACAGCAGTTGGACCCCGGCGATCAGCGGGGAATGCTCCTGCTTACGTACTCCGGTTCACTGCTGGTCCTTGGACCGCTCGGTGCAGATGACAAAACAAGCTCCGAGGAGTCTGCAGGTCGCTTTTTTGAGTACGCAAGCATCAGCCTTCGCCAGGATGTTCCCGATCTCGTCACTGCTGTGGGGGTGCGAGTCACCTCGCCGATCGCCGTAGATAAGCCGATCGAGCTCGAGGGGGGGCCCATCGAGCGAAGCTCGGATCTCCTGCAGATTGCAAGCTTTGATGTGTCTCTCTCGCCGGCAGATCAGCGGGAGCGACTACGACAGGCTGCCATCTTCTTGACGAACGGCTTTGTCAAAGCGAATCAAACTACGTTAGAGGACGACCTCAAGCTCGATCACTTTACGCTCAAGTCGATGGTCAAGTACATCGCGAGTCGTAACGAGACGACGCAGACCCTCGCGAGGTCGGTAATCGATGACTTTTTGACGATGATCGAAGCGGGAATGCTTCTCGGCGAGCGGGTCTCTCTCGGGTCGCTCGGCAAGGCGTCCCTCTCGATTCGCGCCGCCCAAAAGGCTCGGATGGGCAGGAACCCCGCCACGGGCGAGGAAATGCTCATCTCAGCGAAGCCCGAGATGCCCGTTCCCAAGTTCTCGTTCTCTTCGCGGGTCAAAGAGCGTGTTTCGCGGGTTCCAGTCGAACGGTTGCGCGAGGAGTAGCATGGCGGCCAAGAAACGGGACCTCCTGTCTCAGGACACCGCGATTATCGAGCAGGGCGATGAACTCGTCGTGCGTAAGAGTGCAAAAGTCTTTGTCGGAGCCGATCCGCGGCTCGAAGCGCACGGGAAGAGCAAGCGCCTCACGCGAAAGTCGATCGGAATAGGCCGTGACCGCTCAAATAGTGTTATCGTGGCAGATGAGCGAGTGTCGAAGTTTCACGCGATCATCTCACTTCGCAATGGAAAGGCGTACATCAAGGATACGGGAAGCACTAACGGTACGCTGTTGAACAAGGCTGTCCTCGTCGGCAATCGCGACTATCAGATTGCGCCCGGAGACGCCCTGCTGCTCGGTTCAACGAGGATTACTATCCACGCGTGACGCCCGTCACGATTCGGTTGGATAGCCCGCGGCTTTCCACGCCTTTTTTCCGCCGGGAAACTCGAAGACATGCTTGAAGCCCATGTTCTCGAGCTTCTTCGCGGCGATTGGGCTCGCGTTGCAATCTTCATCGTGGCAATAGACAACGATCTCATCGTTTTCATCGAACTTTTTGCGGGCTTCCCCGCCGATCTTGTTGAAGTGAATATTGATCGCACCGGGAAGGTGCCACTTCTCGTACTCCTCTTCGAGTAGCGTCTCTACGAGGTGAAAGGAGTCGTGTGAGTCGATTTTTTCCTTGAGTTCTTCGGCCGTAAGTTTTTTCGCCATACTGCAAACTACTAAAGCACTCCTCCCTCGTGTCAAAAAGCACGCTCATCCTACAGGAGCGAGCCGAACACAGAAGCGAGGTCGGCCGCATGTTCGGCGAGTTGTAGCTCGGTTCGACGAAACTCATTCCCGTAGCACCAGAGAATGCTCGTGCGGTTGGTCTCGAACTCGTAGAACACGTCGGCACACCGGGCCTTTGGATTCTTCAGGAATCGTATCTGCGACAGGAAGATGCCCGCTTCTGCGAGCTCGTGGACAATCGACTCGCTGTACCGGATCTGCGGGGTCACGACTACGACCTCGAGCTCGCGAACTCTGCTGTCCGGTACTTCAAACTCCCTGATGCGATGGAGAATCGTGTGGATGAGATCGGTCTTTGTGCCTCCGTAGGCAAGGTCGTAGGGGCTCACGTGGGCCAAGTAGGCGAACTCGCCCGGGAGCGATATGACGATCGCCGTGCAGGTAGAAACGCCCGGCGTGAAGAGTGAGCCGCCTTGGGTAATGCGTTCGAATCGATCGAGATGGACGGTTCTGGTCGGACGCGGGGGCAAACCCTCTGCCACCCGGATCGGCGCCTGCCGCAACTCTTCGCGCATTCGTGGATAGTAGGTATCCTCGTGCTTCAGGTACGCCTCAGTGAGGACCTCTGCCTTGTCGATTTTTGCGATCAAGAGCCAGCGAAGTCCCATGACTTCGCAAACGGCAAACGAAGAGAGCGCCTCGTAGCCGCGGTAGTCAGTTATCACCTTGTGCCCCTCGCCGGCTGCAAACTTACTCTCGATGTTCTCGGCCGAAAGGTTCTGCTCTAAAATCGATGAGCTTGCGGTGAGCGCAGATTGAGTCAGCATGAAGTGTTGCTCGTTCACCAAGAACACTTCACCGGTCTGTCCGAGACTCGAATCGAACTCGAAGATCTCGGCAAGACGCGCCGACGCAAACTGAAAAACCACCCAACCGGCGTGCTCCCCTCGATACCTGACCGGCTCTGCAAAAAACGCCGAGGGCTCGGCACTGAACTCCGCGTAATGAAAGTCTACCGCGGCGCTTCCACTGCTTTCATCAAGCAAGCCCGCGAGCTGCCACGAGTTGAGCTCGCCTTCGAACACGTTGTGAAAGAGATCGTCTTGCTTTCGAATCGAGTAGAAGACATCACCTCCGGCCTCGATAAAATGGAGATCAAAGAACACCTGATAGGCGTCGAGATAGCGCCCGCGGATCGCGTTCTCGAGTTCGCCTACCGACCGGGCTCCCCGCACGGGTTTCCCGAGAAATCGGCTTCGTAGCTCTGCAAACGCCTGCACAAGCTCCTGATCTTGGGAAACCGACTGAACGAGATCTTCGATGTGGTCGAAGTAGTCGTAGAGCTGCTGCTCCTTTTGCCCGCGCAGTTGATCGAGCCGCTCGTACGCCTCGTGAAGAATCGTCTCTCCGGTTGGTTCCGCGCCGGCACACCCGACGATGGATGCCGCCGCGACTGCGATTGCGACCGTGAGGAGCGCGCGCAGGCTCAAGAATCTTGTTTGCGTAGATAATGTCATAATCTCTCGTATCTCAATTGTAGCCGTGAGCACGGGATCGTTGTCAAGGCAAGAAGTCGGGGGTGGCACGTTTTGGAACAGCGAGGCCGGCGGCAGGGCAACTATCGGGAAAGCCAGTCAGCGTAGGTGTGGCCGGTTTGTACAAACGGGAACCGGCCGGTAGCGCTGTTCTCCATTTCTAGCATCACGGGTAGGTCGAAGGGGAACGCCGGGAGTCGAAGGGTGCGGCCAAGGCTTATTGCGGCGGCCACCGCCCCGGAGGGCACCTCTACGAACGGTTTGCCTCGGGCAACCACGAAAGATCGTGCGAACTCGGTCCCGCTCATTACTGCGGGCCCGCCGGCCTCGAGCTGCCTGCACGTGCTGCCCTCGCAGTAGCGACGCCGGTCTTCGACGAGATCGGCGAGAAGCGTGGTCAAATCCTCAATCCACATCGGCTGAAATAGCGTCTCGATGCGGGGGATCGGGACAATGGGAAGACGGGTCATCGCGCCGAGCGCGACGATCAACTCGCTCTTGGTCCCAAAGAGGATACTCGGGCTCACCACCACTGCGTCGACCGAACTCTCTCGCACGAGCCGCTCGGCGCGCGCCTTGGTCCAGGCATAGTACGCCGGACTCTCCTCGGTCACGCCGAGCGCCCCGACGTGCACCAGACCCACGCGGTGCGTTCCAACCGCCGCGAGCAGGTTCGACACGCCGCGAAGGTGTCTCCGCAGGTATACCGAACGGTTCGAGGCGGGCAGCAACGGGGA
>JBMCTC010000093.1:0-10162 GCA_048624115.1 Spirochaetota bacterium
CCCCAAGTTGGCTTGTCCTGCACCCAGTTGCGCTCGCCGGACTCGACCCACTCGTCTGCCATCGCATCCCAGTACCCACGATTCTCGAGCACATGCTCGGGAAGCTCGCCACCCCCGCTGGTCCGATTCTCTGTGTTCATGGCGTGACGGTACACCAAATCTCAAGCTCCGAGTAGCACGAGCCCTTCACATACGCGCCGTTGCGATATATTCTGCTTTCTGAAAGGAAACAGAAGTGACCGCCGCAGACCGACACGACGACATTCTCCGCATAGTCGAGCTACGCGAGCGCGTTTCGGTGGGTGAGCTCACCGAGCGCCTCGATGTGTCCGAGGTGACGATCCGCAAAGACCTCGCCCTGCTCGAGGAGCGGGGGAAGCTTGTTCGCACTCGCGGTGGCGCGAGGGCCTCCCAGGACCGGACCCGTATTCACCCGATCGACGCGCGATTGACCTCGTTGCCTCGCGCGAAAGAGCAGATCGCGGCTGCCGCGGCAGGGCTCATTCGCGAGGGAGAGACCATTTTCCTCGACTCGGGCTCGACCTGCCTCGCGCTCGCGCGGGCCATCGTCGACCGCGACCTGCGGGTGGTCACCAACTCGCTAGATGCGCTCGAAGTGCTCGCGGCCGCACCCCATATTGCACTTCATGCCACCGGAGGAGGCTTTCGCCAGGATGCGCGCAGCTTCATCGGGCCGGCCGCCGTAGAGTCGATTCGTCGTTTTCACTTTGACCGTGCCTTTTTGGGTTCGAGTGGCGTGACCGACGAGGGGGTGTTCAGCACTCAAAACGCGATCGAGGGCGAGGTCAAGCGGGCGGCGATCGCGCAGGCGCAGCGGGTTGTCGTCCTTGTCGACTCGAGCAAGATCGGCTCGGCGGCGTTCTCGATCTTTGCGCGGCCCGAAGACGTGGCGATGGTAATCGTCGAGCGAGGAGAGAAAGCAGAAAGCTTGCGGCGAATTACCGCCTTCGAGGTGGTGACGCCCGGCATAGATCAGCAAAGAAAGGAAGAGAAGGAGCACGTATGAGTTATGTAGAGGATTTGTTTGGATTGGGCGATGTGACGGCTGTCGTCACCGGCGGCGCGGGAGTGCTTCCCAAGGCGATGGCGACCTACCTCGCCTCGGCGGGCGCAAAGGTGAGCATCTGGGGGCGTGGAACGAGCCACCCCGTGAAGGACGCGGTCGAGGACTTAAAGCGTGAGCTCGGGGAGAAGGGAGTTGACGCGGTCCTCGATGGCCAGACGGTAGACACCGGCGACGAGGCGGCCGTGAAGCGAGCGCTCGAGGCAACAGCGGTCGCGCTCGGCGATCCGAATCTACTTGTGAACGGCGTTGGTGGCAATAAGGGCAAGTGTGCGTTTGTAGACATCGATGCAAAGGTGTTCTCCGAGGTTGTGGAGATGAACCTCTTGGCCGGCCTTGTTATTCCGACGAAAGTCTTCGGCCGCTTTTGGCAAGAGAAAAAGATCGCAGCCTCGATCATCAACCTGGCAAGCATGACGAGCTATCTCCCGCTCTCGGGCGTTTGGGCGTACGACGCCGCGAAGAGCGCGACCTTGAGCCTGACGCAGGCCACCGCGAAGGAGTTTGCCAAAGACAACATTCGGGTCAACGCGATTGCACCGGGATTCTTCCTGGGACACCAGAACCGTGCCCTCTTGATCGCCGATGACTCCACCGGCGAGCTCACCGCGCGCGGTCAGCAGATCATCGACCGCACGCCCTTTGGTCGATTTGGTGAGATTCCCGACCTTGAGGGAACGACGATCTTTCTGGCAAGTCCGAAGGCAAGCGGCTTTTTGACCGGCGTCTGCATTCCGGTAGACGGCGGATTCCTTATCGACAACATATAGGCCGAGGGAAGGGGAGAGAAACATCATGGGTAACTTTGTAACTGAAGATTTTATGCTCGGCTCGCAGCCGGCGCGCAGGCTCTATCACGACTACGCGAAAAAGATGCCGATTTACGACTATCACTGCCACTTGCCGCCGGCAGAGATCGCCTCGAACCGTCAGTTCGAGAATATCTCCCAGATTTGGCTCGCAGGCGATCACTACAAGTGGCGCGCGATGAGAACCAACGGCGTGGCCGAGCGCTACGTGACGGGTGATGGAGGCGATCGGGAGAAGTTCGACGCGTGGGCCAAGACGGTCCCGGCAACCATTGGCAACCCGCTCTACCACTGGACGCACCTCGAGCTCAAGCGTCCCTTTGGCATCGACGATCTGCTCCTGGACGAATCGAGCGCCGCACAGGTCTGGGACCGGACCGCAGAGCTTCTGTCGAAGCCTGAGTTCACAACTCGCGGCATCATCGACCAGATGAACGTGCGATTTATCTGCACGACCGACGATCCGGTAGACAATCTCGAGCACCACAAGGCAATTGCGGCTGACAACGGCTTTGCGGTCAAGGTGCTCCCGGCGTTCAGGCCGGACAAGGCGTTTCACATCGAGCAGGCGGATGCGTTCCGCGAGTGGCTCGGCAAGCTCGAAACCCTCGCCGGGCGCAGCCTCGCAAGCTACGAGAGCTTTCTCGAAGCGCTCATCGCCCGCCTTGACTACTTCCACGAGCTCGGCGCCCGGATCAGCGACCACGCGCTTGTGACCCCAGTCTTTGCCCAAGCCGGCGCCGCCGAGCTCGAGGGTATCTATAGCTCGGTGCGAGACGGCGGCACCCCCACCGACGACCAGGTCGCAAAGTTTCAAACCGCCGTCCTGCTCGAACTCGGAAAGGCGTACAAAAAGCGCGGCTGGGTCATGCAGTTTCACATCAGTGCGCTGCGCAACAACTCGCCGCGGATGTTCGAGGCGCTTGGGCCTGACACCGGCTTCGACAGCATCTCCGACGAGCCGATTGCCGGCCCCCTCAACCAACTGCTCGGCGAGCTTGACCGGGGTGACAATCTTCCCAAGACGATCCTCTATACGCTGAACGCATCGAAGAACGACGTGCTGGCAACCACAATCGGCAATTTCCAGGATGGGTCGGTCGCCGGCAAAATGCAGTTTGGTTCGGGATGGTGGTTTCACGATCAGGCCGACGGCATGCGTAAGCAAATGACGAGCCTCGCGAACATGGGCATCTTGAGCCGCTTTGTCGGCATGCTCACCGACTCGCGAAGCTTCCTGAGCTACACGCGCCACGAGTACTTCCGTCGGATCCTCTGCGACCTGATCGGCGGCTGGGTTGACCGGGGCGAAGCGCCGGCCGACTACGATCTCCTGGGGTCGATGGTCGAGGACATCTGCTTCACCAATGCCAAGAACTACTTTGGGATCGAGCTGTAGGAAACGAGGTATAAAAATGAAGGTATTGCAACAGATAGCCAACGAGGGAGTGCTCGACAAGAGCGAGGCTGAGCTCTCCGCGATTCGTGAGAAGGCGGTGCTCGCCTCGGTCTCAGGCCAAGCGGCGAGTGCTCCCTCGGGCATCTACCGGCAGAGCCTCTTTCGCATCGAGTCAGGCGGCTCGACGGCGCTCGTGTGCATGGCTCAGGTCGATGCGGCCGAGTGCGCCGCGACGGCGGTAATCGGACCTTCCGGCGGCGGATCGCTGCAGAAGCGCCTCTTTGTCGTGAGCAAGAGCCCGGTGAAGCTCGGCTTTTTTGGACCGCACGGCAGTGAAGGCGGCATTCACTACCAAGAGGTAGTGCCGGGCGCCGCGAATCTCGGCCCGCTCTGGGAACACCTGCCGTGGACCAAGCCGAAAAGCCTTCGCAACGAACAAACGACCATTGGCATGGGCGACCGCATTGGAATGGCCACCGCCGGGCAGCTCCGCGCTGCGCGCTTCTTTGACGCCTCGCCGGTGCTCGCACAGCAGAGTATCCGTGAGCTCGACTTCACGGCGCGAAGCTTTGGCGACGTTGTTGCCGACACGGCGTTTCAAATCTTTCAAGAGGGTGTTACCTCAGGTTACGGGGCCGACGGCGATCACCTGAAGACAATTCCCGATATCGACCGAGCCTTGGCCTATCACATGCCGATGGTGACGCTCGACCTGACCGAGGTCATGCGACCAGAGGTTGCCGACTGGAGCGATGCCGAGGTGAGCGATGCGTTTGCTACTCTGCCCTCGGAGTTCCGCGCTCGAGTAGCGAACGATTACGCGGACAAGACGATTGAGCTCGAGACGACGAACGTAACGCTCGACGCCGCGACTGCACGACGTTGCGCGGTCATGTACGGGGATGCGTTGGCGCTCACCGAGCGGGTAAACGCTCATCTCAAGCAGAGAACAGGCGACAAGTACGATCTCGAGATCAGTGTCGATGAGACGACCACACCGACGCTTCCGAGCCACCACTACTTCATCTCGCGCGAGCTCGAGCGACGCGGCGTGACGGTAAGCAGCCTCGCGCCTCGCTTTATCGGCGATTTCCAAAAGGCGATCGACTACATCGGCGAGATCCCGACCTTTACCGAGCAGTTCCGGGTTCACGCAGAGATCGCTCGGGCGACCGGCGGCTACAAGGTGAGCGTGCACAGCGGGAGCGACAAGTTCAGCGTCTATCCGATTGTAGGCGAGGAGACGCAGTTGCGACTGCACCTGAAAACCTCGGGCACGAGCTGGCTCGAGAGTCTCCGTACGATCGCCCAGACCGATCCAGAACTCTACCGTTTGATGCACCAGCGTGCGTTTGACTACTTCCCCGAGGCGAGCAAGTCGTACCACATCACCGCCGACCTTTCGACGATTGCGCCGCTTGAAAAGCAGGCTGATGCCGAGCTATCGGCCTACCTCGACCATGCTGCGTGCCGCCAACTGCTGCACATCTCCTACGGCGGCCTCTTGCGCGATCCTGAGGTCAGGGAACGTTACTTCCCGGCGCTCCACCGCTACGAGGGAGCGCACTACGCGAATCTCGCGCGTCATATGGGCAAGCATCTCGAGCTGCTGGGGGTCCCGCGACGCTCTTGACAGGCGGTGCCGTAGGGCCTATCTTACCCCAACATTAGCATCCCACGAGGAGGGAGTTTATGGCAGTTGGAAAGATCTCCAAGAACGCCCGTCGTGAGGGTTCTCAGCAGCTCACGAGCCGCTGGGGCGGAAAGATTATCATGAAGTCGGTCTTTGAAAACGGAAAGATGCGACACTTCGCAGTATGCGAAAAGAGTGGTAACACCGGCCGAAAGCCTCGCGATCTTATGTAACCACGGCCCCGGCAACCCCGGGGTCCTTTTTTTACCCTCATGATCCTGTCAGGCAAAGAAATCCACCGCAACCTTGGCTCAAAGATCGTCATCGATCCGTTTGATCCGACCCGGCTCAATCCAAACTCGTATAATCTTACGCTGCACAAAGACTTACGCGTCTATCAGAACAAGATACTCGACATGCGGGTCGAAAACTTCTCCGACGAACTCGCCATTCCCGAAGAGGGCCTCCTGCTCGAGCCGCACACGCTCTACCTCGGCCGCACCGTCGAGCACACCGAGACCAACGGATTCGTCCCGATGCTCGAAGGTCGCAGTTCGATTGGCCGGCTCGGGCTCTTTGTACACATCACCGCGGGGTTCGGCGATGTCGGCTTCCGTGGGTTCTGGACGCTTGAGATCTTCTGCGTGCAGCCAATCCGGATCTACGCGGGAGTAGAGATCTGCCAGATCTTCTATCACACGATCGAGGGACCGTACGAGACCTACTCAAGCGGCAAGTATCAAAACAACAAGGGAATCCAGCACAGCATGCTCTACAAGGACTTCGAGCGGCGGTAGAAGCAGCTGTGATTGCCGGTGTGGCAGGCGGGCCCGGTCTGCTCGACGCGCAGGAGAATTGCGTCTTCGTCACAGTCCACACGGATCTCAACAACTCGCTGCACGTTCCCTGAGGTTTCGCCCTTCTTCCACAGGCGGTTTCGGCTGCGGGAGTGGTAGTGGGCGTAGCCGGAACGCAACGTTTCTTCCCACGCTTCGCGATCCATCCATGCGAGCATGAGAACCTCGCCCGTCGAGGCGTCTTGGGCCACAGCAGGAAGGAGGTTGGCTTGGGAGAAGTCGGGATCGGCGCGCTCTTCGCGTGGGCTGCTCATGAGTCGCCCCCAATCGAGCCGTCAATTTCGCGCTCGATTTCGGCTGCCGGAATGGGAACCCATCGACCTTGCTCCTTTCTCATGGCGTACTCACCACGAAGCTTGTTCACCAGGCCCTCGTGGAGTTTTTCCGCACTCCCTTTGAGGTCTACGGCAGGATCGGCGGCAGTGGGGTAGGACGGGTCGTCGATCTTGATTCCACTCGTCATAAGCGTCTCACTCAAGAGCTTCGCCGCGAGCAGCCGTTCCCACTTGGTCACACTAAAGATGAGAAAATCGTCGAGCATGCCGATGACCTCCCAGGTTACCTGTTCTGCCTGCGAGTACTTGCCCGCGTCCTTGTCCTGGTCGGTGAAGCGGGTGGGAAGCTCCTTGATAATGCGGTCGATGTTCGTGGTGAGGTAGGCGAGGTCAAAGAGGCCGGTTGCGGCGTTGAAGAGGATCGACTTGCCCGCATCCTGCGCCTTGGCTACATCCTCTTTGCTGACAGCCGGTCCGATGTCCGCACAGTTTAGGTGGCCATCGGTGTCGCGGACGAGAATTCCACCTTTAACATCGACAGGGGTCTTGAAGGCAAAGTCGAAGCCCGCCTGTTTTCCAGAGAGGGCGAGGTATGCGACTTCCACGGGGTCGGGAAGATACCCGAGATTGTCGACATTGCCGAGGTAGACAAAGCGCTTTCCACCATCGTAGAGGCGTTGATACACCTCTTTGAGCACCGCGAAGTTCTGACCGTGTCCGCCGGGAAGCGGGAGCGTCTCGCCCTCGCGGCCGTAGGCGTGGTCAAAGATCTGTTTTGGCCTACCGGCTTCGCTGTGGGTGTAGGCGGCAATAAGCGGCTGGACCGCGCTCTCAGGATCTGAGGGGTCAAGGCCGGTTTCGGCGATGAGATCCGCCAAAACCGGTTCGTTTCGGTACTCGCGGTAGCTTGCTGCGAGTTCATCGTCTGTGTGAATGCTCGTCATTTGGAAAAACGGCAAGAGCGGCATCGGAAGTGAGTCGGCGGCGCCTGGGGCGTGCTTCTCGAGG
Organism: Spirochaetota bacterium; assembly: GCA_048624115.1. Lineage (GTDB taxonomy): Bacteria > Spirochaetota > Spirochaetia > DSM-27196 > SLST01 > SLST01. Next base: position 7,066 of record JBMCTC010000093.1, read on the forward strand.
AGCTTCCGGCTTCGCATCGCGGTAATCAAGAGGTTTCGCATCTTGAGCTCGAGAAAGCTCGGACCAAAGCTGCCGTCGGGCTGCAGAAACGCGGGTGTGAGCCCCTTCGCTCGCCCTCGACTCACCTCGGCCATCTTCTCGAACTCTGTCTCCATGAGCGAAAAGAGCTCCTCGCTGAAACCGGAGTTCTTGGTCTTGTCCGCGTAGCTCGTCGCGCTTCCGCCGTTCAAGACTCCGTAGGCGACGCGAGGCATCAAGAAGAGCCCAATCGTCTCGAGTGCAGCCTTCCCAAAGGTGAGGTGATCACCCTCGCTCGCCGTCGCGAACTGCTCGAGCTTCTCTACAATGACTGCAGGAAGCAGCTCAGAGAGCCGCTCGCGTGCCGTGTTCGACGGAAGTGAGATCTCAGGTTCGCCGGTGAAATCGAGGACGGTCGAGCCATCTACCGTCGGGATCTCATCGACCTCAATTGGCTTGAAGCGATCAAACTCACCGCGATTGTAGGCGTCGACGATCGACTTCGAGAGCTCGACATCGATGTTCTTTGCGATCATGTTTTCCCGCAGTTCGGGGCTTACAGAGATTGGTTCAGACACGAAGACTCCTTTGTAGCAAAGCTACCGAAGGCAGATCGCCGCGTGGGCGGCGCCGTAGAGCGAGATATCGTAGTCTTGGATCAGGAAAACCGGGGTGCTGCGCAAGAGCGGCGTAATGCGGTCGTTGTAGTTCTGCTCGAACTCGCGCATAAAGGCGTGGCCTTCGAGAAACCACTCTTGGTTCTTCGCCGCGATGCCGCCCGCGATGTAGAGACCGGCGCTCGGCAGGAAGTAGAGCGCGGTGTTGCGTGCGAAGCGGGCGTAGAGCTTTACGAAGAAACGCATGATCTCTGCCATGCCCTCGTGCTTCGCGGCAGCTTCGGATACCGCCTCGGGGACTTCCGAATGCTCGAGGCTGAGGATTTCGCGTACGGTCTTGTCTCGCTCGAGCCGACCGCTCTCGACGAAGAAGTGAAAGGCGTTTCGGATGCCCTGGCCGCTTACGTACGGCTCCACCCCGGGGCGAATCGGGTAGCGATTCGCCATGTAGGCGCCGAACTCCGCGGAGAGTTCGTCAGGCGTGGCGAAGTCGGTGTGGCCGGCTTCCGACGCGTGCGCGGCGTAATGCCCACGGTCTTCAATCAGATACCCGGTGCCGAGTCCGGTTCCGGCGCCTACAACTGCATGCACGGTACCTGAAGGCTTCGGCTTGCTTCCGTCGGGGTGCTCGAGCTCGATCGCGTCAATCCCATCGTGGGTCTCAATGAGCGGGAGCGCGTAGCAAATAGCGCTGAAATCGTTTATAAGGCGCGTCGGAACGCCGAGCTTCTTGGCGATGGCGTGGCCGTCGATGATCGAAGAGACGTTGGTCATTGAGCAGCGGTTGTTGGTCACCGGGCCGGCGGCGCTCAAACAGCACTCGCTGAGCCCCGACCAGAGCTCGTTTTGCTCTTCTTGGAAGGTGGTGAGGGCCTCTTCGATGTTTGCGAGCCCTCGGGTGGCAAAACGACGACGGGCTCGGACCGCGAACATCCCGCCGTCCTCACTCACGAGGGCGAGCGTTGTGTTGGTCCCCCCAATATCCCCAGCAAGTATCATTCGTCGACTCTACTTAAGCGGTGGCAAAATGGCAAGGAAGGGGATATCTTGAACGGGCGTATGGGCTTAGTATAGCATTGCGCGCAAGGAGCTATGCGAATGGGTGGAGACAAAAAACGTTACCGCCTCGTCACAAGGAGCGACTTCGACGGTCTTGTCTGCGCCGTGCTGTTGAAAGAGCTCGATTTAATTGAAGAAATTAAATTTGTCCACCCGAAGGACATGCAGGATGGCCTGATTGCGATGAGTGACGACGATATCACGACCAACCTGCCCTACGTCGAGGGCGTCCATCTCGCCTTTGACCACCACCAATCCGAGTCAAAACGGAACATCGAGCACGAAAACTACGTCATCGACACCTCCGCGCCGAGTGCGGCGCATGTTGTGTACGATTACTATGGCGGGGCCGAGCGATTCACGAACATCTCGGAAGAGCTCATGCGAGCTGTCGATAAGGGAGACTCCGCCTCGTTTAGCATGGAAGAGGTACTCCATCCGCAGCGATGGGATCTGCTCAACTTCATGATGGACGCCCGCACCGGGCTTGGGCGCTTCAAGAACTTCCGTATCTCGAACTATCAGCTCATGATGGACCTCATCGATTATTGTCGAGAGTACACGATTGAGGAGATTCTCGAGCTGCAAGACGTCAAAGAGAGGGTCAAGCTCTATCGGGAGCACGAGGTTCTCTTCAAGGAGCAAACAAAAAAGTGCGCGACGGTGCACGACAACGTTCTCGTTGTCGACCTGCGCGGAGAAGAGACCATCTACGCCGGCAACCGCTTTATCAAGTACGCGCTCTTCCCAGATTGCAACGTGTCGATTCAAGTCATCTGGGGCTTCAAAAAGCAAAACACCGTCCTTTCGGTCGGGAAGTCGATTTTCAATCGGACGTCTGAAGTCAATGTCGGTGACCTGATGCTCGAGTACGGCGGTGGCGGTCACGCGGGGGCGGGCACCTGCCAGATTGACAATGCGAAGGCCGACGATGCCGTGGCGGAGGTCGTCGAGCGACTTCGCACACCATAGAGAAAAACTGAGTTACCAATGAATGAGTTAGAACAGCTGAACAGCGAGGGCCGTGAGCAGCGGCTGCGGGTCCTCGCTCGTATGATGAACGAGCACGAGAACCTGGTGGAGTTCACCGATGAGGTCAACAACCACGTTCACACCTTCTACTCGTTTAGCCCCTACAGTCCTACCGCCGCGGCCTGGATGGCACGCGCTGCGGGACTGCGCGCCGTCGGAAGCGTCGATCACGACTCGATTTCCGCGGCCGAGGAGATGATAGCCGCCTGCAAGATCGTCGGTATCGCGAGCACTGTTGGCTGCGAGGTCAGGGTGAATTTCACCGGAACCCGTGTCGAGGGACGCAAGATCAACAACCCCGACTCTCCAAACCTCGCCTATATGGTCATGCACGGTATCCCGCGCAACCGGATACCCGAGGTCGATGCCTT
>JBMCTC010000094.1:0-10143 GCA_048624115.1 Spirochaetota bacterium
CGTTTGATCTTGGCATTATCAAAGACTACGCTGTAGCGTTTGTCTCCGAGGAGGCCCGCTCCGAACTCAGGGTCAAATTGGCCTATCGTCTCGCTTGGGATGTGCACGAGTTCCGGTTCACGGCCAATGGCGTGACCGATTGCGATGTGGATTTGGTCCCAGGTAATCGCCTCGTCGCTTGTTATGTGAAACGTCTCGCCGATCGCCGAGGGCTCGCCCAAGAGGCCCACAAACGCCTTCGCGAAATCGTCGACGTGGGTAATGGTCCAGAGTGATTGTCCATCGCCATGAACGACGATTGGCTTACCGTCCAAGATCCGCTGCGGCACAGTGAAATCGTGGCCAAAGGTGGTCGGAAACCAGCCGTCGGAGTAGGTGTGGCTCGGGCGAACGATCGTCATCGGAAAGCCGCCCTGGGCGTACTCTTGGGAGAGCAACTGCTCGCAGGCGATCTTCTGCTGCGAGTATCTCCAAAACGGGTTGTGTGCCGGGGTGCTCTCGGTAATGATCGGGTGTCGAACCGGCTTGTGGTAGACACTTGCGGAGCTGATAAACACAAACTGCCGCGCGCGCTCGCGAAAGAGCTCGAGGTCGTTTTGAATGTGTTCGGGAGTGAAGGCTATCCAGTCTACGACAACATCAAACTCGAGATCCGTTAGCTTCGATTGCGTCTCCTCGACATTTCGGATGTCGGCGGTGATTGTCTCGACCTCGCTCGGCACCGCGACCTTCCGCGTTCCGCGATTGAGATGAAAGACGTCGATGCCCTTTTGCACCGCTTCCCTCGTGCACGCGAGTGAGATGTTCCCAGTTCCGCCAATAAAGAGTACGCGCATACAACCTCCGCTTCGATCAGCCTACCATATCACGAGTGCTTCGCCCAACGTGTGACGCGTCGCTCGATTAGATCAATGATCGTAAAGAGCAGCAGGCCGAGCAGGCTGATCGCGAGGATTCCGGCGAACATGTCGAGGTAAGAGAGCTTCATCCAGCTGTCGACGATAAAGAAGCCGAGGCCAAAGCGGGTGAAGAACGTCTCGGCGAAAAAGAGAACGGCCAGCGCCGTGCCGGAACCGACGCGCAGCGCCGTCAAGAGCCGCGGCACGACCGACGGCCAGATTACAAAGCGAAAGCGATCCCAGCGGCCGCCACCGAGGCTGTCGATCGAGCGAAGCTGAATCGGGCTTACCGAACGCGCACCGTCGCGTACCGCGAGAAGCACCTGAAAGAAGAGCACCAGGAACACGACAATGACGCGGGTCAGGTCGCCGGTTCCAAAGAGGAGAAGGAGAATCGGCAGGAGCGCGATCTTGGGCACGGGGTAGAGGAGGTAGGCAGCCGGCGAGAGCAGCCTATCGAGGCGTTGCGACCGGCCGAGTGCAATGCCGAGAGGAACCGCGACAATGGCGGCAAGCGCCAGCGCGAAAAGGACCCGCGCGAGGCTCGCGCCCGCGTGAAGCCAGAGGCCGTCGGTCAGGAGTTCCCAGAAGCGAGCGAACACCGCGGGTGGGGCGGGTACGACCCGTGGGCCCAGAATCAGGGAGAGGGCCCACCACGGTCCGATGGTCAGCAGGAGTGCGGCAACTGCCTTACGCACTTGCGGTCTCCGCGAACCACCGGCGAACCGCGGCGCACGCCTTGAGGTAGGTCATGCTCGTCCTGCGATCGGTTCCGCTGGGCATCGTCCCTGCGCCACGGGGCGGGCAGGGGCTGCGGCGTATGCCGAGCGTTGCCGGAGAACCCGCGAGTACGCCGATGCGATCGCCCAGGTAGACTGCCTCTTCGATGCTGTGGGTCACAAAGATCGAGGTGATCTCATTCGCCTCGAGGAGCGAGAGAAGCTCGTCCTGAAGCTCCTCCCGAGTCAACGCGTCAAGTGCAGAGAACGGCTCGTCGAGCAGCAACACCGAGGGCTCGAGTACCAACGTACGGGCAAGTGCAACCCGTTGCTGCTCGCCTCCGGAGAGAGCCCCGACAAACTCGTTTGCCTTGTCCGCGAGACCGAGCCGCTCGAGCCAGGCGAGCGCGCGATCGCGGCCCGGGCCGCGGTGCTTCGAACGGATGCGAAGGCCCACCAGCACATTGTCGAGGACGGTGTACCAGGGGAACAGGCCGTAGCTCTGCAACACGAGGCCAACCGATCGATCGATATCGAGCCCCACGCGGAGCGACTCGTATTCAGCGGGGACGAGCCCGGCGAGCGCGTAGAGCAGGGTGGATTTCCCACAACCGCTCGGTCCAACGATTGCAAGTGAGGTCCCGCGAGGCACGATAAAGCTCACGTCGGAAAGGACGGTGTGAGCGCCGTAGGCCACGCGAATCTTTGCGACGTCAATCATCGGCCTGACTCAGTAGAGTCGCTCCACAATCTCGGGTTGCGCGGGCATACGGTCGATGAGACCTCGCTCGAGCATCCACGCGGCAACATCCTCGACCTGTGCCTCGGTCGGGACGGCAGCCGGTCGAAACTCAGGGGTCTGCATGGTGTTCGCGGTTGGGGGCGGAAAACCCGCCGTGGCAACGACTGCTTCGATGTACGTTTCGGGACTCGCATCGAACGCCACAACGCCTCGATTGTACGCCCGCAGGAACGCCTCGAGCTCCTCCCGTTTTTGCTCGAGCGCCGTTCCCGTGGCAATGACAATCCCGGCGGTCCAGTCCAACACCGAGCTATCGATCAGCTCATTCGCACCGGCTCCCACGGCGATGCGTGCAATAGGCTCGGGCAGGATCGCCGCCTCGAGCTCCCCCGCGCTCAGAAGCTCGAGACGTACCGGAATCTGGAGCGTCGGCACGATCTCCATGCGCGAGGGATCGACTCCGGCCCGTTGGAGCATTCGCACTGCGGTATAAAAAATCACGCTGTCTTCGATTGCGCCGGTCTCGAGGTTCCCCTCGGTGGGCCATGCGGCAAGCGAATCAACAGGAGACTCGGCGGAGGTCAGGAGGCTGAATCGGCCCTGCGTGAGGGTGAGCACGCGGTAGTCGGCACCGTTCTGCCACGAGCGAATTGCGTTCACGAGATCCGAGACGGTCGCGTCAATGCGGTTGGACTGGAGCGAGGCCTCGCGGTAGAGCTGATCGCGAAAGAGCTCGATCGTGACGGTGAGGCCTTCATCTGCGAAGAAGCCTGCTTCCTGGGCAACGATGATTGGGATTGAGTCAACCGCCGGCATAATGCCGACTGTGAGCGGCGCGAGGGCCGAGTCAAGCTCGTCGGAGGACGGTGATTCAGCCGCCCCGGTTGCGCCGAGGGTGAGTGTACAAAGTGCGGTCAAGATGGCGAGTGTCAAGCCGCGCGTGAGACGATACCATGTTGAATGATGCATTGCTTCCTCTGCACCGGAAGTACCGCAGATCGAACAGGCATGTCAATAGCTCGTTGGACGAGTTAGCTCGTGGGTCTGGGTCAGCGAACGGGTACTACCGGTTCAATCGGAGCTTTGACGACCGGTACTTCGGACTCGATCTCGGTTGCAACGATCTGAGGGACATCTACCTGGTGCCACTCGACCCATACGCCGATATCACGGACGTTCAGAACGGCGAAAACCGCCTGGTCGTCGAATCCGGTGGCGCCGGGGTTCAGAATTGCTCGATCGCCTCGAAAGCTCCAGAGTTTCCGATGAGAATGCCCGAAACACAGAATCTCGCCCGGGCGAACGGCAAATCGTTTCACGAGTTCGTCTTCTGTCGAGGGAACCGGCACCTCGGAGACTCGGCCGTCTTCGACGAAGTAGTGAACAAACCGTACGAGCCATTCATCGATGAGCGACTCAATAGAGAGTGGAGTCGAAAGGAGTTGGTCGATGTGACGCTCCTGAAGCGCGGCAGCGGTACGCTCGTATTGCCTCAGTCGCTGTGGAGACAACGCCCGCCTCGTTTGCTCGGGGATGCCGTAGATCGGGTACTCGTCGTGATTGCCGCGAACACACTCCACGGACTCGTTTCGAAGGAGATCAAGGGTCTCGGCGGGCCAACCGCCGTAGTTTATGGCATCGCCTAAGTGCACTATTCTGTCGCAACCGTCGTCCTTAGCCTGCCTAATGGCGGCCTCGGCAACCGGTAGGTTTGCGTGTAGGTCCGAAAGAACCGCTATCCGCATGTAAGCTCCTTACCTTAACAATGTCGACACTTTTTACGAGAAAGTATCGCCCACAAGTGTGACGAAATTGTGACAAAGCTAAGGAAAATGTGACAATGCGAGGTTAAACCGGAGCGATCACCACCGAAAAGATCGCACCCTCGGCGTCAAACCAGTACTCTTCGGCGCTCTCACTCCGCGCATCCTCGGGAATACCGATCTCCACTGCAGGAAAGCTCAGCTTGTAGCGGGAATCATCGCCCCACAGCGCCTTTCCAAACGCTCCGCCAAGCACATTGAGGAACTCGAGCAGGCAGTCATCGATTTCGACGCTGTGCAGTTCACCCCACGGTTTGCCGTGGATGTTCTCCACGATCGACTTCTTGCTTGCGAGGCTCAATCGAAGGACAACTCGATATGATGCCTCGCCGTCAATTTGAATCGTGAAAACCTGCGACTCTTCTACCGATCCAGGGGCCTCCGCCGGGATAGCATCGACGAATGCCATTTCGGAGAATGTTTGTGCAATTGCGTCTTCGATTGCGGACGCGAGACTCGTTAACGTATCACTCATCTTACCACTCCACGTACTCTGCGATTTTAGCCGGTGACACCGGCTTTTGGATAAACTCTCTAATGCCGAGCGCTCCGAGCGCGCTCTCGGTTCGCTCGTTTTTTAGGGACGAAAGGACGATGATCGGGGTCGAGTTCTCCCCCCTTGCCATCTTTACCTTCCAGACAAAGGTGGTGCCATCCATCTTTGGCATGTTGAGATCGGTCACGATCAGGTCAAACTCCTGCTCTTCGAGAAGTGAGAGTGCCGCGGCTCCGTCAGGAGCTTCGAGAAACTCCATCGGGATCTCGAACGCCATCTCAAAACATCGTTTGGTTATCATCCTTGAGGTCGCGGAGTCGTCCACCAGCAGGACTCTCCGTACGCTCGTCGAATCGCTCATTTTCCGTTTCCTCCTTGGCGTTGACCAACCTTCACATCAACCGCTCCGTCCTCTACCGTGACGGTCACGGTCCGGGAGGCCGACCCTCCAAGATCTTCCTTGATAATCCCGCATCCGTATTTCCACAGAAGTCGCTTGATTGCGAGACCGTTTCGCCTTCCAATGTCGAACCTCCGGCTCTCATCGAGGATGCTTGCCCCTCCGTAAAGCCGATAGTTGAACGCTTTGCGGTTCCCTCCACTCACCTTATCCACCCACTCAATCACCATCGGGATGCCGGTGTCGGCAAAGTACCCGGGCAACGCCTTGGCTTTGATTGGATTCACCTCTGCCTCGGGTAGGGCGATGTGGATCAGGCCCGCTTGGCCGAGTTTGTGGCTCCAGACTACCAGTGCTACGCACGAGCCGAGTCCATACGTCTTGAGTACATCTTCCGAATTCTTCGAGTACTTGAATTCGCCAATGCCAACATCAATTCTCACCTTCCTAACTCCTGACTAAGCTCTGTGAGTGTCTTAGCCACTCGATCCAGAGGTACGAGTCGTTCGGCTCCGCCGTTTTGGTGCGCCTGTTTTGGCATCCCAAAGACAACACAGCTCGCCTCGTCTTGCGCAATCGTTCGGGCACCGGCGTCACGCATCTGCTTCATGCCTTCCGCGCCGTCGGAGCCCATCCCGGTGAGGATCGCGCCCACGGCGTTCGAGCCAACGCTCTGTGCAACCGAGCGCATCAGCACGTCGACCGAGGGGCAGTGACCTGAGACAGGGGGGCCCGGTTTGCAGTGCACGAGATAGCGGCCGCCGCTTCTCGCGACGGTGAGATGCATTCCGCCCGGCGCGATAAGCACTCGTCCGATCAGGATACGGTCTCCGTCCTCCGCCTCTTTGACCTCGACCTGGGAAACGTCGTTCAGCTTGTCGGCAAACATCTTTGTAAACACCGGTGGCATATGCTGGACAATGACGACTCCAGGAATGGTTGGGGCGAACTTCTGGATAACGCTCGTCAGGGCAACCGTTCCACCAGTGGAGGCGCCGATTGCGATTACCTTGTCCGAGCTCTGCTGCAATGCCTTTTGCTGCTTTTGGACGTGGTCAAGTGAGAACGCGACCTTCTTCCAGCTTGTCACATCAGTTTTCGATGCAACCATCACCTTCTCGGCGAGCTCATGCATCATCGAGTCGAGTCGATTACCAAAGCTCGACGAGGGCTTTGGCACAAAGTCGACCGCGCCGCTCGTGAGTGCATCGATGGTGACCTCCGCGCCCTCTTTGGTAAGCGCGGAAACAACTACAACCGGGAGCGGATACTGCGGCATGAGACGTTTGAGAAACTGCACGCCGTCCATCCGCGGCATTTCAACGTCGAGCGTGAGCACGTCGGGCTTGAGCGCGACGATTTTGTCTCGAGCGACGTAAACGTCTTGCGCAACACCGACGACCTCGATGCGCGGATCCTGGTTGAGCCCGGTAGAGATGATTTGTCGCGCCAGCGCAGAGTCGTCTACGACAAGGACCCGAACAGGGTTGCTCATCCGGTTCTCCTGTATACGGCTGGTTTTAGGTATTGGAAACCGTCGACGCTTCTTCCCATCGACTCTGAGTGACCGAGAAAGAGATACCCGCCCGGGCGCAGGTAGCGCCAAAACGCCTGGACCAGTCGAGCCCGCGTGGGGAGGTCAAAGTAGATCATGACGTTCCTGCAGAAGATAACGTCAAAGGTGTGCTTAAACGGGAAGCTCTCGTTCATGAGGTTCAAACGCTTGAAGAGGACTCGACTCTTGATCTCCTCGTGCATCTCAACACGTTCGGCATCGAGCCTGCGCGCGTAGCCACGTTTGACTATGTCGCCGGCCTCTTTGACCCGGGCGTTTGGATAGATGCCGCGATGAGCCGTCTCGAGAGCCGTCGTCGAGATGTCGGTGGCAAGCACAATCGGATGCGTGGGCAGGTTCTGTTTGCCAAACGCGTCGCCCAAGGCAATGACGATCGAGTAGGGTTCTTCGCCCGTCGCGCAGCCGGCGCACCAGAGGCGTGTGTTCTCGAGATTGCCGGGATCGGTATTCCCCCAGATATCGGGCAGGCTGGTCTCGGTCAGGTAGTGAATATGATCTGCTTCCCGAAAGAAAAACGTGTGATTGGTCGAGAGAATGTCGACCATTTCCAGGAGCTTTCTTCCACTTCCGTCGCCGTCGACCGCATCCATGTACTGCGCGAATGATTTGTACCCGAGCTTTCGAAGCGTGCCGTTGAGCCGTCCTCGAATGAGCGTCCGCTTCTTCGAGAGATCGATTCCGAAGCGCGAGTAAACGGTCGTTTGAATTTTCTCAAACTCGCTGTCCGAGATTTCAACGAGATCCGACATCTGCCAGTTCCTCCGCCATCAGTTCGCCAACATCAACGATAAAGGAGATGCTTCCGTCTCCTTGGATACTGCACCCGGACACCGCTCGCATGTTCTGGATATAGTCGGGCATCGAACGCACGACGAACTGTCGGTATCCGACAATCTCGTCCACCGCGATTGCCGCGCGACGGCCGTTGCTATGTACGACGATTATCACCCCGTGGTCGGGGATCGGGCCACGCCGCTCGTACTGGACAATCGGAACAACTTCGTCACGATGGCGAAAACCAAAATGGGAGGCACTCGTGCGGGTAATGAGATCTGTTGTGTAGCGCTGGAATGTGACGAGCTCACTTGTCGGAACCGAGTATTGGGTAGCACCGATACGGAACGTCACACCATCTAGAATCGCAAGCGTGAGCGGGATGCGAAGCACAAAGGTGGTACCGTTTCCGGGATCGCTCTTTACGTCGATTTTTCCTCGCAGCTTTTCGATGTTCTGTTTGACAACGTCCATGCCTACGCCACGTCCTGAGATCTCAGAAACGACTGCGGCGGTGGAGAACGCAGGCTCAAAGACGTAGCGCCAGACCTCTTCGTCGCTCGGCTCGGGGTCTCCCTCGTTGAGCAGTCCGCGCTCGATGGCCTTCCTGAGGATTCGCTCGCGATTGAGGCCCGCTCCATCGTCTCGGATGGTAATCCAAATCTCATTGCCCTCGTGTCGTGCCGAGAGCCATATCGTCCCAGTCTCCGGCTTGCCGGCGGCTTTCCGTGCTGCCGGACCCTCGACGCCGTGGTCGACCGCGTTGCGGATAATGTGCACGAGGGGATCGGAGATCTCTTCGATGACGTTCTTGTCCATCTCGGTCTCTTCTCCCGAGATCTCGATCGCAACCTTTTTCTCGAACTTGCGTGCGAGATCACGGACCAGCCGCCGCATTTTTCCAAACGTCGCCTCGAGCGGGATCATCCGAATGCTCAGCGTGATCTCCTGCATCTCGCGCGTGATCTTTTGAAGATAGCTTGCGGCCTTCTGAACGCCACGCGTCGACTCGTCGTCGGTATGCGTGGCGGATCCATTCATTCCAAGGCCGCCTACTACCATTGACTCAGCGGTGATCAATTCACCGACGAGCTCGAAAAGCTTGTCGAGCTTGTTAGTGTCTACGCGAATGTCCTTGCGGTGAACGGTCTTTTCAACCGCCGGTGCGACATGGGCGCGACGCTCGGTCTGTACATCAAGGGCCTGCTTTACCGTCTGCTCCGGGACGTGCTGCTCCGCGACGAGTATCTCGCCGAGCCGTCGTTGCTGGCTTGCAAGCGCCGCGTCAAGCTCGTCCTTGTCGAGCACACCCATTTCGAGCAGAATCTCGCCGAGCGTATCTGAGTACCCCGGAGGGATCTCGTCCGGTTGCTGCTGAGCCGCGACGGCTGCCTTGTCGGAGGAGGCTGCCGCATGCTCGACTGCCGCTACATCGGTTCTGATCTCGTCGAGCATCTCGAGGAACTCAGTGGCCGCGGTGTTGTCGATCGGGCTTCCAGATTTGCGGAATGCGTCAAGCGCCGTCTCCATGGCCATGCACTTCTGCTCAACCTTGGCAAACCAGAAGAATCCGGCGTTGCCCTTGATCGTGTGCATATCGCGGAAGACTTGGTCTACGGCGCTCGTCGTTACGGGATCGTTCTCCGCTTGCAGAAGGGCCTGCTCGACGCGATCGAGGAGATCGCTCGACTCCTCGACGAACGCGCTGATCATCTCCGGTGTAACTACCGGGGTGTCAGGATTGATCGGGTGTGTCTCCTCCTCGGAGGGGGCATCGTCGTCGAGAGCGAACGAGGGTTCGGCTGCTACAGGGATGGCCTCATCGCATCCGGCCTGTTCGCCACATTCGAGTGCGCTTGACCCGCGTATATCCTGTACTCGGGCAACGACCCCGGTGTGTCCGAACGAACGCTCGGTGAGTGAAGATATCCTTTTTCCATTCTCATCGTGAACCTGCCGCGATATATCCGCGGCGATATGCGCGATGATGTCGGACCCGTCGAGCAGCACCGTAACCAACTGCTCGGTGATCTTTCGCGTTCCGTTTCGCACGTCGTCGAGTAAAGCCTCGAGTTCGTGTGCGAGTTCCTGCACAAAGGTGAAACCGACAAATCCAGCGACGCCCTTAATCGTGTGCAGCGACCGAAAGACTGTGTTGACGAGGTCGTCGTCGTGGGCCTCTTCGAGTCTGAGGACGCGACTCTCGATGTCGTCAAGATGATCCTCCGCCTCTTGAATAAAGGAGGTCACGATATCGACGTCATCGACAAGAACATCGTGTTCGAGGGCAGTCGTCGGCTGCTCGTTGGCGTTTGTTTCGCTCCCGGCTGGCGGCGCGTTGTCTGATGGCTTGTTCGAACTCCTCGTCGCGATCTGTTGTGTCCACTCGGCAATCTGTTGCTCGAGTCCGTCCGCGTTTCCGCTTTGCGCCGCCTGAACGAATCGCTCGCCAATGGACTCCGCAAGCGCGCGTTCATCCTTGCTATTCGACTCATCGGTCGCATAGCGAAGCGCCAGCTCAATTATCTGAGCTATGACAACGAGATCGCCTTCTTCGTATTCTGCGAGGAGGTCCGCGAGGTCTTGCATGTTAGCCGCCCACGAGCATCGAGATCACTTTCACGAACGACTCCGGCTGAAATGGTTTTACAATCCATCCGTTTACGCCGAGTGTCTTTCCCCGAGCCTTCTTGTCGTCGTTACTCTCGGTGGTC
>JBMCTC010000095.1:0-10127 GCA_048624115.1 Spirochaetota bacterium
CTGTAGTGACGGAGCCTATTCGGCTTTCGAAACCCGGCCGACCACCATCTGTGAAAGTACAAACGTGTCGTCCTCATCCCCGGAAGTAGTAAATGAGAAGTTGGCGTCTTCGCTGATACGTGTCTCATTACCACCTATAACAACGCTCACGCCCTCTTTTGTTACTTCGATGTCAAGAACCGCCACGCCCTGCGTAATCGGTACAAAGACTCGCTCCTGCGGTCCCGATTCGAACCAGAGTGTTGCATACCCGCGGCCATATAGCTCGAGTCGATACGAGCCGGGCTCGAGATCGAGTGGCGGAAGCGAAAAAGAGCTGCCCTGCGGAAGCTCGAGCGCCGCATCGCGCCAGCTTGCCTCGCCGGTGATCTCGGTGCGACTGCGCGCAAAACCGTTCGCAAAGCTCTCTGCATACACGACACCATCGGAGAATCGATCGGCCACCGCCTCTGCAAATGCCGAATCATCGGCCCGCGGAAGGCCGCGGGCGTTGCGGAAGTACACGCCGAACTCGTCGAGAATTCCGACTGCTCCGCCCTCGGGCGCGCCAATCGTGGTGAGCCCGGGAATGCGTGCCCAATCCGGATCGACGTTTGACGAAAGCGCCTCGTTGCTGAGCTCGGTCTCCTTGAGGACGCTGCTGCTACCGAGTCTCACCCCGTCTGCATAGAAGTTGACAATCAACTCCTGCTCATGGGGAACAACCGAAACCGTAACCTTCGAAGGCTCGCCAGGACGAAATGCAGGAACATCGGACCAAAGCACGCCATCCTGACCCGGCAGGCGCAAGCCAAGGCGCTCTTCGTTTCCGATAACGATCTCGAGCAGCTCTCCCGCCTCACTCTCTGAGCGTAACAGAAGCCGATCGCCGGCCGATGGCTCTGCCAAGAGAAGAAACGAGATCGAGAATGGCGAGAGCTCCTCACGATAGACCGGCCAGACAAAACCAGGAATCTCGATACCCGACCCGCCGTCCAGGTAGTAACCAAAGACGTTGTCGCGAGCCGCAAGCATCGGCGAGCCGAATGCTACGCCCTCGTAGTCGGCGCCGGGAAAGAGCACCAGCCGGTGCCCGCTCTCTCGAAACCAGCCGCGTAGGTGATAGAGCATGAAATAGTTCTCGGAACTCGAGAAGTCCGAGGGCAGCGCCGTTGGCGTGTCGGACACGAAGATTTCACTTCGGTAGGAAACCGGCGCATCAATCTCGGTGAAGTCGGCTTCTTGGTGCCAGACTGGGTAGAGATCTACCTCCACCGGAAAGACGCCCTTGGCCCCAGGTGCGGCAACTGCAAGCGTCTGACGTGTTTGGGTGAGATAGCCGTGCACTACCACCTCTCCGGCAACCTTCCAAACCAAGTACGGGTCGGAACCGCTCGGTACGTCAAGTGAGAGACTCAGCAAGCTGTCGGCGCCGGGAAACGACGAGGCGGGATACGAGGCAACGCCCAAGACGCGGTATCGACCGGAAACCATAAAGAACGGTTCCGTGACCGACGTCACGATTTCGGAGCCGTCAAAGTAGGTTGCCGTGAGCTTGTAGAGACCGTCTTCGAGTTCCGGCAACGAAATGCCGGGCAAACTATTCGCCTGCTCGACCGCGTCGTAGCGCTGGGTCGCAAGCAACTCACCATCGAACGAGAAGAGCTCAACCTGGACCGAGTCCGAGCTCGCCTCGTTGCCTTGTAAGACAGGGTCGCGTTCGAGATCGAGGCCAACCCGCGCGCCGGGACTCACCAGGCCGCCGGCCAGATCAAATGTGAGCGTTACCAGCGCATCTTCATCATCCCCGGGCATAAAGAGAGAGTTCTCTCCGCACGACCAAAAAAAGAGGAGAATTGGGATAGCAAAAAGATGCCGAGCTCTCATGACTTCCTTCATTAATATAGCACAAAGCGCAAATTGGCGCTTGAAAAGCCGTTTTTGCCTTCCTATTCTTGGTCAATGCGTGCGACCCGGGCGCTGATTCGCCTTGACCACTTCGATCATAATATCGCTCAAATTCGCGCCCGCGTGGGCTCTGAGCGACTGCTCTGTCTGGCGGTCAAGGCCGATGCGTACGGCCACGGGATTGTCGAAATCGGCCGCGCGGCGGCGAGTGCCGGGGTAGATTACCTGGCCGTTGCCACCGTAGACGAGGGCGTCGAACTGCGCTACGCAGGCATCGACTTGCCCATTCTGCTCTACAGTCTCGCCACCCCGGGTGAAATGCAGGCAGTAGTCTCGAATGGGATCACGCCGATTCTCTCCGACCGCAATCAGATAAACGATTACAACAACGAAGCGCGCAGCCAGGGCGCCGAGCTCCCCGTGCACATGAAGATCGATACCGGCATGGGCCGCATCGGCTGCCGTCCTGAGCACGCCGTAGAGCTCGCGAGGGCGGTCGTCGATGCGGACGCGCTGACGCTCGGCGGCGTCTCTACGCACTTTGCCGGCGCGGATATGGAAGACACTGCGTACACGAAGAGGCAGATGAGGCGATTCGAGGAAGCGGTTGAAGCGATACGTGAGGCAGGCATCGAACCGGGGATCGTGCACGCCGCGAACAGCGGCGGCGTGCTTGGCCACCCCGACTCGTGGTACGACATGGTGCGCCCGGGAATCCTTGCCTACGGGTACGCCCCTGCAGCGGAGCAAACGGGCATCGTAGAGGTACGACCCGTCATGGAGCTCGTGAGCCAGGTGGTCTTTATCAAAGAGGTCCGAGCCGGCGAGAGCATCTCGTACGGGATGACGTGGACCGCGCCCTCGACAACGCATATCGGGACGGTGCCGGCCGGGTATGGCGACGGCTACAATCGGCTACTCTCAAATCGGGGCGAGGTGAGCATCGCGGGCGTACGCTACAAAATCGTAGGACGCGTTTGCATGGATCAGTTTATGGTCGATTTAGGCCCTGTGCTCAGCGTCGAACGCTACCAGGAAGTGACGCTCTTTGGCAGTGAAGCAGGCGCGCCCGACGCCGCAGAGCTCGCCGAGCTCTGCGAGACTATTCCCTACGAGATTACCTGCAACGTCTCGAAGCGCGTTCCCCGAATCTACTTGGAGAACAGATAGGCAAGGTTGACGACCGTCTTGGCTGCGCGAACCATCGCGGGCAGCGCGATCCACTCGAACCGACCGTGTAAGTTCTGCCCCCCGGTAAAGATATTGGGAGTCGGGATGCCCATCTCGCTCAGCCGCGCGCCGTCGGTGCCGCCACGAATCTTATGCACAAAGGGCTCCATTCCGGTTGCGCGGATCGCCTCACTTATGTTCTCTACCACGTGCGGATGCGGCTCGAGAAAGTCTGCCATGTTGAGGTACTGGCGGGTCGTCTCGAGTTTGATCCGTCCGCCGGGGAAGGCGCCCTCGACTGTTCGCGCAAGCTGCTCGAGGAAGGCAAGTCTCCGCTTGGCCTCTTCGTGATTAAAATCGCGGACGATAGTGTTTACCCTCGCAGCTGAGATCGAGCCGGTGATCTCGGTCGGACAGTAGAAACCAAAATCGCCGTCGGTAGCCTCGGGGCTCTCCGAGCGAGGCAGCATCGCCACGAACTGTGCAGCCATGGAGGCGGCGTTTGCGAGCTTGCCCCGGGCGCTTCCAGGGTGAATGCTGTAGCCGGTGAACTCCGCCGACACTCGATACGCGGTGAAACACGCCGCCTCGATGCCGCCCTCGTCGGTGCCGTCCATGGTAAAGCAGAACTTCGACTGCAACTTCTCGACCGGGAATCCGTTCATGCCGCGTCCGGTTTCCTCATCGGGAGTAAAGATGATCTCGATCGGTGGGCGCGGAATCTCGGGGTGCGCGATCAAGAACCTGACGGCCGTCATGATCTCTGCGATGCCGGCTTTGTCGTCTGCCCCGAGCAGGGTTGTTCCATCGGTCGTGATGATAGTCTCACCCGTGTAGTGGAGGAGCATCGGGTAGCTGTCGGGGTCGAGTTGGTGCTCGTCATTCAAGGAGATTGGCCCCCCGTCGTACGACTCGTGCACCTGGGGCCGCACATTCTCGCCGGAGAAGTCGGGCGCCGTGTCTACGTGCGCCATAAAGCCGATCGGTGTGGCGTCCTCTTCGGCACCCTTGCCGGGCAGCCGAGCGATGAGCCGGCAATTCTCGTCCAACGTCACATCGAGAACGCCGAGCTCCCGAAGTTCAGCCTCGAGCATTCGGGCCAGGTCAAATTGCCTCTCGGTAGAGGGCGTAACCGCCACGTGCGGATCACTCGTGGTGTGAACCTGCACGTATCGAAGAAAGCGCGCGAGCAAATCGCGCTCATACCATTCGCGCTCGGTAGATAAGTCTTGCAACGACATAGAAGGTAGCATATGCTTGGAGTTATCCGAGGTCAAATACCCGTTTTGGGGCGCCGGCCCGACCAACTGGTAGCGCTGAAATTGGAATCCCACATTCTCGTAGCTCAAAATGGCCGGATCCTACCATTTGGTAGCCAAGAGCCGGCTTGCGGCTGCGGACCGACCACTACAACTCTTTGTGCTATAGACACTTATAATTATTGCATCCGGTTGGCACATCGTTTGCTTATATTCCCGCATAGAACAACTCGCACACCAGTAGGCGCTGGTGCAGGCACGTTCAGAGGAGTTTTTTAATGAGTGATCTAAAGACACCATCGGATGTTCTCAAGCTGATGAAGAGTGAGGACGTAAAGATCGTCGACCTTCGATTCATGGACTTCCCAGGAATCTGGCAGCATTTTTCTGTCCCTGCCCGGGAGCTCGATGAAGACGCGTTCGAAGAAGGACTCGGATTCGACGGGTCGAGCATTCGTGGTTGGCAGGCAATCAACGAGTCCGACATGATCGTGAAGCCCGTTGCAGAAACGGCGTTCATTGATCCATTCATGGCGGCAAAGACCGTCGTCATAACCTGTAACATCTCCGACCCCATTACCGGCGAAGAGTACACCCGCGACCCGCGCAACATCGCGCGCAAGGCAGAGGCATATCTGAAGTCAACCGGCATCGGAGACACGATTTACGTCGGTCCCGAAGCAGAGTTCTTCGTATTTGACGATATTCGCTTTGACCAGAACGAGCACTCCGGCTATTACTTCCTCGACTCGGTAGAAGGTCGATGGAATACCGGCAAAGACGAGCAACCAAACCTCGGCTACAAGCCTCGCTACAAAGAAGGCTACTTCCCGGTACCACCCGCAGACAGTCTGCAGGACATCCGAAGTGAGATGACACTGCTCCTCGAGAGCATCGGCATCCAGATCGAGGCACAGCACCACGAGGTAGCAACCGGTGGGCAGTGTGAAATCGACATGCGCTTCCAGCCGCTCGTGCAGATGGCCGACGCGCTGCTCAAGTACAAGTACATCATCAAAAACGTCGCGCGGCGGCACAACAAGACCGTCACCTTCATGCCGAAGCCGCTTTGGAACGACAACGGAAGCGGAATGCACACCCACATGTCGATCTGGAAGGACGGCAAGAACGTCTTCTTTGGTGATGAGTACGCAGGCTTGAGCGAGACGGCGAAGTATGCCATCGGTGGTCTCCTTAAGCACGCTCCGGCGGTCCTCGCGTTCACCAACCCGACCACGAACAGCTATAAGCGACTCGTTCCTGGCTTCGAAGCTCCGGTTAACCTCGCCTACTCGAGCCGGAACCGCTCGGCAGCCGTTCGTATCCCGATGTACTCGAAGAGCGAGAAAGCCAAGCGCTTCGAGTTCCGCTGCCCCGACGCATCGAGCAACCCGTACCTCGGCTTTAGCGCGATGCTCATGGCTATCATTGACGGAATCCAAAACAAGATCGACCCAGGTGAGCCTCTCGATAAGGACATCTACGATCTTCCGGTCGAGGAACTTGCCAAGGTCCCGACCACCCCGGGCACCCTGCGCGAGGCGCTCATGGCGTTGCAGAACGACCACGAGTTCTTGCTCAAGGGCGACGTCTTCACGAAAGATGTTGTAGAGACCTGGATAGAGTACAAGCTCGAGAACGAGGTAAAGGCGCTTGATCTGCGTCCGCACCCGTGGGAGTTCGCACTCTACTACGATATCTAAGCGCTTATCCCGCCGGTCGCCACCCGGCGGGCTAAACACCTGTGGAAGGTCGGCCGCCTACCGGCCTTCCATCTGCCTGATGCTGCGGTCCTTTCGTGCATCATGCGAGACCTCCTTTTTTTGCCCCGCCTTTTGGCGGGGTTTTTTGTTGAGGTGATGGGCGTGCCCCCGGCGGACCGGGGTCGGGCTTTCTGGGGCTCCGGTCCTTCGGACCGCTCGCGGCCTGTCGGCCGCGGATAATGGGTTATATTAACGTTAGAACTCTCTACAATTGGTATGTATGAGAAACGCCGTGCACCTGTGGGATTTGGTGGCGACGGTTCTGTGGGTTGTTGGCAAGTATCGGCACGCGCGAGCCGATCGGCATCGACCATCTACCCCGCGCCGTTCAACAGAGCCGCGAGGAGCTTCTCGGTGGGGCCTGACTTGAGCAGGTAAGCCTCTGCTCCGGCTTCCCTCATCAACCGTCTTGTGGGCTCGTCGTCGTACATCGAGAGGCCGATTACGCGAGTCTGGGGGCGGAGCCTCTTCACTTCTCGGGTTGCTTCGATTCCGTTCATGATTGGCATGCCCACATCCATGAGGATGACATCGGGGCTCAGGGCCTCAGCGGCTTCTATGGCCCCTTGCCCGTCACTTCGCTCTCCAACAATATCGAACTCGGGATGCCCATCGAGGACCGAACGAAGCCCGCTGCGTAAGACCACGTGGTCATCGACGAGAAGGATTCTGAGTTTGGGCCCGGCTTCGGCCTCGTGCTGCGTGGGTGTGGCGCTTCGATGCCCATAGTCCGCCCCGGCCTCGCTTTCGTGCCTCGGCGCCTCTGAGAACGGCACCTGCACGCGGACCAGGAAGCCCGATTCAGGCGAGCTTGTTATTTCCATGCTGCCGCCGAGGTGTTCGGCTCGCTCTCGAATGCTGAAGAGTCCGAAGCTATCGTCGCCCCGGTCGATCGCCTCGACCCAACCACGCCCCTCATCACGCACCTCAAGTTCCGTCCGGTCCGGATCCATGCAAAGACTGACGTAGGCCTGGTCGGTCTGCGCGTGCTTGACCACGTTAAGGAGCAGCTCCTGACAACTTCGAAACAGAAAAACGCTCACGGAGGGGTCGTGAGGTTCACTCTGACCCTCGACTTCAAGCTCCGCTTTCAGTCCATGCAAATCCTTCACCTGATCGATAAGTGAACGTAAGCCCGCAACCAAACCGTTCCGTCGCAGACTCGTGGGACTGAGCCGCTGGGAGAGGTTGCGCGTTGCTTCAAGTGCCTGTAAAACGAGCTCCTCGGTTCTTTCGAGCGCTTTCCCAGCGGTCTGGGGGTCATCCAGCCGCCTTCGCGAAACGGCGATATGAAACATCGCTCCGGCAAGAACCTGCTGCAGGTCGTCATGCACGTACTCGGCCAGTCGGTGCCGTTCCCGCTCTTCGGTCTCGGTCAGCTGCGCAGTAAGGCGTCGCAATTGACGCGCCCGCTTATCGAGTCTCTGCGAGAGCCGGCGGGACTCGAGCAGGAGGTCCCGCACTTCGTACTGCCTCTTGCGCAGGGCGACGGCGGCGCGAAGGGCTCCGCACAGGACAGCCGGCGCGACCGGCCTCTTGAGAAGCTCGGCTCCCCTCTGGATCAGAGGTTCTACCGGACCGAGGCTGCCTGCTCTCGGAGCGCCGAGAATAAGCAGCGGCAAGTTCGACCAGGCCGGCTGTCCCTCCTGGAGCTCTAAAAGGGTCTCAACTTCCGGCTTGCCGAGCGCCTCTTCGGCAATGACAAGCCCGCCGGCTCGGAGGCCCGGGCCGAGCTCGGTGACGATCTCTTCGAAGGAGCGCATGCGCCGGCTGCCGATATGCTCCCGCTCCGTCAGTTGCTGAAGCAGGTCGCCATCTCTCCCTGTGGGAGCGAGCAGCAGAATCGCGAGATCTCGAATCGTATGGGCCTCGCGATCGGCCACTACTGGGGACCTTCATCTGATTCGACGAGGAGGCCGTCGGTCGAACCCTCGAAGCGCGGCAAGCCGGTAAGCAGTCCACTAAACGCGCTTAGCGGTTCTCCCATGCGGATTCCGGTCGGCTCGAAAATCGCCTCCCGTATTGCCTTTTCATGGTCGCCGTAGCGCTTCTTGAGCACCGCGATGCAGCGTCGCACCCGCCCTCGGGCCTCGAAGTGACGGAGAATAACCACTGCGTCGGCTATGTAGCTTATGTCGATGGGCGACTCTGTCTCTCCGAAGAGGCCGTGGCTGGCAACGATCAGGAAGGTGAGCACACCGGAGGCAGAGAGATAGGTCAAAAGCTCGTGAAGTCGGACGATGAGCTCCGGCGATCCCGGCACCGATTGAAGGTAGCCGCTCAGACTATCCAGCACCACGAGTCTGGCCCCGTCCTGATCGACTGCCCGACGCACCGTGTCGTGGAGGAGGCCCGGAGTGACTTCGCCCACGCGAATCTCATGAAGCTGAATCGTTCCGTCCTCCACGAAGCCGGCTATAGGCATGCCGAGACCTTCTGCCCGTGACAGGAAGGTCTCGGGCCTTTCGTCGAAACAGAAAACTGCGGATCTGGTTCCCTCTTTTGCGGCGGTGTAGGCATAGAGGGTGACGAGAGAACTCTTCCCTGCGCCGGCGGTGCCGGCGACTGCGCACGTCGTACCTTCCTGCAGCCCGCCGCCGAGAAGCTCGTCGAGCCCGGGGTTTCCGCTGAGGACGGTCCGAGATGTCGACCTCTGCAGCGCGGGCAGACCAAGCACTCGCTTATACACCTGAAGGCCACCTGTCACGATGGTTGCATCATGGTAGCCGCCCTGGTAGTAGAGACCTCGAATCTTCGAAACCAGCACGCGTCGATGAGGCTGTCCAAAGGCCGGGAAGAGTATCTCCAGACTAATAACTCCATGTACGAGAGTCCGAAGCATCTCCATGTCGATATCCCCGGCCGGTCCGGCTGTAAGAATCGTTGTGCAGCCGATCGTGTCGAGGGTTTCCTTGAGGCGGATGAGTTGCCGCCGAAGCTGGTGTCGCGTGTCTACCAATATGCCGAGCTCGCTCAACGAATCGAGCACCAAGCACTCGGGCTTATGGCGCAGAATAACTGCTTCTACCGCGTCGGTAACCTCGCTAAGCTCGACATCGCCCGTGGCAAAGACCGTTTGCCCACGACTTACCGATCTTCGTACCTCGGGAGGCAGCTCGACAAAGTCGATTCCGTCGACATTCCAGTTATGTGAGACGACGGTATCCTTTATTTCTGCCTGGGTCTGAAGGAGGGTAATGCCTAAGCAACGCTTTCCGGCGCGTGCGCCGGCCATGAGGAACTGTAGGGCAAAGGTGGTCTTGCCGGTGCCCGCCTCGCCGTGCACGAGGTATATGCGACCCTCGGGCAGGCCTCCACCAAGGATGTCGTCGATCCCCTCGACGCCCGAGCTGACCCTTCCAGATTGCGCTGTTTCTGCCATTGAGCCCCCCACGCTCTTTAGTCTACAGTTTTATGACTCGGATCGAAAGCCATACTGACGAATCAGGCCGCGAGCAGATCTCCGGCGGAAAAGCGACTCGCAACCCAGGGAGCGGTACTCCTGGCCCAGTAGAAAATCGATTCATCGAATCGAATAGCCGGGCTACCGCGCGGTCTTGTTCTTATCGTCATCGCAAATACATCTCTTCCAAATACCGTACTAGTCTCGCGAAATCGTGTACTATTAGAAGCTGGCCACTTCGACGCAGCGTCAGAGCTTGCGCACTACGCTGCATCGGAGTGATCGGGTGAGGCCCAACACCCACAAACTCCCTCCGTTGGTGAAGCATCTGGCGCTTTTTCGCCGTAGTAGGTATCATTAAGGAGGGAAGTGTGGGAGACCCACAGATGACGTTACGTGAAGAAGACATTCAGCAGATCGCTCTTCGAGTCGCGCCCACGGTCAAGCAGCTCATAGCACAGGAAGAACTGCCACGAATCAACGGTCGAATCGGCACGGTCGAGCAGGAGCTAAAGAACATCGGAGTCGCGCTCCGAGAGCAGGGAGAAGAGCTTCGCGCCCGGCGCGAGCTCATGGAAGCTCGTTTTGAGGCGATTGACACGCGCTTCGAGGATCAGCGGCATTTCTTGCAGAAACGCTTCGAGG
>JBMCTC010000096.1:0-10122 GCA_048624115.1 Spirochaetota bacterium
GGCGGCAAGCGGGTCAAGACCGGGAAGGCCACAGGTATCTCCCTGCTGCCAATCGATCCACCAGAGGTCGATGCCCTGCTTCTCAAGAGGACGATGAAGCAGCCGCAGGTACGCCTCCATGAAACGCGCGTTCTCCGGCTCGAATGGTACGGGCGCGGCTCGCTCGTCGCCTGTCCAGGCCGGGGTTTCACCGCCCCTCCCATCATCATGACCATCACCCATCGCCCGCACCATCTGATCGTACATCGCCTCGTGAGGATGAACCCCATCGGCGGGATGCAGGTTGAGTCCTACGCGAACGCCGCGTTCGTGCATAGACCGCAAGAAACGCTCCGGATCCGGAAAGTACTCTTTGTTCCAGGTAAAGCCCGTCCAGCCGTTTGTGTACTCGTTCTTGGTGATGTGCCAATCCATGTCGGCTATGCTCACGGTGAGCGGGATCCTTGCTTCTCGAAACTGCTCGATCAACTCGATGAGCTCCTGGTCGGTGTAGGGCCAGTACCTGCTCCACCAGACCCCGTGCGCGTACTTCGGCAGCGTCGGGGGAAGTCCGCTCACTCGATAGAAGTCGGCGAGGCACTTCGCGTACTCGTGACCGTAGGCAAAGAGGTAGAGATCGCGACTCTGTTCGAGAAGGAGCGAGTCGGAAGGGTCGCGACGGCGAGCGAACCATCCCGTTTTGTCAAAGACAACGCTACCCGAGTCGTCGATCACGCTCCATCCCTTCCGTGACATCAATCCGAGGCCCAAGCCGGTGCGCCCGTTGATATTGTCGAGCGTCCGAATCGTGCCGCCGAGATTGTGATCCCACTCGCGATCGCCGAGGTGCCAGGTCTCTCCAGTCGCCAAGACATCGGCGCGAAGTGATCGTCCGGTGAACGCTACGCCACCGCCCGAGTACTCGAGCCGAACCGCCTTTGTCTCGATGGTGAGCACCCCGTTTCTCTCAACAGCATCGAACTCAGGCACCAAAAGCGCGCGATTCCAAAAAGCATACGAGGGCCGATCCTCGAATACGGCGTCGGGACTGTACTCGATCCGAAGCAGTTGGGGGGTAAGGACCGTGACCCGCACGGGTCCCGAGCGAACAATCGCCTCGGCGTGCGCCATTGGTTGACCCTCGGGCACGAGATGGTTCGGCATGGAAAACATCGACCTACTCCTTGATGCCGCCCACCAGGAAACCCTTCACGAAGTAACGCTGCAAGAAGGGGTAGACAAAAATGATCGGGGCGGTCGCGAGTATGGTCATTGATGCACGAATCGCCTTGGGCGTCACTATCTGAGCGACCTGCTCACGATCGAAACGCTCCATCATCGCCTCTGCCGACTGCATCGTTTGTGTGGACATGGTGCTCTGCAGAATGCGCATGAGCTCGTACTGAAGCGTGAACAACTCGGGACGCCTCGGGGCGTAGAGAAACGTGTCGAACCAAGAGTTCCACTGGGCCACTCCGACAAAGAGAGCAATCGTTGCCACCACGGGCATCGAGAGCGGAAGGATAATGCGAGCAAAGATCACAAAATCGTTTGCCCCTTCGATACGCGCCGACTCGACGAGGCTCTCGGGTAGCGCCTCCATGTTCGTGCGCATGACGATGACGTTAAAGGCCACAACAAGCTGAGGGATGATGTAGACAAAGAAGCTGTTCAGGAGGCCGACGCCGCGGATCAAGAAGTAGGTCGGGATGAGTCCGCCGTTGAAGTACATGGTGAGAACAAAGATCAGGGTGATCGGACGCCTGAACACGTACTCCCGCCTCGAGAGCGTGTAGGCGAGCATGGCGGTGCTAAAGACGCTAATGCCGGTGCCAATGACCGTTCGGGCTATTGAGACAAAGGCAGCGCGAAAGATCGAGTTGTCGCGAAGCAAGACCTGATAGTTGTAGAGCGTGAAGTCACGCGGCCAGATCAGGTAGCCTCCACGGACGGTATCGACTGCGCTGTTGAACGATATCACGAGGATGTACCAAAAGGGGTACAGCGTCACAAAGGCAAGCAGGATGAGCCCAAGGGTGTTTGCCGAATCGAACAGTCGGTCTTCAAGTGATCGTGCCATTCCTCTCCCCTAAACCAGTCGCTCTTGACCAAAACGCTTTGCCAATGCATTGGCGGATAGGACCATGATCAGGCTTACGACCGACTTGAAAATCCCAGCGGCCGTAGAGAACGAGTACCGTCCCATACCCATGCCCCGCTCGAGAACGAATATGTCGATGTTCGTGCTGTAGTCGCGCACGAGCGTGTTCTGCAAGAGATACGGCTGCTCAAAGCCCGCATTCATGATGTAACCAATGTTGATAATGAGTAGAACCACAATTGTGGTCCGGATGCCCGGCAGCGTGATGTGGCGAATCTTTTGGATTCTTCCCGCCCCGTCGATCTCAGCTGCCTCGTAGAGTTCAGGCGAAATACCGGCGATGGCCGCGAGATAGACAATCGCTCCCCAGCCGACGCTCTTCCATACGTTCGAGAAGCCGATGATCCACCAAAAGAGCCGGGGACGGCCCATAAAGATAACCGGCTCATCGACAATGCCGGCGGAGACGAGCAGCGTGTTCAGCGCCCCGTCCGACGCGAGTATTGTCAATACGATGTTCGCGGCAACGACCCACGACACAAAGTGAGGAAGATACGAGATGGTCTGGACGCTTCGCTTGAAACCCATATTGCGAACTTCGTTCAGCGATAGTGCGAGCAGGATCGAGGCGCTTGTTCCGAGCACCAGGTTGATGGAGCTCATAGCGAGCGTGTTGCGCATAACGCGCGGAAACTCCGCATCGGTGAAGAGCGCTACGAAGTGACGCAGTCCAACCCACTCCTGGCCAAAGAAGCCGAGAGTCGGCTTGAAGTCCTGAAATGCCATCGTCCAGCCCCAGATCGGGACATACTGGAAAATGACGACGTGTACCAAGAACGGCAGCGACATGAGAATCAGGAAACGCTGATTCTTGATTAGCTGCCAGATAGTTTTATGTCGCATTGCTGTTCTCGCAGAAGAGGCTGGAGGGCGAGCCCTCCAGCCGTAGTGGTTGTGGCTTACCAGGTCTCGAGACGGTGTCGGACACCATCCTCAATGGCCTCGTAGTATGCGTCGATTCCAATCGCGGTAAGTTCTTCGTTGAACTCGGTCCAGTAAGCTTCGAACTCGGACGGATCGCACATGACAAGCGTCGGAATGTACTTGTCACGAACAGCATCGAGCTTCGAACCGGCAATCTGAGCGGGGGAGCCCTGCTCGAGCGGAATGCTCCACAGCGGTTCCCACTTGCGTTCTACAACCGTCGAGGGCCACTGATCAGCGGGCACCTGCAGGTCATACGCGTCAAGGAACTCACGCTGAATCGGTGTGAAGGCGCGCTGTGCGACCTCGGGCTGATTCTCGGGGTTCCACGCATTTCCGTCGGGATACGTTCCGTCACCGGTGGGCCACCCGTAGAGGAAGATGCCCAGACCACGCTGTTGACGGTACTCGAGATCACGGAAGTTATCGGCCTGTTCATCGGTCATGTTGTAGCGACCGTTGTCATCCACATAGTAGTCCTCGCCCTCGACACCCCAAAACACGAGCTTCTGTTGCTCGAGCTGAGACATATGGTTAAAGAACTCGAGGATCCGCTGGGCATCCGAAGCTGCGACCGAGATGCCAAACCCTTCGGTAGAGGGCATCGGCTTGGTGCTCTCTGGATACGGTGTGTCGGCGTCAATCTGTAGCGGCATACCCCAGTAGGTGCGATCCTCGCGACCTTCCTGCATGAGCGAGTTCGTTGCGTCCTCGAAGAACCAGGGTGCTGCCCAGTGAGTGATGTAGCGACCGGTCGCGATTTTTGCGACGTACTGCTCATGGTTGATGATGAACGACTCTGGGTCAATGAGACCGTCGTTCCAGGCTGCGTTAAACACGCGGAGTGTCTCTTTCCACTCGTCGAGCGTGTTTGTAATCTGATAATCGATC
Organism: Spirochaetota bacterium; assembly: GCA_048624115.1. Classification (GTDB taxonomy): domain Bacteria; phylum Spirochaetota; class Spirochaetia; order DSM-27196; family SLST01; genus SLST01. The sequence goes on from JBMCTC010000096.1 coordinate 3,956, forward strand.
TCCGGCTCGAACTGGAGTGATCGCTCCGGCGCGATGGCATTGTCGATAGCCCATGCGAGCGGACGTCGCCATCCGTCGATCAGGGTGACAAATCCAACGTTCTCTTCGCCCTGATCGTTTACCGGGTACTCTTCGAGATAGTCGCGCAACCAGTCAAACATCTGAGGAATTGACTCGAGCTCGGGGTAACCGGTCTTGCGAAGCGCGTCGACCTGGATTCGCCAGGCGCCGGCTACTTCAATCCGCGGGGCTTCATTTCCCTGCGGGATAAAGCTCGGAACGATGTAGAGGTTTCCGTCCGCGTGAGTCGCTCGTTTCCAGACGTCTTCGCCCATCGTCCAGAGGTTTGGTGCGTGTGCAGGAATCTCTTCCTGAAGCGGAATAAAGGCGCCGCCGTCCGCCCACATCGGTGTGGATCCACCGGCACCCATAATCACGTCGGCCATATCGCCACTGGCCAGGTCGATGCCGATACGCGTGTTCAGGTCTCCGACGAGCCGGTCGAACTTCACGATCACGCCGGTTTGCTCGTAGAGCATCTGTCCAATGACTGTGTCGGTCGAGAGCTCGGGATCACCCGCGTTGCCATAAGTACCCGTGAAGTAGGTGAATGTGAAATCTTCGGTCGCTGATTCCGCATCCTCCGCTGTTCCGCCCGCGAATACCATGCTGCCAATGAGCATGAGTGCTGCAAGAACTGTCAACGTTCGCTTGAGAGTCATGTAACTCCTCCTTTTGGATTTTGCGCCATTCTCCGCCCAAACCGCAGAACCGCGACACCCCCCAAACCAAACAATCGGCCCGACAAACCAAAGATTTGCCCGAATCACGGTCACAGAAATGCTTGCGGGCAGGCAGAGGTGCCCCTATGATGAGACATCTACGAGGGATGGTTCATGAGCAAAGACTCCTGGTTTCCGAAATCAGGCTTGGGCAGGAAACTGTTCGCATCATACATTCTCACAACCTTCGTTCCGCTCATCCTGATCAACTCGGTCTCGCTGGCGCAGCTCTCCGGAGACATACGCCGTGCACGTGAAGAGCAGATCACGGTCGAGTTGAGGTCACTGCAGGAGACTGTTTCTTTGGTTCTCTACGACCTCTACTACGGGTTGGAGGCGTTGGCCGGGGAGCCACGCTTACACGATTTTCTCGAGGATTCCCACGGAGGGGTCGTCCCATTCTATCACGTGTTTCACGACACGGTGCGACCGATTTTCGCACGGTTCTTGACCTTTAGCCGCGCGGCTGACAGCATCGCGCTTCTGACGACAAACAGTGAGATCACCCAGTTCGCGCAGTCGCTCTCCCTCTCCTACTTGGTAATGGGGGACGATCTCGTAGACCTCGAGGAGATGGGCCAGACGATCGTGCTGCGTGACCACTTACCGTTGACCAAGACGCAGGGACTACCGCCACAGCCGGTTTTTATCCGCAAGATGATCACGCCCTTTAGCAGCGATACGCACGCGGTCGCACTGACCTTGAGCGTCCCCTATTTGCGCCAGAGTCTGAACTCCTTCCCGCTCGACAGCGACATCGAGCTCATCTCGCCTGGAGGCGATACCGTTGCGTTGTTCACCGTAAACGCCGATCAGAGAAACCGGCGCCAGCCACCGCTACACTTCGCCTTGGATTTTGTCTTCCCCGGTACAAACGATCGATGGACGATCCTCGCCGACGTCTACGATGTCCCGCGCGTCGATCTCATGAGTTCCTACGTGACCTATTCGGCGATCGGCTTTTTGTTGATTCTTCTGATCTCCTTCAGCCGCAACCTCATCTTTAGTCGGCGCGTGTCGCGACGGTTGGCGGAGCTTCAGGTACATAGCGAACGAATTGGGCAGATGCAGTACGAGACGCTTCCAGAGGAAGATGAGTCCGACGAAATCTCCGAGTTGCGAAGTACGATGAACACAATGACTCGCCGTATCAAGACGCTCATCGAGGAGGTCCTCGCCGGGCAGGTGCGCGAGCACAAGCTCGAGGCACAACAGCGACGAGCCGAGTTACACGCGCTCCAGAGTAGGGTAAATCCTCACGTCTTCTTCAACACACTCGAGTCGATCCGAATGAGGTCGATCGCGAAGAAGGAGGAGGAGACCGCAGAGATACTAAATCAACTCGCCCTTCTCTTTCGTCGCACCTACACGTGGAAAGAGGAGTTCACCAAGGTCGATCGCGAGCTGCAGTTCGTCGGCTACTTGGTCTCCGTGCATCGTTACCGCTTTGGCGAGAGGATTCAGTATCACGAAGAGGTCGACGCGAACGCAGGAAAGGTCGAAATCCCGAAGTTCTGTATTCAGACAATTGTCGAGAACGCGCTTCTCCACGGCGTGGAGCCGGCGGGCGGCGGGACCATTCTCCTGCGTGGCGCTCTCATTGACAACACGCTCACGGTAACCGTTAGCGATGATGGCGTCGGAATCGACGAGCCACTGCTTGCCGAACTACGCTGCCAGATGGCCGCCGGCGAAATCAGAGACGATCATGTGGGCCTTACAAACGTCGCGGCTCGTCTCGCGATTCACTACGAGGAGCAAGCCTCATGCGAGATTGAGAGTGAGTCTGGGATCGGCACCACGGTCACACTACGTCTGCCTGCCGGGGAGAGCGTCTGATGTACGATGTGCTTATCGTAGACGACGAGCGCTACATCCGCGAGGGGTTGCGCGAGTTCATCGACTGGCGCGCCGAGGGATTTTCGATCCACGCGGAGGCCGACGATGGCGAGGCGGCATTGCAGCTCATTCGTCGCCAACCACCCGACGTAGTCCTCTGCGACATCCGGATGCCACACGTAGACGGACTTTCGCTTGTCGACGCGGTTCGCAAGGAGCTTGATCGTGCGCCCATTTTTATCATGCTCAGCGGCTACGATGATTTCGCCTACGCGCAGCGCGCGCTTCGTCTCGGGGTGAGTAACTATCTGCTCAAACCGGTGCAGCGGGAAGAGCTGCTCGAGGAGCTTCGTCGCATTCGAGCGCGACTCGACGAGGACGATCGCGTCGCGCCGGCTGTTTCCTCGGGGCTCGATTTCCTACTCAGGTCGCCGGGTACGGAGGCGCTCGCCGAGGCACTCGGAGTAAGCCCGGCGACGGCTCAAGGCGCCGAGACCTGCGTGTACCGATTCGTCGTTACCCACTTCACATCGATGTCCGATGTCGGAGCCCTGTTCGACGATGTGGAGCGTTGGTTCGTCTGCAATGATCGGCCCCTCACGCGGCGAACTGAAGCAACTGTCCTCGACTGCGTGCATGTTCGCGGGCACTCGCTTCGAAGACGCACGCTGCGAGAATTCGAGGAGCACGTCGCATCTCGATGTGAGTCGCTTCGCCTTTCGCTCCGCGTCTTCCGGAGCCGTGTCGTTGCCGGACTCGTTCAAGTGTCGGACGCATTTGAGACGATTGGGGAGGCCGTCGAGAGCGCGTTCTACTCGGACGAAGTCTTCACCTACCGAGCGCAGAACCCGATGGGATACGGTTACGATCCCTTGCCCGCAGCGCGCATCCGCGCCCTCTCTCGAAGCATTGTCTCGCTCTCGCAAGAGTCACTGACCGGTGAGCTCGAAGAGATCGAACGCGCGCTGCGCGAACGACCGATCTACCCCGAGAGCGTGCTCGGCGCGGCGAGCGCCCTTTTCGTAGACATCTGGGAGCTCGTTGCCGAAAAAGAGGGCTCGATCGAGGAGCTGGAGAGCTTTTCGGGGGGCGCGCCGCAACCCGACGTTGATCGCGGCCTACGCAACGTCCTCGCGGATGTACGCGCCTACTGCAGTACGGTCATCGGCTACCTGAAATCGATACACAGCGACACCGATAACCAGATCGTTCGAGACATCGAGCTCTACATAGGCAGGCATGTGACCGAAAGCCTTCGGGTCAAAGACATCGCCGAGCACCTCGGCCTTCACCCCTACTACGTCGGCCGCCTGTTCAAGGAGCAACGCGGAATGAGCATAATCGACTACGTCCACGAAAAGCGAATCGAGAACGCAAAGAAGATGCTCATCACTCGCCAAGCCCCCCTCTCCGACATCGCGGCCTGGGTCGGCTACAGCGATGCAGAATACTTCTCGCGAAAGTTCAAGGAGATCGTGGGCGTCTCTCCGCGTGCGTTCCGCGAGAGGTTTCTTTAGCCATCTATGGGAAATCAGCTTCGTTCCGTACGATCGTGGTGGCGTTCGCAGCATATTCTCAAGCGAGTCGTGCTCGGATACGTTGCGCTTATCGCGCTGCCGACCGTGCTCGTGGGAATAGTGGCGAACTCTTGGCTAACAGCAAGCGTGGTGGGACGAGCGTCGCAGACGATGACCGATATTGTCGAGCAGTGGAGACGATCGATTGCCACCGCTACAACGCAGGTCGAGACCATAGGCGAGGTACTTCAGTACAACCGATCGTTCACAAGTTACCTTGCGGGCGACGTCGAGGACAGAGCCGATCAGGTCATCCAGTACCGGCAGGAGGTTGAACCCCTACTCGCGTTCTCACGCGCGCTCAGCCCCTACGTCGGCGGGATACGGATCTACGCAAGGAACGAGGCCGCCGCCGCAATTGGAGTTGACCTCGCGCCGTGGGCCGCCCTTCCGCGTGCCATACGAAAAAAGGCAGGCGAGTTTGGATACGTCGACGAGTGGCGGGTGATGAGCCTTACAACGAACGAGTACGACGCGGTGACTCCGGATACGATCTCCACTACATACTACCGCGTGATCTTCGACGAGCTGTTGAATCGACCGGTCGCGGTTGCCGAGGTAATCGTCGATTCGCAGATGCTGTTAGAGGCGATTTTTGGGGTCGTCGAGCACGGCACCCTCGCGCTCGTCGCCTTTCGAGGAGATCCTGAAGCGTCACCGACGCTCTTTATCGCTTCCGCTTCAGAGGATGCCGGCGGCGTCGGAAACGATTCGATCGTGAGCGTAGAGGCAGCGAGTGTCAAGCTACCCTCGCAGGTTCCGTCGTCGACGGTGGTGGTGGGCAGGACGCTGCTCGCCGCGGTAGATCTCTCCAACCCGAATCTCCGTCTCATGCTGGCGGCTCCAAAGCGCGTCATTCTTCGAGATCTGCTTCCGATTCGGCTGCTCGCTGCGCTCGCAGCGCCCGTCTTTGGGTTCTTGCTGAGTTGGGTATACTACCTCGTCTATTACTCGTGGTCGCGACGCATCGTCAACCTCACAGACCACATCCGTAACACGTCCCATGATCAGTTACACGAGTTCGATGAAGCACCATATGAGGACGAGGTCGGTGTCCTGGTGCACCACTACAACGAACTTATCGCTCGCATTCGCACGTTACTGAGCTCCCTGCACGTGGCGGAGATCCGTCAACGGGAAGCGGCCTTCAGGGCGTTGCTCAGTCAAATGAATCCGCACTTTCTGTACAACGCCCTCGAGTCGATTCGCATGATGTCGGAGGCGGGCCGCAACGAGGACGCCGCCGAGATGACGTATCAGCTCGGCAAGTTCAGTCGCTATAGTCTGAGCGACACGTCGCCAACCTCCACCGTTCGCGCCGAGATCGAGCACGCCCGTCATTTTCTCGCTATTCATCGTAGGCGCATGGGCGACCGCCTTTCCTACGCGGTGCACATGGAACCTGATACCGAAGCTGCAATTTGTCCGAGGTTCATCATTCAGCCGATCGTAGAGAACTCGATCAAACACGGAATCGGCATGCGGCGTGGCGGCGGCGAAATCAGAGTGACGGCGAGGAGCCGGGGCGAAACCCTGGAGATCGTAATTGCCGACGATGGAACAGGCATGGATGGTGAGACCTTACGCTGCGTACAGGACCATCTCGAGTCGCCGTCCGGACGCTCGGCAGAGCCCCCACTCCTACATGACGACGAGAGAGGCATCGGGCTGGCCAATGTACACGAGCGACTCGTTTCGTTTGGAGGGGCCGGCTCGGGGCTTACCGTCACCAGCGCCCTCGGAGCAGGAACCAAGGTGACGATGCAAATCCGGAGGTCACAGTAGTGCGAGTCCTGATCGTCGACGACGAGCCCAGCATATGTAAGGGTTTGAGCATTCTGTGCCGGCGCGCTCTCGGACCGGCCCACTCGATAGCCGCCGAGACCGACCCATTGACCGCGCTCGAACGCCTCGAGTCTGAACGTTTCGATTTACTGATAACGGACATCACCATGCCCGAGATCGATGG
>JBMCTC010000097.1:0-10057 GCA_048624115.1 Spirochaetota bacterium
GTTTTGTTCAATAAGCGACTCGTTCCGTTCTGGGCGGTCGGCCGCCTTCCGAGTAACCTGAGTGTAGAGGTAAAGAATGGAAGCAGTGCTCTCAAAAGAACAGGTTACCGAGTTTCACCGCGAGGGGTACGTATTGGTAAAGCACGCCATCGAGCCGCGTCTGTGCGAGGAGATCGTGGCGGCGGGATCGACCGGCATAAACCCCAATGCGACGGTGTGGCAGGCGCGCATCTTTGACTGGAACGAGCCCTCGAAGGATTGGCAGATTCATCGCCTTTTGGGAAACGAGCGATTGATTCAAATCGCCGAAGATCTGCTCGAAGCTCCGGCACGGGTGTTTTACGGTATGCTCGCCATGGTTCCCCCTCATGGGGGGAAGGGCTTGCCCTGGCACCAAGACAACCAGTACACCTATGTGCTCGGCCGTGCGCTCAATGTTTTTGTCGCACTCGCAGAGATCACGCCGGAGCGAGGCGGCCTTTGGATTGCGCCGCGGTCGCACACGAAGGGCTTAGTCGCGGCGCACGCGGCGGGTGGTGACCTCGGCGGTCATCGTGAGACGGATGTCGAGCCGGAGAGCGGCTTTCCGATCCCACACATGGAGCCGGGGGACTTGGTGGCCTTCGATCGCAATACGCTTCACCGGTCGGTGAGAAACGAGAGCGATGAGCCGCGGTTTGCGTACGCGTGTCAGTTCTGTGCAGAGCACGCGCGCGACGCAGCAAACGGAGAGCCGTTTGCAGATCGCCCCCTCGGTCGTGCGCTCATCGCATAGAGTTGCGCTACTCGAGTTCGAACGTCACCTCAACGCTCCTGGAGTAGCGGCCTTCGCCCGGCATCACCGGGCCGCCTCTGCCCTCGTAGTCCATCGTTGCTTGGAGCCGTGGGGAGCGCGCTCCTGCCTCCACGATCACGACGGCCTTTCCGACGGTCAGCCCTTCCGAGGCGGCGAGAATCTGCGCCTTGGCGCGTGCATTCTTCATCGCTCGCGCCTGAGCCTCTGCCTCCAACAGCATTGGATCTGAGAAACCGAACCGAATGCCGTACATTTGATTCGCCCCGGCGCTGATTGCCGCTTGCACCACCGTGGCGGCGCGCTCGACCTCTGGGATCGTTACCTCGACCATGTTTTCTACGCGATACATTCCGCGCGGGCCCGGGCCCTCGAGTTGGTCTGGGCGAGGCTGATACTCGCGCTCGAAGAAGATGCTGTAGTTGGTGGTCTGAATGTTCTCAGAGGGCACGCCAAGCGCACTGATCGCATCGAGCACTTGCGTCATCCGTTCGGCGAGCTCTTCGCTTGCCGCTAAGGCGTCCTCATTAAAGAGCTGAACGCCGAGCGTGATCACTGCCTGATCCGGCTCGGCTGTGACCTCTCCGATACCAACCACCGTGACGGTTTCGTTCTGCTCAGCCGCACCCGAGGCAAAGAGCGTCGAGGCGCTCGCAAGCAGGATGGCGCCTATGGTTCCAATCGCGATTATGCGTTTTGTCATGCGCCAAAGATACCAAGACGGTATGACGCGAGTTAGACCCGCTTACGCAGGAGGCATCGGATCGGTGCGACTCACCCGATGCGGCTTTGGGTCGTAGTTCGGATTAGTCTCGGGAATCTTTGCCGCAACCTCACGCTGCCATGCGTGTAGTTCATCGCGCAGCTGCGCCGTGATTTCCGGCAGGGCGGCGGCGAGGTCGTGTGATTCACCTACGTCTTCGCGCAGATTGTAGAGCTCGGTCCGTCCATCCTCAAAGAACTCGATGAGTTTCCAGTCGCCCCGTCGAATGCTACACCCCGGTGTCCCGCCCTGGTTGCCGTAGTGAGGGTAGTGCCAGAAGATAGACTCGCGTTTGAGTTTGGAGCCGCCTCGAAGCAGCGGCACAATGCTCTCACCGTCTCGGTGCTGCTCGGGCCGTGCGGGAACGCCCGCGATCTCGAGAATCGTCGGATAGAAGTCTGGGCTCGTCACGGGCACGTCACAGAACGAGTCCGCAGACGTCACGCCCGGCCATTTCACGAGCAGTGGCTCGCGCACCCCCCCTTCGTACATCCACCCCTTGCCCTCCTCGAGGGGCAAGTTGCTTGTCGGGCTTCCCTCGGCCGTCGCGAGGCCCCCATTGTCACTCGTGAAGAAGATCACCGTCTCCTCGGAGAGTCCCTCGGCCTCGAGTGCGTTTAGGAGTCGGCCGATGTTGTCGTCCATCGATTGCACCATGGCGGCGTAGACCGGATGCGACTGCATCGTTCGCCTGACGACACGACCGCCCGTTTTGTCGGGGGTGGCAAACGGCTCGCCGACCACCAACGGATCGACTTTGTCCAGGCCAAGTGCGCGCGCTTTTTGTTCGTACTTTTTGACCAGGTGCTCCGGAGCCTGAAGAGGTGTGTGGACAAGGTAGTATGACATATTCAGAAAGAACGGTTTTCCGCTCGCCTTGTTCTCTCTTATGAGGCGGATCGCCTCGTCGGTGAGATGGTCGGGCAGGTACGTTCCTTCCTCGGCTTCGGGCAGTGTGGGGATCTTCCATGGACTAAAGTAACCGTGCCACGGGCAGCCCATGTGGCAACCGCCGATGTTCTCGTCAAATCCATGATCGAGCGGCCACGATCCTTCCTCGCCCAAGTGCCATTTGCCGACATGCCAGGTAGCGTACCCGCCCTCGCCGAGGGCGCGCGCGAGGGAGACCTCCGAGTGAGGCAAATGGTCGATGTAGGGCGCGTCAATGAGCTTGCCCTCGAGATGACCGCCGATCCAGTCGGTCACGCCGACCCGTGCCGGATACTTTCCCGAGAGAATACTCGCTCGTGTTGGTGAGCACACCGGACACGCCGCGTAGGCATCGGTAAACCGCATGCCGTCGCGCGCGAGCTTGTCGAGGTTCGGAGTCTCGTAAAAGCTGCTTCCATAGCATCCCAAGTCTCGCCACCCGAAGTCATCCATGAGGATAAATACAATGTTCTTGCTCGTAGCCATGCCGAGCAGCATATCGACGCGGCAAAGCGATCGCAAGGGATGCAGCGGCCGCTCTCTCAAAATGGAAGTTTTTGGATTATCTTAACCATATTCAAACATTGGGATGGGATACTCAAAGGCAACCTCTGGGGAGGGGACTCAGGCTACTCGCAGGTGGTTTCTATGTACCTTGATCCCGTACACATCAAGCGGCAACTCGCGCGTAGAGCGTGCGAACGGGGTGCCTATGCTCTCGTGAGTATTGACCAAACTATTCTCGATACACGACCTCGATCGGTTGCGATTCTGCGCGCCGCGACAGGAGAGTTCCCAGAGATCCGCGCTGCGGTCGCATCCTTCGACGCGCACCACGCGCCCAGCGACCCGCTCGGAGCAATCGAGGAGCGAGCTGCACTCTCTCCGGCGAGAAGAGCGTGCCTCTACGCGCACTGGCGATCGCGCTTCTACGACGACGCCTGGCTCGAGTACGACGAGCCCTATCCAGGTGTTGCCGCTTTTCTCTCGGGCCTCCTCGACATCGGTCTGCAGTTGATCTACCGCAGCAACCGGGACGCACCGACGATGGGAAGAGGAACTCGCGAGAGTTTCGCCCGCAACGGCCTACCCGTGGAGCCGGCGGCTCGCTTTGCCTTCAAGCGCTCGATCGAGGAGGCCGAGGATTGCCACACCGAACGACTCATCGAAGAGCTCTCGGACGAGCGACCGATCGGATTGGCAATCGAGCGCGATGCGGCGATTGCCAATCTCATTCAGCGGCTCTGTCCCCGCGCGATCGTCTATCTTCACGATCGCCCGCGCGTGCCGCTGCTCGTGAAGCCCGATCCCTCCATCAACCTATTCCGCGAGTACGGGAGTTCCCCCTCGCTCGTTCGCGGGTAGGCGATTGACCCGTCGCATAGAATCCTTGCCCAGAGAATCCGGGAGGACGATGCGCTCATACGTCCGGGCGTTAACGAGCAGGTAGCCTGCATAGACGACCGCATAGACGCCGGAGATCGCGAGGTGAGCCCCGATCGTCGAAATCTCGATCAGCCGACTCAACAGGACGAGTGCTACGAGTGAGTGCACAAATCCCACGAGGTAGGGCCACCCAAACACGGTAATCTGACCCCGAAGTATCGTGCGCCTGACTTCCCGTTTCGAGAACCCAAGCTGCGTCAGTAATCGGAAGCGGTGGACGCTCTCGGTTGCCTCCATGAGCTGTCGGAAAAAGATCACGCTGCCGTTTGACAGGATGAGCATGATGCCGATAAAGCCCCCGATAAAGAGCAGTATCCCGGTCATGGCGTTTACGACCGCAATGGCCGGCACAAAACCCGCGATTTCTGCCTCCGCGGGGAGTGCTTCCTGGAGAGCCAAATAGAGGTCGAGCGCCTCTTCCGGCTCGGCGACGTTGATGATCCCGACTCGAACGCGCGTTGGATCACCCGAAGAGGTTCCCGAGAAGCGCGCGGAAAGCCGTTCGAAGTCGGCCTCGCTTACCACCGCCGTATACGCCGGCAGGCGCCCCCAGCTGAACATATACATCGGAACGAACTGCGTGATTTTCAGTTCCAGTGTTTCCTCCTCGAGCATGAGAGCTCGCCCGACCACCGCGTCTGCCGGAGCTCCGGTCTGGGCGACAAGACGCACCTCTCCCGGGCCAAGCGGCTCTTGCTCCGGCAGTCCGCGCATCTCCTTCAGGCGGTCGTAGGCCGCCTCGCTCACAAAACTCTCGATCCCACCAACCGTCCCGTAGCCGATTCGTACTCCCGGTACGAGCGCCTCAACGCTCACCGTCTCGCGAAGCTGTCCCGGGTGCTCCTGCGAGGCCGTCGCAACAATGCGCTCGAATGCCTCACGCGACTCGACCAAGAAACTGAAATCGTAATGTTGTGATTGCGCAACCGACTCGAGCATGAGCGAGCGCTCGGTGCGCAGCGTGATAAAGGTGCCGACTGAGGTAATGGCCACCGCGTTCAGGACGGCTACCAGGGCGAGGAACTTCGCATTCTTGCGAATCCGAAAGAGCAACTGCCCGAGTGCCGCAACGCGTTCGGGGTTGTGGCGCTTCGCCGCGCGTCGCTTGATCGCACGAAGCAGCAGGTAACTTCCGCCCCCAAACCCCAAGAAGGTGCCAAGAACGGTGGTGCCCAGAATCAGGAGCATCGTCGGGATGTTGATGCTCACGAGCGAGGGTCGAAGCGACCCGAAGTAGCCCGCTGCGACGAGCAGAACGCCGAGGATTAGCTGGATAACGGCGAGCCGCGGTTGCTCGTCGCGCTTCTTCTCGGAGGTAAAGAGGGCAACCAGGTCTACCCGATACACGCGCACCACCGGCGCAAGCCCTCCGACGGCGAAGAGCACAATAAACGCGGCGCCGGTGACAAGGAACGGCATGGGAGTGATTTGGATCTCGAGCTCGATGGGAAGCCCGACCATGCGTACGAGCAACAGCAGAAAGAGGCGCCGAAGGAGCAGTCCGGCCCCGACCCCGAGCAGCATCGCCAAAGCACCGATCAAGAGCGACTCCGTGTAGAGAATTCGCCCGACCTCGCCGTGCCGCATCCCCATCAAAAGATAGCTTCCCACCTCGCGGTGCCGGCGCGAGAAAAACAGCGCACCCGAGTACCAGACGAAGAGCACGGTGAACACGCCTACGAGTACCGCCGAGAAGAGAAAGAGTCCCGTCAGTCGGCCGCTACTAGTCGAGAGCTCCCGAAACTGAGGGTGGTAGTAGAGCGAGACGAAGACAAAAAAGACCATTGCCGAGAAGGCGGCGGCAAACAGAAAGGCCGTGTAGTCTCGTGCGCGCCGCTTGATGTTGCGAAAGGCAATCTCCCTAAACGTCATGTGATGCTCCTTCGAGCGTCGCCAGAACGTCGATGATTCGCTTGTAGAATGCTTCTCGCTCACCGGCCCTGCGAAGCTCGGTAAACAGCTTGCCGTCGCGAATAAACACGATGCGGTTGCAGTAGCTCGCAACGAGTGGATCGTGCGTCACGAGCAGAATCGAGGCGCCGTGGCGTTGGTTCAACTCCCGGAGACTCCGCATGAGCAGGTGCGCGTTCTTGGAATCCAAGGCGCCTGTGGGCTCATCCGCGAGGATCAGCCCTGGGCTCCCCGCGAGCGCACGCGCAATTGCCGCGCGTTGGCGTTGACCGCCGCTGTTCTCAATGGGGTACTTGTCCAGGCACTCCCGAATTCCGAGCAGCGAGGCAAGCTCCTCTACCCGGCGGTCGATCCGCTCATTTGTGAGCTCGCTCTTACCCGCCTTGCGCTGCAGGGCAAGGGGGAGGGCGATGTTCTCTCGAACCGTGAGCGTTTCGAGCAAGTTGTGATCCTGAAACACAAAGCCGAGGTTGTCACGGCGAAATGCGGCAAGTCTGTTTCGCTTGAGTTGCGCGAGATCGACTCCGCCGACACGAATCGCTCCGCTGCTTGCGCGGTCGATCGTCGCTACCAGGTTGAGCAGTGTCGTCTTTCCGGCCCCAGACGGACCCATGATGCCCGTGAACTCACCAGACTCGATGTCGAGCGAGAACTCGTCGAGCGCGGTCTTTGCAAACCCGGCAGTTGCCGATCCGTATCGTTTTGTGACTCGTTCCAGTTCGAGTAGTGGCATGATTCCTCCTATGCTTCATGAGGGTACAGGCAGCGTGATCGGCGACCTATCGATCAGGCTTACAGGAAGAACGCGAACCTTACATCTCCGTAAGGTTGCCGTTTACCTGTCGCTCCCACTTCGGAAACCGGAGTCCCACGACACTCCCTTTCGGCGGGTTCCAATGATCCGATGGAGAGTCGATGGTGATCTGATGGCCGAGTCTTCGAATCATCTTCCGGGCGAGATAGAGGCCCATGCCGGTACTCGAGCCAAACTCGCGGCCCCGAGAGCCGGTGAAGCTTCGCTCGAAGACGCGCGGCAGATCCTCGGCAGGGATACCAACCCCCGAATCGTGGATCTGCACGGTTGCACCGGCCGGCTCGACCCGTCCGACGATCGCGAGCGAGCCGCCTGGCTCGGTGTAGCGGTGCGCGTTCTGCAGGATCTGGTCAACCACAAAGCTCAACCACTTGCGGTCTGAACTCACTTCGCCAAACGCGCCCTCCACGCTCACACCGATCCGTTTCTCGATAAAGCTCCGCGCCATGCCGCGAACGCGTTCCTGCAAAAGCGGCTCGAGCGATACCGGAGCGATTACCATGTCGTGCGAGAATGATGAACTTCGAAGGTGATACATCGCGCGGCTTGCATGCTGTTCGAGTCGATCGATCTGTCGGTTGATTTCGCCGGCCTCCGGGTGGTCACCTTTTGCGGCGATCAGGCGGAGCACGCTAATTGGCGTCTTGAGCTCGTGAATCCACGCGCCAAAGAACTCAATATCTTCCTTGATCGCGAGTTCCCGCGCCGCCGCGGCCTGTGCGTGGCTTTGGTCGCGCTCAAGGGCAAACCGGAGCATCCAATCTCTAGGTAGCGAGCGCTCGGCAAGCTCTTCGAGTGGAACGGGTGGCTCGGGAAGCGACCGGAGGAGCGTGGTGCGACGCACGACGCGCATCGATACAAACGCGACCAACCCCGTCACGACGACATTTACAAGCACGAGAGAGTAGAGCAGATCGGGGAGTTGCCGCGCAAGATTCAGGGAGAGCGTCCACGGTCCCAGCAGTGCCGCGTTGATCGCGAACCACGCGAGGAGTAACGGCCCGAGTTCGGCACGTGTGGCGGTGCGGCGAAGGGAGCTCATCGGATGATGTACCCTTGGCCCTTTTGGGTCTGAATCACGTTGTCACGCCCGATCTCAGCGAGACGCTTTCGAACCCGGTTCACGTTTACGTTGAGCGTGTTCTCATCGACAAAGGTGTTGGTGTTCCAAAGTGCCTCCATCAACTGGACACGGCCGACGATTCGGCCGTGATGGTTCAGGAGCGTGAAGAGCACGACAAACTCGTTGCGAGTGAGTTCGACCTGCCGATCGCCGGTGCGTATCGTCGCGCTCTGAACGTCAAGGATCAGGCCGTCGTGCTCTACGAGCTCTCGCTCCCCGCCGGCCATTTCATACGCGCGACGGAGCATCGCCTGCACCTTGGCAACGAGAACCTCGGGCGCAAACGGCTTGGTCAGGTAGTCGTCACCGCCGACCGTTAGCCCCATCACTTGGTCCATCGAACTGTCGCGCGCGGAGACAAAAAGGATCGGTGCCTCGGTGATCTCACGCAGCCGTCTGCAGATCGCGAAGCCGTCAAACTTCGGCAGGTTTACGTCAAGGATCGCAAGATGTGCCGCCGCGCGACTAAACTCGCCTGGGACGTTTGCGTAGTCGGTTGCCCGAACGACCGTGAAGCCGTACGCCTCGAGTTGCTCTTTCAGCGCCGAGGCGAGTGCCTCGTCGTCTTCGACCAAGAAGAGTCTGTACGTGTGTGCGGCGGAAGGCATAGAGGAAAGCTATCACGCGCCTACGGCGCTGGAAAGCGCCCGCACAACATGCAATGAACACCATATTCGCCGAGCGGTGGCCGGGGGTGCGCCGTGCTCACGAGTAAGCATCTCGTAGACAGTATTCGCGTCAGCGAGAAGGCGTAACGCGATACGCTTTCCCGGGCTCGGTATCGAACTCGGTGTACCCGTGTGCGACGGCGGCACGTGCTCCCTCGACCTCGAAGGTGCCTCGCAGCCTGCAATGCGTTCCGCGCTGTGAGCGTACAACCGCCTCGGTTAGGTTTCCCCCCTTCCACGAAATGTCTACCTCGAACGCACCTCTCGCCCGTAGTCCACGAACCGAGCCGGTTGGCCACGCAGAGGGCAGCGCCGGAAGGAGGCGGATCGTTCCGTTGTGGCTCTGTAGCAGCATCTCCGCGACGGCCGCGGCAAAGCCGAGCGCGTCTCCGACCTGCGGCTGGCCGTGGGCATTCGAGAAGAGGTTTGGCATGCTAAAGCCGCCGAGGCGGTAGGTAAGCATCTGCCACGCCTTCTCTCCGTCACCAAACCGGGCAAAGAGGCAGGCGAGCCAGGGTAGACTCCAGCCGGTGGCGTGGTACTCGTTCGCGAGGCGATAGTCGATCGACCGACGTAGTGCCGTGGCAAGCTCCGGGGTTTCGTCAACGTCGATGAGGTCGCTCGGAAACATTGCGTACGCGTGTGAGATATGCCGGTGTCCAGGCTCGGGCTCCTCGTATTCTTCGATCCACTCGAGCAGCCGTCCGTCTTTCTCGCTGATGCGGTCTTTCGGGAGGCGGGCGAGGGCGTCATCGATATCGGCCTGGAATGCGGCGTCTTCGATGCCGAGGATTCGCATGGCGGCTGCGGTGCGTGAGAGGAGCTCCCGGATGATCTGGTTGTCCATCGTCGCGGCGTAGGTGAGCCACGAGACGGTGCCGTCTGCCTTGCGGAACGTGTTCTCCGGGGAGTGCGACGGGGCAGTCACGAGCGCACCGGGAACCGCCGTGCCTGCAGGCGCTTCAACCAAGAAGTCGAGCAAGAACCGTGCGGCGCCCTGCATGAGCGGCCAGGCCCGGTCGCGGAGAAATGTCTCGTCCTCGGTAAACCGGTAGTGCTCCCAGAGGTGCGCGCAGAGCCAGGCTCCACCGACCGGCCAGACGCCGCAGAGGCCACCGATCGGTGCTGTGTTCGCGAACACGTCGCTGACGTGGTGGAGGGTCCAGCCGCGGCAGTTGTAGAGCTTCCGCGCGGTCTCTTCCCCCGAGGAGCGAATGCTCTCGAGCCAATCAACAAGTGCGGTGTGGCACTCGCCGAGCGCCGTGACCTCCGCCGGCCAGTAGTGCATTTGCAGGTTTATGTTGGCGTGATAGTCGCATTCCCATGGCGGTTTGAGCTTATCATTCCACAGCCCCTGAAGGTTCCCAGGCTTGCAACCGGGACGTGAGTCTGCGAGCAAGAGGTAGCGGCAGTATGAGAACGTGAGCGCATAGAGCTCCGGATCGAGCGGTTTTGTCTCGAGAGGCCGGATGACCTCGCCGTGCGGCCGCCCGGTTGCCTCGTGCATCGCGCCGAGGCGCTCGTCCGTCGGCCGTTCTTTTGCCGGGCTTGTACCGAGATCGAGCGAGACTCGATCGAACATAGGTTGATGTTCGCCGATGTGCCGTGC
>JBMCTC010000098.1:0-9888 GCA_048624115.1 Spirochaetota bacterium
ACAGGCCGAGTTCAACCCGGAAACCCGCGGTATGGCAACACTCGAGCTGCGCGACGGGAAGCGTCGAAACTCAGACCTCGCGGACGTCCATCACCTCGACGACGAGTGGCTCGAGGATCGAGAGCAGTTGGTCCTTTCCGAGGCCCTCGACCTTGAGCGTCATGACCGCGTTACTCATATCGTTACCGCTGAACGTCCCCATACTAATGACGTTGCCTCCCGCCTCGGCGATCGCTCGAGTAGTGTCTGCGAGCTCACCGGGGCGCTCGGGAACACGAAGCGTCGCTCGAACGCCCTTCTTGCGCGTCCCAAACAGATCGATCAACAGACGAAAGAGGTCGCTCTCGGTGATGATGCCCACGAGCTTGTGGTTCTCCACGACGGGAAGGCCACCAATATCGTTGTCTACCAGCTTTCTCGCTGCGTCCTCGACCAAGGTGCTTGGCTCGACGGTCAACACCTTCTTGGACATCACGCTCTCGACTTTGAGTTTCGAGAGCAAGTTGTTCATCTCATACACGTTGAGCGAGGTGGCCGGAGAGGGCGTTGCGTAGAGAAGGTCCTTCTCGCTGATGATTCCGACGAGTTTTCCGCCGTGCAGGACGGGAAGTCGGTGGATTTTCTCCCGCTGCATGATCGTTTGCGCGTCGGTTACCGGCGTGCTCTTTTCGACTGTGTAGGGATTTTGTGTCATTACGCTTCGAACTGTCATTTAGACCCCCAAATATGCGCGGCGGACGTCTTCGTTCGCGAGTAGCTTGTCCGCATCGTCGGTCATTGTAATGGTTCCGGTCTCCATCACGTAGCCCCGGTGTGCGACCTGGAGCGCGAGATTGGCGTTTTGCTCGACCAGAAAGATGGTTGTTCTGTTCTCCCGGTTGATCTTTTGAATGATCTCGAAGATCTGTTGGACGATGAGAGGCGCAAGGCCGAGCGAGGGCTCGTCGAGCAGCAAGAGTTTTGGCCGCCCCATCAGAGCCCGGGAGATGGCGAGCATTTGCTGCTCTCCTCCAGAGAGAGTCCCGCCTGCCTGGCTGCGCCGGTCTCGAAGAATCGGAAAGAGCTCAAACATGTACTCGAGGTCTCGTTCTATCTCTTTTTTGTCACGCCTGAGCAGGGCGCCCATGTCGAGATTCTCTTGCACCGACAAACCAGGAAAGATGTGGCGTCCCTCCGGCACCTGGATAATGCCGCGTGTTACGATGGCGTTGGGAGCGTCTTCTTCGATTGGCTCACCGCGGAAGAGAATGCTCCCCTCCCGAGGTGGCACAATCCCTGAGATCGACATCAACGTAGTGCTCTTTCCGGCCCCGTTCGCCCCAATGAGCGTAATAATCTCACCCTCTTGGACCTCGAGCGAGATCGATTTGAGCGCCTGGATATTGCCATAGTAGGTGCTTACGTTCTCAAGCTTCAGCACTGACTTCCTCCCCGAGATACGCTTTGATAACTGCCGGATTGCTCTTGACCTCATAAGGATTGCCGTGAGCAATGAGTTTTCCGTAGTCCATGACGTAAATCCTCTCGCTCAAACTCATGACCATGCTCATATCGTGCTCGATAAGGAAGATCGTCAGCTGCTCGGTCTCGCGAAGCCTGAGAATCAGTTCCTCGAGCGCTTTCGTCTCGCGAGGATTCATTCCCGCGGCCGGCTCGTCAAGCAGCAGCAAGAACGGCTCGGTAGCGAGAGCCCGCGCGATCTCGAGCCGGCGCTGTGCACCGTAGGGCAGGTTCTTTGCCTGCTCGTTTACGTGTTGCTCGATCCCAATTTTCCGCAGGATTTCGTAACTGTCGTGAATAACTCGGTCCTCTTCCTCGCGCTGTTTTTTTGTCCGCAGAATCGAGGACAGAATCCCTGAGTTCAGGCGGCAGTCGCGACCAATCATCACATTCTCGAGGACGGTCATATTTGGAAAGAGCCGGATATTCTGGAAGGTTCGCGCAAGCCCGGCCTCTGCGATTTTGTTGGGTCGAAGTCCGGTAATGACTCTCTGCTCAGCCGCGCCTGGTCGCTGCACGACGACTCGACCTTCGGTGGGGACGTACATCCCGGTCACGCAGTTAAAAAACGTCGTCTTGCCGGCACCGTTTGGACCGATCAGCGCAACGATCTCGCCTTCGTTTATGGTGACATCTACACGATCGACGGCTCGAAGGCCGCCAAAATCCATGCTCATTGTTTCTGCGTGGAGAATCATCGCGCGCCTCCATTGCTGCCGATCGACGCTTGCATCGGCCCGGCCGGAGGTGGATCGCCCGCCTTCGGTTCACCATCGGATAGCCGAAGCTTGTACTGCTTTCTCCTTCGAGGGATAAGGCCGGCAGGCTTAAAGACGACCATGATCACGAGCAGTGCACCAAAGATCAACAGGCGATACTCGCTGAATGCACGAAGGTACTCGGGAAGCAATATCAGGGCGAGCGCGCCGATGATGACGCCGGGAATGGAGCCCATGCCGCCCAAGACGACCATGCTCAAGATCAACACCGATTCCCAGACCTGGAAGCTCTGCGGGCTTACAAACGTCGTTCGAGCTGCAAAAACAACACCGGCAAGTCCCGCCCAGAGCGCGCCCATCGCGAATGCGGTCAGCTTCGCCTTACTCGTGTCAACGCCCATCGCGCGTGCCGCGATATCGTCCTCGCCCATCGCGACCCACTGCCTTCCGATCCGGCTGTTTTCCATCCGATTGACGATGAAGATCGTAAGCGCAACGAGCGCCACGCAGATGAAGTAGGTGAAAATGGTCGCACCGGACAGACCAAAGTCAACGCCAAAAAAGCCCGGCCGATCGATTGCCTTAATTCCGCTCGGGCCGCCCGAGAACGAGGTCCAGTTCACGAGGATTATTCGGACGATCTCGGCGAAGCCGAGCGTGACGATCGCGAGGTAGTCACCTCGCAGTCGCAAAACTGGAATCGCGAGTAGGACGCCGAAGATTGCGCTCAACCCCGCGCCAAGCGGGAGGGCGAGCCAAAAACTCAATCCAAAGTGCTGATTCAAGAGCGCGTAGGTGTAGGCTCCGACAGCGTAGAATGCGGCATAGCCAAGGTGAAGCATGCCGCCAAGCCCGATGACGATGTTCAATCCGAGGGCGAGAATGACGTAAATGAGTGCCTGTACCATGATCCCGGTCTGGTAAAACGAGACGAGGAACGGATAGGCGGAGACGAGCACCAAGAGGACGATAAGAGCCGGGACCACGACTTTGCGGGAGCGAATCGACTCGCGGGTGTGGCCAAAGCGGCCGAGCAGCTTGTCGAGCCAGGTTTCGTCTGTAGCCGGTGGGTTGAGCGGGGCGGTGCCCGCCTCATTCGGCGTGCGATCGGGCTCAGGACCGCCTGGTTCGCCCGTGGTTTGCGGAGCGCCCGCCTGCGCCACGGCGCGACGTTGTTGCCGCGTTTTCTTTCGACCCAGAAAGAAGTTCCAGACAAACGACCCAACGAACGCGCCAATGGCAATCAGGAGCAATCGATCCCATCGCCAGACGATCGTGTCGGTTACGGTGTTTACCCGGATAATCATGATCGGGAAGGTCAGGACGACGAACCAGAGCGTGAGAAGTGTCGATCGCTTGAGTTGTTCTGCAATATTCATCGTTACACCTTTTGATTTGCCGGTTTTCCAAGCAGACCCGACGGGCGGAAGATGAGAATGACAACCAGGAAGATAAAGGCAAATACATCCTCGTAGTCACTTGAAATGTAGCCGGCGCCGTAGCTCTCGGTCAGTCCCAGCACAAAACTCCCGAGCACTGCGCCCGGAATGCTCCCTATTCCACCGAGAACGGCAGCGACAAATGCCTTGATTCCTGCCAAGAAACCGATGTAGAAGTTGATCTGCCCGATATGCGAGCTGATGAGGACGCCGCCAATTGCTGCCGTTGCAGAGCCAATCACAAACGTCATACCGATGACTCGGTCTACGTTTACACCGGAGAGGCGCGCCATCATCCGGTCCTGTGCGGCTGCCCGCATCGATTTTCCAATTCGCGTAAATTTGATCAGCACGGTGAGTAGCACCATGACCACCGCAGTTGTTACGAAAATGACAAACTGAGACGAGGTGAGTCCCGAGATGCCGTCGAGAAACGGGAGCTCGGGAATGAGGCGAGGGAACCGCAAGAAGTTGCTCGTCTGGGCGAGACGTACGTAGTTTTGCAGAAAGAGCGACATGCCGATCGCCCCGATAAGCGCAGAGAGCCGAGGCGCGTTGCGGACCGGCTTGTAGGCCATCTTGTCGAGTGTGAATCCGTACATCGAAGACCAAACGACCGCAATCAGAAGAGCAAGGGCGATGATGGCCGGGCCCGGCAGGCCGAGAATTGTAAAGACACTCGTCATGATAAGCGCCGTGAAGGCTCCAATCATGTAGATCTCACCGTGGGCGAAGTTGATGAGCTGCACAATACCATACACCATCGTGTAGCCCAGCGCGAGCAGCGCGTAAATGCTGCCTCGGGTTAGTCCGCTAAAGAGAAGGTTGATGAAGAGTTCGACGTTCATGAGAGCCTCAAAAAAGGATGGCGACCAATGGCCGCCATCCCAGGTTTTCTACAAGAGGTAGGGTTAGTTGGACACTTCGACGTAGGACTGGTTCTGCACCTGGTAGACCGCGAATCCAACGCCAATGGCGTCTCCCGCATCGTTGAAGCTGATGTTCCCAACCGGCGTGTCTACGTAGCTGCCACGGAGCGCCGCCATGATCGCCTCGGGCTCGGTTGAGTCGGCCACCTCGATTGCGTTCAGCAGGGCGATCGTTGCCGATACACCTTCCTGGAAGAAGGGACCCGGCTCCTCGCCGTACTCATCAATGTGCATTTGAACGTACTCGGCCGCGGGCGTATTGCCCTCGGTACTCCTCGGGCCGGTCGCATACACGCCTTCGGAAGCCTCGCCGGCTACGTTGATGAACTCATCGTCCTTGATTCCGTCACCGCCGATAAAGGCGATATCCATGCCTCGGCTCTTCATTTGGTCCACGAGCTTCGAACCGTCGGAATGGTAACCGCCCCAGATCACAACGTCTGCGTCTTCTGCGTCAATACGGTTGATGATCGCAGAGTAATCGACCGCATCACTGGTGATGCCCTCGTAGAGAACAACCTCAGCGCCCGACTCTTCGAGAACTGCCAGCGCGTAATCGGCAAGGCCCTTTCCGTAGTCGTCCCTGTCGTGCAAGACGGCAATCCGCTGTGCACCGAGCTCGTTCAAAACGAAGTTTGCCTGCAACGCGCCCTGCGCATTATCGGGAGCGATGGTTCGAAAGAAGTTGCCGTACTCGGTGAGTCCCGGGTTCGTGGCCGAGGGTGAGACCGCAACGATGTCTTCCTCGAGATAGATCGGAAGTGCGGTGTTGGTGGCCCCCGAGCAAATGTGGCCAATTACGGCGACAACGCCGTCGCTGACAAGCTTTGCGGCAGCGTTTGCCGCAATAGCGTTGTCACACTGATCGTCTGCAATGACGAGCTCTACCATCCGGCCGTTTACACCGCCGTTCTCGTTGTAGACATCCACGACGAGCTGAGCAGCGTGGACCGTGGGAAGTCCGTACGACGCGAGGTCCCCGCTGTGGGCACCGGCAACGCCGATCATGATCGTGTCACTCTCTCCCTGCCCGTTTCCAAATGCGAAACCGGCAACAAAAAGCACCAGCAACGCAATAATAGCTACGCGTAATCTCATGAGCATTCCTCCTTGCTTTGTATGAGATTTGTAGACTACCGTCAGAGGGCCCGATTATGCAAGGTGTTTCCGCATGTTTATGCGTGATCGGAGCGTATCGAGGGCATATTTATTCAGCCGCCGACCGGGTGTCCGGAGGGAGACCGCATGCGGAGGAACTCGTCCATCTCTCGCAGTGTTCGAACGGAGAGGATTTCCTCGGCAAAGCGTTTGCAATGACTACGCTCGCACTCGCGCGCGATCCGCGCGACCGCGGTGAGGGAACGGTATCCCACGCTCAGCTTTTTGATGCCGATACCCAGGTAGAACGGCACCATCACCGGATCCGCCGCGCTTTCGCCACAGACGCTCAGCTCGCTAATCTTGGGCCCAACCCGCTTTGCGATATCCGCAATAGTCCGCAGCACCACTGGGTGGTGGCTTCGGTAGAGCTGGCTCAACCGCTCGTTGGTGCGATCGACCGCAAGCAGGTACATAATCAAATCGTTTGTCCCGATCGAGAGAAAATCGGTTTGCTCGGCGAACTCCTCGATCGTCACGACCGCCGAGGGCAGCTCCACCATTGCACCAACGCGAGGCGCCCGATTATGCGGTTTCCCCTCTCGCTCGAGCGCTTCGATACACGCGCTGAGCTCCTCGCGCGCGTCTTCGATCTCTTCTGTAGAACTGACCATCGGAAACATGATGATCGCGCTGTTTGCGATCGAAAGGCCCACGATCTTCTTAATGAGATTCCGCTGCGCGATGATTCCCCAAATGCCGGCCAGAAAGATTGCTCCGATTAGATACCAGGTCATTCGTCCTCCCGGAAGAGAGAGAGCGAGATCAGACTCGTTCCGGCCGCTACCTTCACGCCAATGAGTACGTTGAGCAGATAGATCGAACGCGCGCGCGGGAGCAAGGCGTCGGGCCCGCCACGACCGAGAATGTCGGAGAGGAAACCCGCCCCGATTAGCAGGCCCGCGACGCCGAAGGAGATCAACAGCCCAAAGGTAATTGCCTCGGTGAGCGATAGGCTCGTGACGGAGAAGGTGCGTTGCGTCACGCTTACACCACGGGTCATGGCAAGTAAAATTACGCCCGAAGCGATGACCGCGCCGCCTTGAAAGCCGCCGCCCGGAGAGGTGTCGCCGTAGCTCACGAGGTAGAAGCCAAAGAGAAACATAAACGGCGCGAGCTTTCGCCCGGCGAGCTCGAGAATGTCAGTCTTCTTCACGCTGCGACCCCTCGCGGCCCTCTTTGTCACGCCCCTTTCCGACGAGGAACATTACCCCGGAGACGGCGAGTAGCAAGACGATCGTCTCCCCGAGGGTGTCGAAGGCGCGATAGCCGAGGTAGATCGAGGTAACGAGATTGCTCGCGCCGGTTTCCGCTACTCCGTTCGCGATCACGTAACTTCCTGTCTCAGTTGCTTCCGGCGCTTCTCCTGAGAGGGCGAACATCAAAAACGCGCCGATTGTCAGAACGGCCAGAAGTTCAACTATCCTCGTGATGATCCGCTTCATCGATTGCCCCCCTCGTTTTGCGAACGATCCAGATAAAGACAACGCTTCCGATTCCGGTGCCCACGGCTGCCTCGGTGAGTGCGACGTCCGGTGCCCCGAGGACGTAGAAAAAGAGACAGCTCACCAGGCTAAATACGCTCAAAACCACCACCGCCCCGAAGAGGTTTTTGAGCACGAGCGCGAGAATCGCCAGTATGAGCATGCCGATCAACAGCGCATTAACCATCGTAGCTTCCCAACCGCCTCCGGTCGGCGTAGCTGCGCCGCCACGGGACGATCTCGCTCTCCCACGCGAGGCGCGCAATGATGTGCGAGGAAATCGGGTTGGTGATAAAAAAGAAGAGCGTGATCACGAGCAACTTGCCGGTCATTGGCGAGAACCCGCTTACAATCATGCAGGCAACAAAGACCGAGAATACGCTCGTTGTACTGCACGTCGATGAGGCTTGCAGGCGCGTGTAGATGTCGGGGAAGATCAACACGCCGAGGTTGCCCATGATGCCGAAGATTGCACCGAGTGCGAGAAAGACGAGTGCTGCAATCGTCACGGTTTATTCCTCCGTCTCGTGAAGTAGCGCGCCATCGCAAGGACGCCGATAAAGCCAAAGATGTCGTAGACGAGCGCAACGTCGAGGTAGTTGGCGCGACCCTCACGCACGGCGTAGAGCACGAGAATCGCGAGGATCTGCGCCGAGATCATGTTGAGTCCGGTCATTCTGTCTGCTGTGGTCGGTCCCACGACGACCCGGATCATGCTTACTGCGGTTGATCCCAGGAAGAAGTAGATCGCGTAGAGCAGGAGTTCGCCAACTTCCATCTAGATCCAGATCCTCTTGAGTACGCGCTCGAACGGCGCGGCAATGAGCTTGTGCGCATACTTTGAATGGGTTGTGCGCGCATCGAGCCAATGCACGATGAGATGATCGTCGTTGAGCATGACCGTGATCGTGCCCGGCGTCGTTGTGATTGCATTGGTCAGAACCACGCGGGCAACCTCGCTGCGAAGCCTGGTGCGAAAGTGAACAACCCCTGGATTGATCTTTCCCTGGATGATCTGCCAAAGCACCTTGAAGCTCGCGAGGTACATGTTCACGACGAGAATGAGCAGGTAGACGCCCAGTAGGTAGATGCGAGGGAAGTGGCTGCGCTTGGCCGCTTCGCTGTCTTCGATGAAAATCGGATAGGTCAGAAGCGAGATGATGCCTGCGTTGATGAGGCCGAGGGCGATCGAGGGCGGAGCCAGACTCCAGCTAAAGAGGAGCCAGCCCAAGAACAGGTAGACCATCGTGATCAGAAATCGTGTGATGTTCCAACGCAGCTGCGTTCGCATCTAACTACGCCTGTTCCTTGAACAGGTCAATCACCGCCTCGGGCGTGGGCGCCGCCAAGAGGCCCGCCCGGAAGTCTGAGTCGTGGAGATGGCGGCTGAGCTTGCTCAAGAGGCGAAGATGCTCGTTATGCGCGCCGACCGGACCGACAATCACAAAGAAGAGCTGGACCGGTTGCCGATCGACTGCATCGAACTTCGCGCCGGGGACCCGGCGGCCGAACCCCATGACCGTTTCATCGACTTCCTCGGAGAGGCAGTGCGGAATCGCAATGCCACCGCCAATCCCGGTCGTGGCGAGTGCCTCGCGCTCGAGAATAAGCGCCTCGATCTTGCCGATATCGCCCACGCGCTCGGAGTTGCCAAGTGTCTCAACAAGCTCGTGAATAATGGCCGACTTCTTCTTTGCTTCGATCGTGAGCTTGATCGTGGCCGGCTCGAGAAACTGGGCGAGACTCTTACTCATCAACCTGCTCCTTGGTAGTGGCTTTGTTGTCGGCGGCGGACGATGCCGGTGGGTCCTGGTCCACGAGACCCGCGGCGAAGTCTACCGGGACGGTAAAGAGGACGCCTGTCCCGGGAGAGAAAATCCCGCCCAGTATCTCGTCTAAGAGTTCGTAGAGGCGAGTGACGCACGATTCGTCCTGCACGACCGAGAGAATGGTCTTGTTGTAGGGCTTGTTGCCCTTCATAAACGATTTGAAATCGGCAAAGAGCGGAACCTCGTAGGTAAGGAACCGGCCCATGCCCTCTGAGTCGAGGATTGTGGCTCCCTGGATTCCCGCCTCTACGTACGCCTCGAGCACCTGCTCGAGAAGCTCCTCTTGGTTGAGCACAAAGACAATCAACTTCATTGGTGTCTTTGATTATAGGGGCCGCTCGGGGGACGTGTCACCCTGTTGACCGACGGCGGCGCCTGTCATATCTATTCGCGAGATGCCCGACAAAAGAACGCTCCTCGTAACCTACGCCGCTCTACTCATTGCCGTTGTCGGGTGGGGAAGCTCCTTCGTCGCGACGAAGGTCGCTCTCGAGACGCTGCGCCCAACCTCGCTCGTGTTTTTTCGCCTCGCAGCCGCCGCGATCTTCTTTTTCGTCTTGGTGCGCCTGCGACACGTCCCGCGTCCGCCGCGGCGCGACCTCCTTCGCCTCGTGATGCTGGCACTCTTCGAGCCCGTCCTCTACTTTCTGCTCGAGACCCAGGGCCTGGCACTGACGAGTGCCTCGAGCGGCGCGCTTGTCATTGCGGCTGTCCCGGTGTTTGTCGCGCTCTTCGCGCGCTTGTTCTTGAGCGAGCGAATGCGGGCGCTCGGCTGGATCGGTACCGCGATCTCGATCGCGGGGGTCGTGCTCCTGGTGCTCGGCGACGAT
>JBMCTC010000099.1:0-9853 GCA_048624115.1 Spirochaetota bacterium
GTGCGCTTCCTGACGGCGCACCGGTGCTCACACGTTGGCTCGAGCACGAGCGAGGCTTGCGTAACGCGCTCGTGAAGCTACGAGCGCCCGGCAGGGGTGCGGACGCAGAGGCTTACATGCGGCGCGACGAGGGTGGCAACGACGGAACGAGTGCCGACAGCATTACCGAGCTGGCCCGCGAGGCGCACGCGTCAGAGACGCCGCTCGGTGCCGAGACGGCGCTCAATCAGGCGCGTTGGCGCTTCCTCGAGGATCTCGAAACCGGTCACTTCTTTGACCTCGACCGCGTCGCCCTTTACTACGTCAAGTTGCAGATCATCGCTCGCCGCTTGCTCTTTGACCGGAAACAGGGTGAAGAGCGGTACAACGCAGTTTCTGAGCGAATTATGCAGGAATATTATCAAGAGTCAGATCGGGAGCAGTCGGAATGAGACATTCAACAGGTACCGTATTTGGTGTCAACGGAAATATGGTTTCGGTTCGCGTTGAGGGCGAGGTTGCCCTGAACGAGGTCGGATACATCGCCGTCCCAGCAGATGATGGAAAGAAGAACCTCAAATGTGAGGTTATTCGAGTCCGCGGCGACCGCGCCGAGGTGCAGGTCTTTGAGGACACCGGCGGGATCGGCGTTGGAGATGAGGTTGAGTTCACCGGCGAGCTCCTCGCCGTAGAGCTCGGGCCAGGACTTCTGACCCGCATTTACGACGGTCTTCAGAACCCGCTCCCGGAGCTTGCCGAACAGTGCGGCTTCTTCCTGGATCGAGGCGTCTATATCGAGGCGCTCAATCGAACGACCAAGTGGCACTTCACGCCGAAGGTCAAAGCCGGCGATCGTGTGCAGCGCGCTGACACGCTTGGCATCGTTCCTGAGGGCATGTTCGAGCATCGGATCATGGTGCCGTTCAACCTCTACGGGACCTTCACTGTGAAGTCGATTCGCGACGTTGGCGACTACACGGTAACCGAGCAGATTGCCGTGCTCGAAGACCAGAACGGGAAGGAAGTTCCGGTTACGATGATGTTCGAGTGGCCGGTCAAACGCGCGATCGACTGCTACCAGGAACGAATGAAGCCCGAAGAGCCTATGGTCACCAAGGTTCGGATCATCGACACGTTTTTCCCCGTTGCTCGTGGCGGAACGTACTGTATTCCCGGACCCTTCGGCGCCGGCAAGACCGTACTCCAGCAGATCACCAGCCGAAATGCAGATGTAGACATCGTTATTATCGCAGCTTGCGGCGAGCGCGCCGGTGAGGTTGTCGAGACGCTGCGCGAGTTCCCCGAGCTCATTGACCCGAGGACCGGGCGAACGCTCATGGAACGGACTGTAATCATCTGTAATACGAGTTCGATGCCGGTTGCAGCGCGTGAGGCCTCAGTGTACACCGCTGTTACGATCGCCGAATACTATCGGCAGATGGGCCTCAATGTCCTGATGCTCGCCGACTCCACGAGTCGCTGGGCTCAGGCGATGCGTGAAATGAGCGGCCGCCTCGAAGAGATTCCGGGTGAAGAGGCATTTCCTGCCTACCTCGAGTCGGTTATCGCGAGCTTCTACGAGCGGGCGGGTGTGGTGAAACTACGCGACGGCACAGTCGGCTCGGTTACCGTCGGCGGAACGGTGAGCCCGGCAGGCGGAAACTTTGAAGAGCCGGTCACTCAGGCGACGTTGAAAGTTGTCGGCGCGTTTCATGGCCTCAGCCGCGAGCGTTCCGACGCCCGCCGTTATCCCTCGATTCACCCGCTCGATAGCTGGAGCAAGTATCGAGGCCCGATTGACCGCGGAATGGTGGAGTACGCGCGGGACGCACTTCATCGCGGAAACGAAGTCGGTCAGATGATGAAGGTCGTCGGCGAAGAAGGGACGAGCCTCGAGGACTACATTTGGTACCTCAAGAGCGAGTTTACCGACTCCGTGTATCTGCAGCAGAACGCGTTTGATCCTGTTGACGCATCAGTCGACCTTGAGCGACAGCGTTACTCGTTTGGAATGCTTTTTGACCTACTCACGGCACGACTCAACTTTGGTGAGAAGGAAGAGGCGCGAGCCTGGTTTGCCCAGCTTCGGCAGAGGTTCCTCGACTTTAACGGCGCGGAGTGGGAGAGCGATGAGTTCAAGAAGCTTACTGGAGATATCAAGCAGTCGGTGAAGTCTCGCCGGGCCGGAACCGAGCAGAACGCCGTCGCCCTTGTTGGCGAGATTCGATAGGGGAGCACGAGATGCGAAAGGTATACAGCAAGATAGAAGCAATAGCCGGAAACGTCATCACCGTCACGGCGGAGGACGTTCGATACGGGAATCTCGCGCGCGTGAGCTCGAGTCATGGCGAGAGCCTCGCGGAGGTTATTCGCCTGAATGGAAACAAGGTGTCGCTGCAGGTCTTTGCCGGTGGTCGAGGAATATCGACCGGCGACGAGGTCGTGTTTTTAGGACACCCGATGCAGGTATCGTTCAGCGAGAACCTCCTCGGTCGCATTTTTGACGGAAGCGGCAACCCTCGCGACGCGGGCCCGACGCTCCAGGAAAACCTGATCGAGATCGGTGGACCGTCGGTTAATCCCGCGATGCGCATCATTCCACGGAATATGATCCGTACCGGTATTCCAATGATCGATGTCTTCAACACACTCGTTGAAAGCCAGAAGCTTCCAATCTTTAGCGTCAGCGGTGAGCCGTACAACGATTTGCTCGCCCGAATTGCCATGCAGGCGGAAGTCGACATGATCATTCTCGGTGGGATGGGCCTCAAGTACGACGACTACTTGTTTTTCCGAGAGATCCTGGAAGAGGGCGGGGCAATGAGCCGCACCATCTTCTTTGTGCATACCGCAAGCGATCCGGTCGTTGAGTGTCTGCTCGTTCCTGATATCTCGCTCGCGGTGGCCGAGAAGTTTGCACTTCAGGGCAAGAAGGTGCTCGTACTTCTCACCGACATGACCAACTTCGCCGACAGCATGAAAGAGATTGCGATCACGATGGAGCAGGTTCCCTCGAACCGCGGCTATCCGGGCGACCTCTACAGCCAGCTCGCATCCCGATACGAGAAGGCCGTTGACTTTGAGGGCGCGGGCTCGATCACGACGCTCGGCGTCACCACGATGCCCGGCGACGACGTAACCCACCCAGTCCCGGACAACACCGGTTACATTACCGAAGGTCAGTACTACCTGCGAAACGGCCGTATCGAGCCGTTTGGGTCGCTTTCTCGGCTGAAGCAGTTGGTAAACAAAGACACGCGCGAGGATCACCGCGCCATCATGGACGGCATGATAACCCTCTACGCGAGCTACAAGGAGTCGGTCGAGAAAAAATCGATGGGATTCCGGATGTCCGATTGGGACAACAAACTGCTCAGATATGGGGAGCTCTTCGAGGCGCAAATGATGGACCTCTCGGTGAACATTCCCCTCGAGCAGGCGCTCGATCGCGGCTGGTCAATCCTTGCCGAGTGTTTTGATCCTGCCGAAACAGGCCTGCGAACGGAGCTTATTAACAAGTTCTGGCCGAATCGTGGCCAGGTTTCGGAGCAGGAGAGCGCGTAGATGGCTCGAGTCAAGCTCACCAAAAATGAGCTCAAGAAGCAAAAAGACGCACTCAAGCGCTTTCAGCGCTATCTGCCGACCCTTCAGCTGAAAAAACAGCAGTTGCAGATGGTGATCCGGCAGGTCGAAGCAGAGATGCGGGCAAAGGTCGAAGAGCAGGAGACGCTGCGACGGGAAGTCATGAGCTGGGTCGAGGTCTTTGGAGAAGAGGTCCATCTCGAAAACTATCTCAAGATCCGTGCGCTCGAGACGAGTACCGGAAACATTGCCGGTATCGATATTCCGGTCTTCGAGAGAATCGCCTTTGATGAGTCGGACTACGATCTGTACAGCATGCCGCTTTGGGTCGACCGCGGGCTCGAGTCACTTAAGCGCCTGCTTGCGCTCGACGCGGAGGTGCGCATCTTGAAAGAACAGCATCGCCGTTTGAGCGAGGAGCTCCGGATTACCACCCAGCGAGTGAATCTGTTCGAGAAGGTCAAAATCCCAGAGACGAAAGAAAACATTCGCGACATTCGCATTTATCTTGGCGACCAGCAGACGGCCGCCGTAGTCCGCGGAAAGATCGCGAAGGCGGCTATCGACCAAAAGACAGAGGAAGCCTCAGCATGATCGTACCAATGAAGAAGGCGACCGTCCTCGTCCTCGAATCTCGCAAAGAACACGAGGTCGAGAATCTCAAGCTCCTCGGTCTGCTCCATCCCGAAATTGAACAACGGACCGATGAGCGTGTGGAGGCGCTTCGCGAGCAAAGCGAGGCAGTCGTACGCGCTTTGGGCGAGCTGCCGCCTGAGGCTGAAGGTTCCGCCGACGGGGCTCCCGCCGCATCGATCGACGAGGGTCTCAAGGTAGCGCACCACATCAACAACCTCGCCGATCATAGGCGCGGACGCACCGAAGTGTCGTCCAAGATCGACACTGAGATCATGCGGGTGCGCAGGTGGGGACAGTTTGATCCAGATCAGATACGTGAGCTACGGGAGCAAGGGATAGACATTCATCTCTACGCGATGAGCCCGAAGGACTACAAAAAGAAAGCTCCGGAGGGTCATATTCTGCTCGAGAAGGACGGTGCAAGCGCTCGATTCGCGATCGTTTGGTTTCACGGTGAGACTTCCTGTGGGCTTACCCCGAAAGAGGTAGAGCAGATTTCAGGCGTGATTGAGTTCCGGCTTCCGGATATCTCACTTGCAGAGCTCGAAAAGCGACGTGAAGAAGAGCTCTCCGAAGTCGCGCGGGTGAGCGAAGAGATTGAATCGCTTGCCGAGAAGAAGCCGCTTTTAGAAGAGACACTTGCGGCGATCGAGGCGCGGCTGCGTGACAATCAGGTTCGCCTCAACATGGATAGCGAAGAGCGAGTCGCCTACATTACCGGCTATCTGCCCACGAAAGAGGTCGACGCGCTCAAGCAGGCGGCGCGAAACAACGGCTGGGGCGTGTTGGTCCGAGATCCGGAGCCCGACGATCCGGTGCCGACAAAGATCAAGAATCCGGCGTTTATTCGCATTGTCCGACCGGTCTTTGATCTGTTGGGTGTGGTTCCCGGCTACCGAGAGCGTGACATAAGCTTCTTCTTTTTGCTCTTCTTTATCGTCTTTGTCGGCATGATCATCGGTGACGCCGGCTACGGGGTAATCCTCTTTCTTGGCGCTATCGTTGGGCTGGTGAAGGGCCGCGGGAAGAACGGGCTCGCGCTCTCGCTCCTTTTGGTATTGAGTCTGAGCACGATCGCATGGGGTGGGATGAGCGGCAACTGGTTTGGCTACGAGCCGATCGGTGAAACACCACCGTTTAACTACCTAACAGTACCGGTGCTCGATAGTTTCGATCCCGCAAGCGTGCAGGCGGTGCAGGCGGTTTGCTTTGTACTCGCCGTAGTGCACCTCTCGATCGCACACGTGTGGAACTTCTTCCGCGAGCTCAAATCTCGTCCGCGATTGCGCGCGTTTGCGCAGCTCGGCTGGTGGAGCATCTTGCTTGCCCTCTATATGCTGGTCGTGAGTCTGTTCCTCGGAACAACGTTCCCGAACTACGGGATATGGATGATTATCGGCGGGATAGCCGTGGTGTTCCTCTTCAGCGGTCAGAGCACGGATACCGGCTTTTTTGGTGGGGTACTCAACGGTCTCAAGGGAGCGTTCACCAACGTTTTTGATGTGATTGGGGCGTTTAGTGACATCATTTCCTACATTCGCCTGTTCGCCGTGGGACTCGCGTCGGTTGCGATTGCGCAGGCATTCAACGAGATGGCAGCGAGCATCGGTTTCGAGGGCCCCGCGATCGCGGGCGCGATTCTCGTGCTGCTCTTTGGCCACACGCTCAATCTGATCATGGGTGGGCTTGCGGTTATCGTTCATGGAGTTCGATTAAATCTGCTCGAGTTTTCCGGGCATGTTGGTATGGAATGGACTGGTACTGAGTATCAGCCCTTTGCAAAAAGCAATAGAAAAGCCTCGTAAGGAGTAATCAATGAACTGGGGTCTTATCGGTATAGGTGCGGCAATTGCATTCGCCGCTGTTGGTTCGGCATTGGGAACGGGTAGTGCAGGAATGGCTGCAGTGGGCGCTTGGAAAAAGTGCTACGTGCAGAACCGTCCCGCACCGTTTATTCTCATCGCGTTCGTGGGCTTCCCATTGAGCCAGACGATCTACGGATACCTGCTCATGAACCGACTCGCGCAGGCGATCGGTCTTGGCGCAGATGCTGCATATGTTCTCGGTGCAGGCGTGCTTGGCGGCCTCGCCATTGGCATGTCGGCCTGGTTCCAAGGAAGGGCAGCGGCGGCCGCTTCCGATGCAATGGGAGAGACCGGTAAAGGAACCGGTAATTACATCTTTGTGCTCGGTATTATCGAGACCGTTGCGCTGTTTGTCATGGTTTTCCTCTTCCTCATAACCGGCAACTTCGAAAACTAAACTCACTCGATTCTTTGTGAGGCCGATAAGAAGAGCAGGATGAGGCAACATCTTCGCCGTTGCATGCTACTGCTCTTCTTTTTTTTG
This sequence comes from Spirochaetota bacterium, assembly GCA_048624115.1. Lineage (GTDB taxonomy): Bacteria > Spirochaetota > Spirochaetia > DSM-27196 > SLST01 > SLST01. The sequence goes on from JBMCTC010000099.1 coordinate 6,547, forward strand.
GCCTACGCTGTCGCACTCAGCTCTCAGTCGGCAGGTGCGCAAGACGAGCCGGCCTGGTTGCTTGTCGAGCGGGCGGAGCTTTCGATTGAGCGGGGCGAGCTTGGAAATGCCATTCGTCTGCTACGCCGTAGTATCGATCGCGACTCGCAGAACCCGCTCGCGCATCTCCTACTCGGCCAGGCATATGCCGCGACCGGCGTGCCGGGCGACCTCACCATTGCGCTCGACTACCTCGACCGGGCACTCGAGCTCCGTTCCCGGTTTCTCGCGCCCGGCCGTGCGCTTCTCGTACGCTACGAGAAGGCCGCTATCTACTGGACCCAGCGCGATCTCGCCCGTTATGAAGCTGAGCTACGCGCGATCCTTGCCGAGTCTCCGATTCCCGACGAGATCCTCGTCCCACCAAACATGGTTCGCGGATTTGCCGACGAAGGAATCGATGGTATGCTCGTTCTCTACCGCGTTCCAATCGATGGAGCAACTCGTGCACGCGGCATGCTCGCGGAGTTCCTGGTGGGACTGGGGCAGTACGCAGAAGCCGGCGAGCAAGCAGGTATCGCGGTCATCCAGTCGCTCACCGCTGTGATAGACGGTGTTCGCGAACGCGATCCACTCTACCAGTTTCGGACCGTCGAGGATCTTCTGCGCAAGGCTGCCGAGTACCCTGAGAGCGCTCGCTTTGTTCGTGAGACAGACCTGTTTCACGACATATACTACCTTGCCGCCGCGTTCTACGCTGGTGGCAACGAGCGCGCGGCGTTTGACCTGTGGGCGCTACTTGCGACAACCCCGGAGGCAAACCAGCGCGGGCTTCAGTCGCTTGGAGGCACCGACTGGCAGACGCGTTCTGCCGTCCAACTCGAGGATCCGGCGACTGAGCCTCCACTTGTTCCACGGCGCTGAACTTGGCACACCGCTGCTTCTGTCGTAGTCTATCCCAACTATGGATCAACTGATCATCCGTGGAGCGCGCGAGCACAACCTCAAGAACATCGACCTAACGCTCCCGCGCGACAAGCTCATTGTTGTCTCCGGCCTCTCAGGATCGGGGAAGAGTAGTCTCGCCTTTGACACGATCTTCGCCGAAGGACAGCGGCGCTACGTTGAGTCTTTGAGTGCCTACGCGCGGCAGTTTCTCGGGCGCCTTGACAAGCCCGACGTCGATTACATCGAGGGCTTGAGCCCCGCAATAAGCATCGAGCAAAAGACCACAAGCCGCAATCCTCGGTCTACCGTTGGTACCGTTACCGAGATATACGACTACTATCGTTTGCTTTTCGCGCGCATCGGCGTGCCGCACGATCCAAAGAGTGGCGAGCCGATCACCCGCCAAACCGTAGACGAGATCATCGATGCGGTCATGGCGCACGAACCGGGCGCTCGTGTAACGCTTGCCTCCCCCGTCATTCGGGGCCGCAAGGGAGAGCATAAAAAGGTGGTTGAGGATGCTCGAAAGGCGGGATTCCGAAGAGCGATCATAGACGGCGAGACGGTGATGCTCGAGGATGAGATTATGCTTGAGAAGAACAAAAAGCACGACATCGACCTCATCGTTGATCGACTCCGAGTGCAAGAAGATAACCGCCGACGCGTGGCGGACAGCGTGGAGTCCGCCCTGCAGCTTTCCGACGGCCTGCTCAAGGTCATTGTCGGAAGCGGTAGCGATGCAGAAACACAATCGTTTAGCCAGAACTACTTCTATCCGGATAGCGAGATCAGCTTCCCCGAGCTTGAGCCCCGTCTGTTCTCGTTCAACAATCCGTACGGCGCATGTCCCGATTGTTCCGGCCTTGGCCTGAAGCTTGAGTTCGATCACGATCTGATCATGCCCGATCGGAGTTTGAGCTTTAGCGATGGCGGGCTCTTGCCCTACAATCCGACCGCGGCCTGGAACAAGAGCCGCTTCGAGAGCTTGGCAAAGCACGTGGGCTTCATGCTCGACACGCCGCTTGAAGAGCTTTCCGAGAAGGCGATGCATGCTATTCTCTATGGGACGGACGAAGAGATTCATGTTCGCTACGTCAATAAGGAGAAGAGTGGGAGTTTTGAGTACGAGACCCGGTTTCCCGGCGTTTTGGCCGACCTCAAGCGACGCTATGTCGAGACCACCTCTGACGGCGTGAAGCAGTGGCTCGAGGGCTTCATGAGCCAGCGGGCCTGCGAGACGTGTGGCGGCAAACGCCTGCGTCCCGAGGCGCTCTTCGTGCTTGTAAACGGAAAGAGCATTCACGACGTGACGTCCATGAGTGTTGCCGAAGCCATCGATTTCTTCTCGAAGCTCGAGCTCTCGCAGACGGAGGCGCAGATCACCTCGCAGATCCTCAAGGAGATCACCTCGCGACTCGGCTTTATGCAGAGCGTTGGACTGCAATACCTCACGCTCGACCGCACCGCCGCAACCCTCTCGGGTGGCGAAGCCCAGCGCATCAGGCTTGCGACGCAAATCGGAAGCTCGCTCGTAGGCGTTCTCTACATCCTCGACGAACCTACGATCGGGCTCCATCAACGCGACAACGAGCGTCTCATCGGTACACTCACGCACCTTCGCGATCTGGGGAACACCCTCATCGTGGTCGAACACGACGAGCAGACGCTGCGGGCAGCGGACTACATCGTTGACCTCGGACCGGGAGCCGGAGTCCACGGTGGTCAGATCGTCGCAGAGGGCACGGTCGAACAGATACTCGTCCACGAGGAGAGCCTGACCGGGCAGTACCTGAGCGGGAGGAGAAGTGTTCCTAAGCGCTCCGAGCGCAGGGAGGGAACCGGGCAATCGATCACGATTCGAGGCGCCCGTGAGCACAATCTCAAAAACATCGACGTATCGATACCGCTCGGTACACTCTCGGTCATTACCGGTGTTTCGGGGAGTGGGAAGTCGACACTGCTCTCCGACATTTTGTACCCGTACCTTGCGAACAAGCTGAACAGGGCACATCACGCGTTAGCCGATTTTGAGGCGATCGAGGGCATTGACGCGCTCGACAAAATCATCAACATCGATCAGAGCCCGATCGGTCGAACTCCTCGATCCAATCCGGCAACCTATGTGGGTCTGTACGGGCCGATCCGGGAGCTCTTTGCCTCGTTGCCTGAGAGCCGCGCGCGGGGGTACAAGCCGGGGCGGTTTAGCTTCAATGTGAAAGGTGGCCGCTGCGAGAACTGTCAAGGCGCCGGCACAATCCAGATCGAGATGCACTTTTTGCCCGATGTGTACGTCGTGTGCGATGTGTGCGGCGGGAAGCGTTTCAATCGAGAGACCCTTGACATCCACTACAAAGGAAAGACGATTCACGACGTGCTCGCG